>JBBSEU010000154.1:0-13733 GCA_038239365.1 Aggregatilineales bacterium
GAAGACTTAGCCAATGCCTGGGCATACTATCGCGCCCATAAAATCGATATTGAAGCTCAGATACGCGAAAATGAGGAAGCCTGAACTTGGCCCGGCTGTATGCGAATGAAAACTTTGCGCGAAAAACCGTTGAAGCGTTACGCGAATTTGGGCATGACGTATTGACAACCTATGAAAGTGGACAGGCAAATCAAGCCATCTCAGACGATGTGGTGCTTGCCTTTGCCTTTAAGCAACAACGGATTATTCTCACATTCAATCGAAAACATTTCATCAAACTCCATCGTAACAATCAGATTCATGCAGGAATTGTAGTGTGTACGTTTGATCTCGATTATGAAGGTCTGGCAACACGTATTCACGCTGCATTAGAGGAAACACCTGATGCCGCTGGAAAGTTATTTCGGGTTAGCCGTCCACAAGTGCCTGATAAAGATCGAGGATCATACTAAGCTCAATGAATGAACTACTCGATGACGAATTGCTTCAAGCCTACGCAGATACCAACTATGGTTATGGCAATTATCAGGGTAGCTATTGGTTTGTTGGCATGGAACAGGGCGGCGGTGGATCGTTCAAGGATATTGCCAAACGCCTGAGAGTCTGGAAACAGCTAGGCCAGAACGAACTTGATGACCTTTGCCAATATCATGTCGATTTAGGCGTACAATGGCTATTTGGCGAACATGCCAAATTACAACCCACCTGGAATAAACTCATTCGTGTTGTGCTGAATGCTGAACAGCAAGAAATCACAGTTGAGCAGGTACGCAGCTATCAACGCGACTCGTTAGGCCGAAAAGACAGCAATAATTGTCTGTTAGAATTGTTGCCTTTGCCATCGCCGTCGATTCAGGACTGGATGTACGCCAAATATTCGGCACTGCCGCAACTCGCCACACGCACGTCGTACATAAGTCATTACGTAGAGCGCCGTATCGAACACATTCAGCAGCGCATCTCGGAGCATACACCAAAAGCGGTTGTGTTTTATGGTATTCAGTATAAGGATTGGTGGAAAAAGATCGCAGATGTGCCTTTTGTTGAAGTCAGCACTGATGGGCTGTTGATCGGAAAAAACGAGACAACCACTTTTGTTATTACGAAGCACCCGTCAACAAAAGGTGTCCCCAACGAATATTTTCATCAGGTCGGAAGACAAATCACCGCTAACGAAAGGTAAATCATGCCCCAACTTGACGTAGCGATCCTCGGCGCAACGGGCGCTGTAGGCCAACGCTTTATCCAACTGCTTGAAGGCCATCCCTGGTTTCGCGTGGCCGAAGTCGTTGCCAGTGACCGCAGTGCTGGCAAATCATATGCCGAAGCGTGCAAATGGGTACTCACCGGACAGCCTCCCGCTGACGTTGCGCGCCTGACCGTTTTGCCACTTGATGCGCCGCTTAACTCCCCGATTGTGCTGTCGGCACTGCCCGGCGATGTGGCTAAGTCGCTTGAGCCGGAATTGGCCGCGCGCGGGCACGTTGTCTGCTCGAATACCAGTTCGCACCGTATGGCCGAAGATGTGGCGCTACTCATCCCCGAAGTGAACGCCGATCACGCCGGATTGATCGACATTCAGCGGCGCAATCGGGGTTGGACAACGGGCGCACTGGTCACGACGCCCAACTGCACCTCAACGCCTGTCGTGATGGCGCTTGCCCCGCTCGTGCCGTTTGGCATCAGGCAGATGAATGTGGTCAGCTTGCAGGCGGTGAGCGGTGCGGGTTATCCGGGCGTGGCCTCAATGGATATTTTTGATAATGTTGTGCCGTTCATCGGCGGCGAAGAAGACAAGGTCGAGACTGAGCCGCGTAAGATGCTTGGGAAATTCAACGGCAGCAGCATCGACTGGCTTGGCACAACGATCAGCGCCGCCTGCAACCGTGTGCCCGTATTGGATGGGCATATTGTGTGTGTATCGGTCAGTTTCGAGAAGCCACCATCGCTCGAAACAATCCGCGACGCCTGGGCAAACTATCGCGGCCATGAGTCGGTACGCGGGTTGCCGAGTGCCGCCGATCCGATCCTGATCTACAACGATTTGCCGGATCGTCCGCAGCCGCGCCGGGATCGTGATCTGGGACGTGGCATGGTGACGGTCATTGGGCGTCTGCGCGAAGACCCTATTTTGGATGTGAAATTCGTGGCGCTGGCACACAACACGATTCGGGGTGCAGCCGGTGGCGCGATTCTCAATGCGGAACTGCTCGTTTCGCAGGGGTACGTACAGCAAGCCGCCGAACTTGATATTCACCAGGTAAGAAGGTGAGGTCAGCATTTAATAAGCTCTGCTTCACTTGTACAAAATTCACATGGGATCAAATGGAGTCCACTTCAGTGGACTTCGTTCGTTCAACCTGACGTTTTAACGTCAGGTGTAGTTACGGCGAACAACTTTGCGCGCCCTGTCGTCCGAATCCCGGCGCGTGATGTGCTAAGCACATAAGAAAATTGATAGAGACGCTTCTGCCAGTGGTAACGCGGCTTAATCTGCGTATAATTAAACTATCGCACGTGATCATTAGCCGATTCCGCCCTTTTCTAACAGGCTTCTATGATAGACTATCGCTTGCAAAGTCGTTCAAGAAGACTACAGTTATAAAGAGCGGGTTCAAAAATTGAAGTGACTGGTAACATGCGGTCATTTCGCCAGGAAACCGATGTTTTGCCAGGGTTAGCGGAGGACGTTGAACGTGCCGAACAAAATGGAGCGCTTCACTCAGCGCGCACGGCGAGTATTGAGCCTGGCGCAGGAAGAAGCCGAGCGACTACAACACAGCTACATCGGGACTGAGCATTTGCTGCTCGGCCTGATGCGCGAAGAAGGCGGTGTGGCCGGGCGTGTACTGCGCGATCTCGGTTTGGAACAGCGCCGTGTCGAAGAGCTGGTCGAGCGCATGACGCGCGCCGGACAGCGGACTAGCAATGCGCGGCTTGATCTTTCGCCCGGAACGAAAAAGGTGCTGGAACTGGCCGTCGATGAGGCGCGCCGGATGGGGCATCATTATATTGGGACGGAACACCTTTTGCTGGGCTTGGTTCGCCAGCAGGAAGGGATCGCCATTGACGTTCTCAAGCGATTGAACGTCAGCCCGGAGGAAGTGCGCCGTCAGACGCGCCGCGTGTTGCAGGAAAGCCCCTTGCAGCCGACGAACCGGGATCGCAATCCGCCAGTGGGCAACCCGCCGGGCAGTGGCCAGCAGAGTTCCAGCCGCAAGAACGCTGCCAAGACTCCGCTGGTCGATCAACTGGCGCAAGACTTGACCGCGTTGGCCGAGGAAGGCAAACTCGATCCAGTGGTTGGCCGTGAAAACGAGATCGAGCGCGTGATTCAGATTTTGAGCCGCCGCACCAAGAACAATCCGGCCTTGATTGGCGAACCGGGTGTCGGCAAGACGGCCATTGTCGAAGGATTGGCGCAACGGATCATCAACCGCGAAACGCCCGAAACGCTGCTTGATAAGCGCGTGTTGCAGCTTGACGTGGGCAGTTTGGTGGCGGGTACGATGTATCGCGGCCAGTTCGAGGAACGCCTCAAGCGCGTGATCGAAGAACTGAAATCATCCGACAGCATCCTGTTTATCGACGAAGTGCATATGCTAGTCGGTGCAGGGTCGGCGGGCAGCAGTGTTGACGCCGCCAATATCCTCAAACCAGCGTTGGCACGTGGCGAATTGCAGTGCATCGGCGCGACCACCTTTGATGAGTACCGCAAGCATATCGAATCGGATGCGGCGCTTGCCCGGCGCTTCCAGCCGATCTATGTCGATGAACCCTCAATCGAGGAAACGATCCAGATTTTGCACGGCATCAAAGAGCCGTATGAGGAACATCACCGCCTGGAGATCACCGACGAGGCGATTGAAGCGGCGGCCACCCTTTCGGCGCGCTATGTGCCGGATCGGTTCCTGCCCGATAAAGCGATTGACCTGATCGATGAAGGTTCAAGCCGCGTCCGCATGTACAAATCGCCCGAAGCGATCCGCGTGCGCCGCGCCGAAGCTGAACTGGCAGACATCAATGAGGAACTCGAAGAACTCAGTTCGGATATGACCGACGAGCAGCGCGAAGAACTCAAAATCCGCGAAGGCGAACTCTCGACGCAGCTTCGCACGCTCAAATCGGCCTGGAATCCAGAGACGAACAAACCGCAGTTGACCGCCGAAGACGTGGCCGAAGTGGTAGCGATGTGGACAGGTATCCCCGTCACGAGCATCGCGGGCGAAGAGTCCGAACGACTGCTCAAGATGGAAGAGCATCTGCACGCCCGTATCATCGGTCAGAATGAAGCGATTGACGCCATTGCCAAAGCCGTTCGCCGCGCCCGTGCCGGGTTGAAAGACCCGCGCCGCCCCATTGGATCGTTCATCTTCCTGGGGCCGACGGGTGTTGGTAAATCGGAACTGACGAAAGCGTTGGCCGAATTCATGTTCGGCAGTGAAGACGCGCTTATCCAACTGGATATGAGCGAATTCATGGAGCGTCACACCGTCGCGCGGATGGTTGGTGCGCCTCCTGGATACGTCGGTTATGAAGATGCAGGCCAATTGACAGAAGCCCTCCGCCGCCGCCCGTACTCAATCGTCGTGTTTGACGAAATCGAGAAGGCGCACCCCGAAGTCTTCAACATGCTCTTGCAGATCATGGAAGAGGGTCACCTTTCGGATGCACGTGGGCGCAAGGTCGATTTCCGCAACGCGATCATCGTCATGACCAGCAACGTTGGCGCGGATACGATCAAGCGGGGCGTGTCGCTCGGCTTCAGTGCGCCCTCGAACGAGGAACAGACCGTCGCCAAAGATTACGACGATATGCGTAAAAAGGTGATGGAACAGCTTCGTCGCGCCTTCCGTCCTGAATTTCTGAACCGCGTGAGTGCAACGATTGTTTTCCGTTCGCTCACACGCGATGAAATTAACAAGATCGTGGAACTGGAACTGAAAAAGGTCAGTGATCGCCTGAGCGAGCACGCCCTGGTCATTGATGTAACCGACGCAGCCAAGACGTTTTTGGGTGAGAAGGGCTACGATCCGGAGTTTGGCGCACGGCCACTGCGCCGCGTGATCACGAACCTGGTGGAAGATCGGCTCTCGGATGGCATCCTGAGCGGTCAGTTCAAGCTCGGCTCGACAATCCGCGTGGACGCCGTGAACAACGAAATCGTCCTTACTGCTGAGGAAAGCGATACCAGCCCCGAAATGGGCTTGACCGCCTCGATGAACTAATGTTACAAAGCCCGCTCTCTTCTGTAGAGCGGGCTTTTGACTCCTGCGAATCTGTCACCTCTACGCTCAACGATAGTAATGTGGCGTAAAGAAAATCCAGTAGAGAACGAAGGATATGATGCCCAATATTATTGCATTTCCATAGCTGGCTCCACCTTTTGCTATGTTTGCAACAGCCAGTAAATCCTCTGCATTATCTACCTTATACTCACGTCCTTTTGCCAAGACTAAAAGCGATCCATCGTCATAAAATCGGAAAGTGACTTTCTCAGTTTTGGCTATCGCAATACCTAAACACACAAGTAGAGTTCCCAGAAGACTGAAAAAGACAATTAGCAGTGCGGCCAGCCAAGCATTTGGCAACTTCTTCTTCTCAAATTGGACAAAGTTCTGCATTTGCAATTTGATTGTCCAGTCATGTTGCGTCATGGTCAACATGATATCTTGGAAGGTAGGTATTGGAGCTTTATAAGCTGGAGTGGATACAGGAATGATATTACGATTTGAAGACACAGGGAATGGATTTCCTAACTCAATCTCATCAAGTTTTCCTAACCACTCCCGTGCTCGCGGATGATCTACAGTCTCCAATATTTGCCGTGCTTGTGAATATTGCCGCTTTTCGATGAGGCTCTTAGCTTCTAGCATTTTCTCACGGGACATTCGTGTATTCCTGATGCGTAAAATCGCGGGTGATTGAACTTAAAATACTATAGGACAACCAAAAGGGCAATTAGCGCCGAATCGCATAGTTATTACAAACGTGTCTATGCTGTGATATGGGCTATGCCGATTGGAACGGCGACAGATTGGCTTGTCATTTGGCATGTATTGTTAGCCATTGCACAACGCTTATAGCTGCAATTTGACCCTTGCCGGGTGAGCAGAAAATGGTATACTAAACGCCGCCGTCCAGAACGGCACGCATTAGATAAGGGTTAGTAGCTCAGTTGGTTAGAGCATTCGGCTGATAACCGAAAGGTCACAGGTTCGAGTCCTGTCTGACCCAATTTTGAGGGTGCGTAGCTCAGCTGGGAGAGCATACCCTTTGCAAGGGTGAGGTCATGGGTTCGAATCCCTTCGCATCCACATTAGCAACTAAGTAGTTGTATCGGAAATACCAAGAGGGCGTTCCTAAAGAGCGTCTTTTTTGTTGTCTTTTCCCGATGCAACTCCTATAATCCCACATATGGAACTAAACTTTTTCGAGTCGAACGATATTCCCCAGCCGCGCGACCAAATCAAGATCGAAAAACTGACGGCTGCTCCATACCCTGATGGCTGGCGTGTCCGTGTCGGCGTCGATGTGACCCCTTTCCAGGAACGCCCCAGCCTCGAAATCAACCTGATTACGGCGGATGATAAATCTGTCGCACAGTTGAGTGTGATCGAAACGATGCACCGCTCAATGGAGTTCACGATTCACATTCGCGGTATAGCGCGCCCCGAAGGCCGTTACATACTGCGCGCCGAACTCTACTACGAGGAGCGCACTCAGGTACAGCACCAGCAGGAAATTCAGTTCGATATTGGCTAGCCGAGAGCCTCAAACCTCCCTTGCCGAATAAGAGGCACTGTGCCAAGACACGATAGCGGCCATGATGATGTTGCTGAAGCGTTGAAGCGTGAGGGTTGGCAGGTCGAAAACGAATCACAACGCCGCTACAAAAAGCGACTTGTGAACCTCGATCTTCGTGCTTTTCGAGAGGGGTAAGGTACGTTCATCGAGGTCAAATGCTTTCCCGATCTGGCAATACCAGACGAGCAATACACCGCTATAGGGCAGTATCTCATGTACCGCACAGCCTTACGTTTGGCAAAGATTTCAGACCCTCTCTATTTGGCAGTTCCGAGTACAATCTATGAGAAACGATTCGATGAAGTGATCCTCGAGACACTGCAAGAACATCGTATCAAGTTGCTCATCTTCGATATGACAGGCAAAAGGAGGCTGCAATGGATCGAGTGGTAGATTTGGCGGAAGTCGTAGCACGCGCGATTGCAGAACATGTGGCGCTTGGCGTTCACGATGCCAATAGCTACTTCCTGCGCGATGATGGAAAACGCACTTATTCGTTCGTAAGTGTCCCCAGTAAAGATACACAGGACACACTTATTGTCATGTTAGCGCGTATAACAGATGATAACAAAGTGATCATCGAGACTGATCACACCGATACACCGCTCTATAAGTCGCTCATTGTGGCTGGCATCCCACGTAACCGTATGATTCGCGCCTACGCAGGCAAAACCGAACCAGAGCCGTAAGCTGCACCCGATGTTGAACAAGAACAGTTAGCAGTGGCGATAGTCTGATTCAGGTCAGTCTGCCAACGGTTATCAGGAACAGTCTGCAACGCTCCTTTGAACGAAAGGTTGAGGCTACGCTTGATTCCCGTTATACTACACCTTGAACCGGGCGTTGGCGGAAGGCATCCTGGATACCTGTGGCGATCAAACAACTGGGCAAGTACGACATTATTGAACGCCTGGGGCGCGGCGGCATGGCTGAGGTCTATAAGGGATATCAGGCCAGCCTGGATCGCCATGTAGCGATCAAATTACTGCATCCGTTCCTTGCTGATGATCCCGAATTCAAGGATCGGTTCGAGCGTGAAGCCCGCAACGTCGCCCGCCTGCGTCACCCGAATATTGTGCAGGTTTACGACTTCGAGTACGACGAAACGCGCGAGTCGTACTACATGGTCATGGAACTGATCGATGGGCAAACGCTCAAAGATCACCTGACAACAGTCCTCAAACGCGGCGATCAGCTTTCGTTGGAAGAAATCTTCCGCATCATTCATGGCGCGGGTGAGGCACTGGCCTATGCCCATGCACGCGGCATGATTCACCGCGATGTGAAGCCCGCCAACCTGATGCTCGATAGCGACAATCGCATCGTCCTGACCGATTTCGGCATTGCCAAAATTGTGACGGGTGTCCAGTTCACAGCCAGTGGCGGCATGGTCGGCACGCCCGCCTACATGGCACCCGAACAGGGACTCGGTGAACAGGGCGACGAGCGATCCGATCTGTACTCGTTGGGTGTGATCCTGTTTGAATTGGTGACAGGACGCTTGCCCTATGAAGGGGATACGCCGCTTTCGGTAATCCTCAAACACCTCAACGAGCCGATCCCTTCTGTGCTTGATTTCAAGCCGGGTGTACCAGAACCGTTAGTCGCCTTCATCTACAAAGCGATGGGCAAAGAGCCGGAAGAACGTTTTCAGAGCGCGGACGAAATGTTGCGCGAACTGAACAATGTCGAAGGCTTGATCGGTCTGCCCAGTTCGGCACCGAGAACCGCCGCAAAAATCGAAACGCGCGAAATGGCGGCTGTGCCCACTATCACACCACCCCCGCCAGAACCGCCGCCGGAGTCTTCAACGCCTGTCACGCTCCCACCTCTGCCTGCATCTGGACGACGTGGATTAGGTGGCATTGGCGCAATCATTTTTATCGGCGCGATCCTGATGTTGGGTGCCTTCGCGTTGGGTGGCGGCAAACTACCCTTGATCGGCTTTGTACCATCGAACACACCAACCGCTACCGTAACAGCCAGTCCTACCGCAACGGTCACGCCATCCAATACCGTGACGCCAACGCCCTTACCGAGTGCCACACCAACCAGCAGCCCCACCGCAACCTTTACGCCGTCGGCAACGGCGACACACACCTTCACACCGAC
Source organism: Aggregatilineales bacterium (assembly GCA_038239365.1). Classification (GTDB taxonomy): domain Bacteria; phylum Chloroflexota; class Anaerolineae; order Aggregatilineales; family UBA2796; genus JBBRMW01. The sequence goes on from JBBSEU010000154.1 coordinate 8,920, forward strand.
TTTTACCGCCAGCAATACGATCACACCGACGGTCACTGCCAGTTTTACAGCGACACCAACGGCAACCTTCACGCCAACCGCCACTGCCAGTTTTACGGCGACCCCAACAGCGACCTTCACGCCAACTGCCACATCATCATTCACTGCGACGGCCACTTTCACCTATACGCCCAGTTTCACGCCCACCTGGACGGCATCGCCCACCCCGACGGCCACCTATACGCCATCGCAGACACCGACGCCAACCGTGAACATCACAGCCACGTTGCAGGCCGCAACCCTGGCCGCGCAAAACCTGACATCGACCAGCGTCTATGCGACCATTGATGCCATTGGCCGCACTCAGATCGCGCAAAAGTCGCCAACGCCCAACTACACGGCAACCGCGCTTAGATGCAAGCCGCAGTATTTTGTCGTGCAGGGCAAAGCGCCCGAACGCGATCCGATCCGCGCCGACACCGATTTTGTGCGCGTGATCACGCTTCGCAACACAGGCGATTGCGACTGGCTGCCTGGCACTTATTTGCAATTCAGCAGTGGCGAAAGCTTTGGTGCATCGATCAAGATCATCATGGAGAGTCAGGAGCCAGTGCCGCCCAACAGCGAAGCCAAGTTCACCTTCAAAGGGCATACGCCGCGCAAGGGTGGGCTGTATACTGGCAACTGGGAAGTTCGCCTGTACCCGGATAACAAGCTGCTCGATCCATTACTACCCATAACATTTTTTGCTTATGAATAACCGACAAACGATAGAAGAAGCCCTTCAGCACGAACAGCAGCGCGCGGCGGAACTGGCTTACCTGTACCAAATCGCGCTCGATCTGATGTCACTGACAGGCGCGCCCATCGATCAGACCAGCAGCGTTGTGTTGGGCGGCATGTTGGAACTGCTCACCTGTGAAAGTGCCAGTCTGCTTTTGTGGGACGCGCGTACAGGCCAACTGCTTCCGGCCAATATCCGCAATACCCCCTCTCGAAAGCGCATCGAATGGCCTGCGCCCGCTTTTTGCGATCAGGTTTTCAAAGGCTCACGTGCCCTGGTTCGTAATGCAGGCAAATCCGGCTCAGATATTGGCGTCAAACTACTGGCAAAAGACGAACCGCTCGGCATTCTGACAGCGCATCGTGGAGCAGGCACAGACCCGTTCGGTGACAACGAAATTCAATTGATTACACTCCTTGCCAGTGTCACCGCCGCCGTGATCGTCAACGTGCGTTTGCAGCAAAACCTGAGTGATCGGCTGAACATCATGCAAACCGTAATGGAAGCCTCACCCAGCGGTTTGGCCGTGATCGAACATGGGCGGCTGCTGCTGGCAAACCCGGCGGCGCTGCACGCGCTGCACCTGGGTTACAGCGCCTTCGATAAACCCCTGACCGTTGACGGCCCGGATGGCCCCTTGATGGAGCGCCTGAACGAAGCTCTGCCGCCCGCGCCCGCTACGTCCTTTGAATATCGGATTCCGGGCACCTATGGCCGCACACGCTATTTGCGGATCGATGTCGTTCCAGTGGGCGCGGACAAAATCCTGGCACAAATCAACGATATAACCCTGCTGCGCGACATTGAATCGCGCCGTGACGAAGCGGTTGCCAACACTTCGCATGAACTCAAGACGCCATTGGCCGTGATGAATCTGGGGCTAAGCAATTTGCTGTCCTATTACGAACGAATGCCCGATGAAGACCGCCGTTCGATGATCGAAGAAACGCTTGAACAGGTCAGCGAAATGAAGAACCTGATCAGCGGCTTGTTGGATCAATCCCGCAAAACGAAACGCTCAACGCAGCAGATCAGCGATCCGATCCTTGTTCCCGACCCCGCCTATTACATTGAGCAAGTCGTGAACGAACTCATGGCTTTCGCGCGCTATCACAATATCAGTTTGCATTGGCAGCAGCCCGACGACACACTTCCGGCCATTTACTGCCCCGTTCAGGACTTGAAAACGATTATCCGTAACCTGCTGACAAACGCCATCAAGTACACCCATGCAGGCGGCCAGGTCGAGGTTTATAGCGACGTTTCAGCCTCAAAAAACGCCCTTTTCATCAATGTGCGCGATACGGGCGTCGGCATTCCGGCCAGCGAATTAGAGATCATTTTTGAGCATTCCTATCGCGCCAGCACACGCGGCACTGCCGAGGGCACCGGCCTTGGCCTCAGCTTTGTACGGGATATTGTGAGCAGTCTTGGTGGCAGCGTCACGGTTGAAAGTGAAGTTGGCGTTGGCAGCACCTTCACCGTCATACTACCGTGCGCGTCTGTAAAGTGATAAATACATCCTTATTTCCAACCTACGCCAAAATCTCCCTGGGCTGCACACACCCCGCGCTGATCAACTCTGCCCGATCTGGATAACCAGCCGGAACACCCGGCGCTGTGACTGTCTCCCCGGCCTGAATGCGCGCATACACCGTCTGATTGAGCGCCAACAACTGCGCCAACACATCCGCTGCGCTGTTTCACGCGGCAGTTTGCGCCCTTCGGCCAAACTGTGGAACAACTGCGAAAGACTGTAGGCCGCCTCTTTAGTGACGGCGATCAGGTCAGTTTGGAAAATGGGTGGAGCGGGTTTCGGCTGCAAAAAGGCCAGCGGCCCCCAGCGGTTTGGCAGGTCTTCAATTCGCAGCTTATCGCGCGGATCGTCTAGCTGATAATCAAGTTCGTAAATCCAGAACTCATCGAAGTTGCACAGGATCACGTATTTAGGGCGGTTCGGCACCAGATGCAGCCAGTAATCAAATGCCTGGGCATAATGCTTACGAAGGTCTTCACCGCGCTTTTTCATTTCGATCAGTACGCGCCCTGGCAAGACCAGATCAGCGAAGCGCGTTGTGTTCCGCTCATCCCGCTTGATTTTGACACGATCTTCAAGGACGCCGCCCGCTTCCTGAACGCCCATATGTCCAAATGCCTGAAATAAGCGATCCAGAAAAATTTGCGCCTGACCTTTTTCGTCACCAGTGCAGTAGACGCGCCACCACTCGACGAACTGTTGAAGGGATTGCTGACGATTGATCATGGCTGAAAAAAGCTACTTTGAACCTGTCCGAGGAGGGCTGTAATTATATTACAAAATCGAAAAAGCGGGGTGCAAAACATCTTGGTAACTTTATCCACGTTTTGACCTTGCTCTGGAATCAGACTGTTTATCGATCTTCTCTGAAGTATAATGAGTGGCAGGTATACATAGAACTGGGGTTGAATAATGACGAATCGAACTATCACCCTGGAGGCTGATCTGGCGACCCGCTTGGAAATGCTAGCAGAACAGCAGGGACGTTCACTAGATGAGATGCTTGCAGAACTGATCGGCTATCATGCCCCTGCTTCAAGCGGAAATTGGGCATTGGCAGTCGCCGAAGCGATGGAACAAGCCGATATTGAATGGATCGATGATTCTGATGCTTCTGCGAACAGCCGCGCACACTTCAACCAGCATCTTCTCGAAAAGTGGCAGCATAGCCAAAACTCGAGTGGAGAGAATGCGTGATTTTCTCGTTGATGCCAGCTACCTTGTGGCGTTGGGTTATCCCCGCGACCGCAATCATGCCAAAGCCAAACTCTTTGCAGCGGAGCATGAGACCGGATTGCTCATCCCAGAGGTTGTACTCGTTGAGGCAGTATTCAATCTTCAGCGTTTAGGTGGTATCGCCGCAACCGTTAAATTCTCTAATTCGCTGGTCACGCGAACTCCGCAGTTTGTGCCGCTGACGGTAAACGACTTTACACGAGCTATTGCGCTCATGGACAAATATCATGATGCAGAATTGGACTTTGTGGATTGCTGTTTAACTGCGTTGGCAGAGCGGCGGGATATTACCGGCATCTGTACATTTGACCGCCGTGACTTCTCGATAATCCGCCCGAACCACACCGATTATTTTGAGTTGCTACCGTAAGCCAACATATTTAGTGATTTACAATCGCCTTAATCAGCATTATTGCCGTAAAACTGCAATTGGATATTCAATATTTGTACCAGCATCAACAAATCGCCAAAATTGCCAACCGTTGCAACTTTTCCAACTAGTAACTGCCTGACCTGCTGCCGACACTGATGTGTAGGTCTCATTTTCGTAGAAGACTTCACCTGTATCTAAAAGCTGTGCTTCAATCACTTGATTATCAAATCGTGCGAAAATATTGAATGGGTAAGTTACTGCTAGAATTTTTTCATCACTTGCCGGCGTGGGTATTGTTAGATTTTGAATAGGAGCTTCCGGCCAATAGCTATAGTCGATTTCAAATACCTCTATACTCTGGATTTTAGCCCCAATCTGATGCCTAAATAACAGACTTAATAATTGTTCGCCATCTACCAAACTAATGGGAGATTTGCCTGGCATCTGCGCTTCTTGGACTGCTTGCCTTGAAAACTTACTTGTCGTAACAAAAATACCTCGCTGATGAGGTAATAACGATCCACGCAATGCTGTAATTTTATCCGGTGGAATATTCGCTTTTACTCTTTTCACTTGAATGGCTACTTCAAACTGCGTAACATCATTTATTTTTGTTACCCCGATAACATCAATACCCCCATCCCCAGAACGTCCTTTTACCTCAACAATAAAGCCCATTGTGCTAAATAAGTTTCCTATCATATTCTCAAAGCTTTTTGGCGACATGGTCATGATTCGCTGCAATAATTCAAGACGCACAGCTTGGTTTATATCTTTGGTGCGTTGCTCAATTCCTTTAGGATGCCATTCAATTAATCCATAAATACCATTGCCCACTAACTCAAAACGTGGCAATTCGCCCTGTTCAGTTAAAGTTTTGTTCTCACGTGATATTGAGGACACTA
>JBBSEU010000155.1:0-13718 GCA_038239365.1 Aggregatilineales bacterium
AGAGCGTGACCTCAACGCCGCGCTCAACATCTTGTCTCTAGCCTTGAAGTCGGCTCGGATCGAGCCGTCAGGCGCTAACGTAGACCCCTAGGTCACGCGTAGCCTGAGAAGCCCCCGGATTTATCCGGAGGAGTGGTCACTCCTGATAGAAATCATCGACAGCGATGAACAATTCGAGTAAAGTCATGCTTAACCGCTTCTCGAAAGGTTTCCCGCATTTCCAGAACTCAGGTTATTGAATTTTTGGTTGAGGTTTATTGCTATGGCAACATTACAAGATCGTCTGGACACGATGACTGTTCGTGGCGATTTGTGGGAAAAGATAGAGGGTGACGGCAATAAGATTCGCTGTTTTGCGTGCGGCCACCGTTGTTTAATCAAAGAGGGCAAGCGTGGCATTTGTCAGGTTCGCTATAATGAGGGCGGCGAACTGCGCGTCCCGCACGGTTATGTCGGCACGATCCAGATCGATCCGATTGAGAAAAAACCGTTCAATCATGTTCATCCAGGTATTAATGCGCTCAGTTTTAGTATGTTAGGATGCGACTTTCATTGTTCTTATTGCCAAAATTGGGAAATCTCGCAGCATGGCCGCGACGCCGAGGCTGGCCGCGACCCGATTGTGATCAGTGCGCGCGAACTGACAACCTTAGCCAAATCGCGCGGTGCGCGGGCGGTTGCCAGCACCTACAACGAACCGCTCATCACCAGCGAATGGGCAGTCGAAATTTTCAAACAGGCCAGAGCCGCCGGGTTGCGAACGCTGTTCATCTCGAACGGCAACACCACGCCCGAAGCGATAGATTACCTGCGCCCCTGGTTGGATGCTTACAAGATCGATCTCAAAACGATGCAGGACAAGCGTTATCGGCAGCTTGGCGGCGTGCTGCAAAATATCCTCGATTCGATTAAGTACGTTAAGGAATCGGGACTGTGGACGGAGGTCGTCACACTGGTGATCCCCGGCTTCAACGATAGCAACGAGGAATTGTGGGACGCGGCGCGTTATATTCGCAGCGTATCACCCGATATTCCCTGGCATGTTACCGCCTTCCATCCCGACTACAAAATGACTGATCCGCCGCGTACCACAATCGACACACTGATCCGTGCTGCCGAGATCGGGGCAGAAGCCGGGCTGAATTACGTTTATGCGGGCAACATTCCCGGCCAAACGGGCGATTGGGAACACACCCGCTGCCCAACCTGCCACACCATCCTGATCAAACGCTACGGTTTTCACGTGCTTGAGGATCGCTTGACGGCGACGGGCGGTAAATGCCCAAAATGCAGCACGCAAATACCGGGCGTGTGGACTTAGTGCCGCTATTCGCCTGAACCGTCCGGGTCAATCGGGATATTTCGCCTGACCGGGCGGAAAGTCGTTGGCGGCGTGACAGGTATTACGGAGGTCACGCCGCTCCAATTTTTGCATTCAGTGTCATTGGCATCCCAGCCGTCGGGCACAGTACGCATCCAGACTTGCGCCTCGAACAACCCCGTCCCGGTGTAACAGCGCACGTACTCGAAGCCATGAGCGTACATATACGAGTAGATACTTGACAGCGGCACATACTTCGCCATATCCAGTCCCGGCGTGATGACAAAAACATCCGGTTTGGTAGCTTCCCAGAGCGGCACGCCTTGCAGTTTGACCAGAAACCAGCTATCGGTAGCAATTGTCGAAATGCCATAAAATTTCAGGCTTTGCATTTTGAGGAAATAATCCTCGTTAGCAACGACAATCAGATTGCGCGGCAGTGTGGCGACCAACTGCGTACCAATCGACTCGTATTCATCCCGTTCCGGGTCAACCTGACTGGCTCCGGTATCCGCAAGTGTGGCGACTGAGACACACAACACCATGCCCGCCATGATCAACTGACTGACGCGCCCACCTGCCGGACGAACGCGACTCACCAGATCGAACCCATCGGCCAATGCCTTGCCCATCAGCAGCGTGAACAGCGGTAAAAAGTGAACCTGGTAAAACGCCCGATAATAACCATACGTCGCCAGCATCAGTAGTTCACTGATGATCAGGATCGTCAGGATCAACCGATCTCCGCGCTGCCGCCGAATAACAGCCAGCACCAGCGCCACCAAAACGATCCAGGCTTCGATAGGCGATGATTCCATCCACACTTCGATCTGGCGGTTGATGATCTCGAAGGCGGCTTTCACCTGCTCACCCGATGTGCGCGCGGAAGGGGCATACGATTGAGCGAAGTGTAATCCTTGTTCAATGCCGGGCAGGATGTGAATCGAGAGATAGATCAACATGGCCGTCACACCACCCAGGCCAAGCGCGATGACGCGACCATCCAGATACAGCCGTTTGCGCTGCCACATTCGGCCTACCCACTGCGCGACATAGATCACACCAAAGGCCAGCCCAAAGCGGTAGGCCAGCGGGTGTCCCTCACCCCCTAAGCCGATCAACAGCCCCGTCAAGAAGTGCAGCAGCGGACTGAAGCCGGGCGCGGCACTACCCTTCCACCAAAAGCTAAATCGACCTGCACTGAAGCGCAAAAAGGGGTGATCGATCTGCTGCGCTTTCAGGTAGGCATACAGGCCAATGGAAAGCATCACCCCGACGGCGAAATCGGGGCGCACAAATGAGGTCGGCGCAAGATAGAAAAATGCGATTACGACGGCCAGCAAACCCGTTCGCCGCCCATACAGGATTTTCCCGCTGTTATAGATAAAGGGCAGCGCCAGACACGAGAATAAGAAGCGGGCAAAGCGTGCCTGCCAGAAGTCATCCCCGATCAGGCGCAGAAATAACCCGATCAGGATATGTGGACTATCGTAGATCGGCTGCGGCAGTGGGATCATCTGGCGATAGACGGCATCCCCCAGCAAGCCCAGCCGCGCATAAGTCCACTGCACGATGTAGTTATGCAGTTCATCGAGCGTATCCAGCTTCGGCCAGCGGGTCAGGTAGATCAGCGTCAGGACAACGCCCGCTGCTCCGACCAACACACCGATAATCAGCCAGCCGCGCCAACGAATTTGCGGATCGGGCGCGCGCCAGAACAATCCCAGATAGATCATCGCCAATAGTGTGATGCTGAGACAGAAGCGGATGTATGGATGCGGTACATCGCGCAAAATATCTGGGAAACGCAGCCACAACAACACTAAAAAGCCACTTGCCAGAAGAATCACCGGGACGCGCACGATCCACCGCTCACGCCATAAACCGACAACGCCCAGCACCTTACAAAACCGCTCATCCGACAGCCGCGCAAGGACGTTCACGGCTAACACAACGACCACTGCCCAGACCGCAAGGGCCGCAGTGCCGAACAGAAAAGGCGCTGAGTATTGCCCCACAAGACTTGCCTCTGAACTATGATGCGTGAGCAAACTCAAAATGAGAAACAGGTACATCATCAGCCAGAGTACCGCCGGGGAACTTAACCGAAAACGCTTCAACCGCTCGACTCCTTGTGCATTCAAAGCAGACTATATCCTAACATGCGATGTGCCTGGCGTCCTTGCCCGAACTGCCCAATTTTTCACAACAATTTCACATCCACTGATTGCATCTCAACCGATTACTGCTACAATGCACCATGTATGTTATCAAGGAGGGTGCAATCGAGACGAACTGAACCTTTGGGGAGTACCAGCGCATGGCCCCGGCAGTTGATAAGCCAGGGTGACGAGGTGACGGTTCTGTGCCGCAAGGCATGGTTAACCCCGCAAGCCGGGGGAAAATCGACAGATCAGCGGATGCCGTCCAGGGATGCCAAATCCCTGAGTACAAGACCCCTTTGAGACAACGTTGTGAGAAAACCGGATGGCAACACCCGGCATAATTGCAACGCAAGTGGCAGCACTATCCGATGGTGGTTCATTGGCTGGCGCGCCACATCTTCCACTTTCGCTATCAATCTTATAGAGGGAATAAACCATGTGCGGAATTGTTGGTTATATCGGCCCGCGTGATGCCACGCCTTTGGTGCTGGCCGGGCTTAAGCGTCTTGAATATCGCGGTTATGATTCGGCGGGAATCGCGGTGGTGGACGCCGAGGGCTGCATTTCGATGCGGCGCGATGTCGGCAAACTCGAAAATCTGGAACGCCTTGTGGCCGATCAGCCCATCTCCGGTCATATCGGGATCGGGCATACGCGCTGGGCAACACACGGCAAACCCAGCCAGCGCAACGCCCACCCACACATCAGCATGAGCGGCCATTACGTCGTTGTGCATAACGGCATCGTCGAAAACTATCTGGATATCCGCGAAGATTTGCGCGCAAAGGGCGTCGTTTTCCAGTCGGAAACCGATACCGAAGTGATCGTTCACCTCGTCGAGCAGTTTTCGCAGCAGGGGCACGACATCACCGAGGCAACCCGGCTGACCTGTGAAATGCTGCGCGGCGCACACGCGATTGTGGTGATGAGTACCCGGCAGCCGGATCGCCTGGTTGCCGTGCGGATCGGCAATGCAGGCGGTGTCGCAGTTGGTCTCGGTGAGAACGAAATGTTCATCGCCTCGGATATTCCCGCGATTCTTGAATACACGCGCCGTATGATCTTCCTCGAAACACGTCAGATGGCGACGATCACGGCAGATGGCGCAGCATTTCAAACGCTTGAAGGCGCACCGCTCAGCGCAACAGTCGTGCCCATTGCCTGGGATCCGGTGAGTGCCGCACGTGGTGAATATCGCCACTTTATGCAAAAAGAAATCTTCGAGCAGGCACGTTCGCTGACCGATACGATTCGCGGACGTATCGACTTTGAAACCGGGCAGGTGCGCTTCAATGACCTGACGATCACGCCCGAAGTCGCCCGCTCACTGACAAAACTGGTCACAGTTGCCTGTGGCACGAGTGCCTACTCTGGACTCGTCGGTAAGTTTATGATCGAAGAATTAGCGCGGCTGTCGGTTGAAGTCGATTATGGCAGTGAATACCGCTACCGTAATCCGATCCTGGACTCGAACAGTGCCGTGCTTGCCATCACTCAAAGCGGTGAAACGGTGGATACCCTGGCCGCGATGGAAGAAGCGCGTGCCAAAGATGCTCGTTTGTGGAGCATCGTCAACGCGATTGGCAGTCAGGCCATGCGTGTTTCGGACGGTTGTATCACCATGCAGGCCGGTCCCGAAGTGGGGGTCGCTTCGACGAAGGCGTTCACCACCAGCATCATGGATCAATACATGCTGGCCTTGTATCTGGGGGAACTGCGCGGCACGCTCACGCCTGAACAGATGAAGCAGCACGCCCAGGACATTGCCCGGCTGCCCGATCTGGTGGGTAAGGTGCTGGATCATGCGAGTGAGATCGAAGCATTGGCCGAAAAGCTGTATCACTATACCGATTTCCTGTACCTGGGACGCGGCATCAACTACCCGATTGCATTGGAAGGCGCGCTCAAGCTCAAGGAAATCAGCTACATTCACGCCGAAGGTTATCCGGCTGGCGAGATGAAGCACGGCCCGATTGCGCTGATCGACGAGAATATGCCAGTCCTGACGATCACAATCAAAGACGCGGTGTACGATAAGATGATCAGCCAGATCGAGCAGGCGAAGGCGCGCGGCGGTATCGTGATCGCAGTTGCGACGGAGGGTGATACGTTTATCGCCACCAAAGCGGATCATGTGATTTATGTGCCGGAAACACCATCGCTGCTCAGCCCGATTGTAACGGTCATTCCGCTGCAACTGCTGGCGTACTACGTGGCCGTCCGTCGCGGCTGCGATGTTGACCAACCGCGCAATCTGGCAAAAAGCGTCACTGTCGAATAAGCCAACAACCAGGCCGTTGGCAGGTGCTTTGGACTCTAGAAATTAAATCCTGTCTGGAAAATGCAGGACGTGTTTGCCCCATTTTTCACTAAGATGGGGCAAACTGCCTATTCTCCCCAAATTGCTGCCCTCAACGCCGATTATCTGGAAAATCCAATCTGGAGTTTAGACGGGCTGGCAACTATTGTCTGGTTAAGGGCGGCACCACAGGCGTAGACGACTCGCTGTGTGCGGCCAATTTGTCCTGCTGATCTACATTGAAGTTATTCATCACGGCCAGGTGTTGCAGCATTAACTGCTGCATCGTCTCGATCTGTTTCATCAGCCCGCGAATTTCGATTTCGGCTTTCAGGTTCACTTCGTATTCCACGTCGTTACGCACTTTGTCGCGGGCGGATTGGCGGTTCTGGCTGATCAATACGAATAACGACAGGAAAATCGCTTCAAGCGAAACGACCATCGTCAACAATCCGAACGGAAATGGATCGAACGGCTCCAGCCCCGGAATAATCCGCGTGTTCCAGATGATCCAGACCGCGAACCAGGCCACACTAAAATAGACAAAGCGAATATCGCCCGCCAGACTGGTGAGGAAGTCCGACAATTTTTCGCCAAAATTCACCGACGGCGGGACGACTTCGTTCACGTTGCGCGCAACGCGATCACGTACCAGCAGGTTCGCATCGCGGACACGCTTACCAAGCATGGACATCATATCCAGTGCCGCGTGCGGGTGACTTCTAACCAGCATTTCCAGGTCATGACCATCGACGATGAGCAGCGTCGTATTTTCCACCGCAAGGGCATTGGCCGAACGCGGTGACTTGTCCAGCAGTGATAGTTCGCCAAACAATTCACCCGGATCGAGAATGCTCAGGGTGACGTGTTCATCAATGCTATCCTGCAAAAATAGTTCAACTTTGCCCGATTGAACAATGAACATCGTATCGCCAGTTTCGCCCGCCGAAATGATTAACTGGCCTGCCAGGAATGTCTTTTGGTCAAGCTGCTGGGCTAATGCGGCCAGTTCTTGATCGTCCAACAGGGAAAACAGCGGGATATGGCGTAAGATTTCAAAGTCTATGACAGGCATAGTTCACAAGCTCCGGGTCATTTTGTTTTTGGATGGTAGTGTCTGAATCGGAAATCCTAGCACAGCTTGAGCAATCCCGAAAGTTAATTCCGGCTAGCCGCTCTCGCGCGTGACGCCTTTTGCCAGCGCGAATGGGTAAACGGCACTGCACCCGGCCTCACGCAGTTTGAACCCCAAAACGCTGAATGTCCAACCCGAATCGAGCGTATCATCGACCAGCAGCACCGTACCTGTCTGAACTTTCCCGGTCACGCTGAACGCATCGAGTATGTTGCTGGCCTGTTGAAAACTGTTTTGCATTGTGCGCTGTTTTGGGCGCTCTTTGGTTTTTTGCAGCACGGCATAAAACGGCAGCTTGATCTTTTCAGCCAACCGACGCGCAAAATCCGGCACGCGCCCCGGCTGCCGCAAGGAGGGTACTGCCGTCACCCAAACGGGCTTGTTCGCCAGACTGCGCCACTCGGTCATCAGCAGTGCAGCACTGGCCGTCACCAATTCATCGGATAGCGGCTCGTCCGTTTGTTCACTGTGTCTGATCATGTCGCCCCAACCGTGATCATAATAGTTGCACAGCGCCAATCCCGGCAAATTCAGCGGTTTGATCTTGCCTTTGACGCGCGGCAGACCACCCGGCCATATGACGCGCGGCTCAATCGGGATTGGTTTGCCACGCCGCAGGAAAGCACCCGCTGCCTCAACCAGTTCGCGCGCCGGGATTCGAGACCGCATCGACGCCTTTTTTCGCAGACAGTTCTGGCAGCGTCCACACGGCTGCTGAACACTGTCATCATCCAGCGCCGCCGCGATGAAGCGCATCAGGCACTCATCCTGCTCGATATAGGCTTGCATCTGTTGTAGTTCGCGGTATCGCTGCGCCGTCACGCGCTCCCAGCGGGCATAATCGGGCAGCCGGGTAGCGTCGCGCAACTGGTAAAAACGATCCTGCTTTTCGATGATCCGATCCGCTTCCAGGTGCGTCAGAATTTTATCCATCGTATTCCGCCGCACATTGACATACCGTTGCAACTCGACAGAGGTCAGCTTTTCTTCGTGGTGAAGCGCCTGAATGGTTTGCTCGATGTGTTCCGGTTTCGGAAAGGCCGACTCGATGAAATATTTCTGAATCTCCCGATCTTCCGCGCCGTGCATCAGGATGATTTGCGCCTGATCGATGCCACGCCCGGCACGCCCGATCTGCTGATAATAGCTGATGATCGAACCCGGATACTGAAAGTGAATGACGAAGTACAGATCGGGTTTATCGAAGCCCATGCCCAGCGCGACACTGGCGACCAACGCCTTCAGGTTGTTATGAAGAAGCTGCTGTTCAAGCTGGACGCGATCCGCCCCGGTTTCGCCTTCAACATCGGCGTAGTAGGCGCGCACGTTCAAACCCTGCAACTGTAACCAGTCGGCCACAAGCTGGCAATCGTGCGTTGTCATGCAGTAAATGATCCCGCTGCCGGGCATTTTGCGGAGCATCTCAACCAGCAGCGCCAGCCGATCCGCTGTACTAAGCGCCGTCGGAAAAGCGTACAGGCTTAGGCTTTCGCGCGTCAGCGAACCGCGCAAAATGTGCAAGCCCGATCCCAGGATTTCGATCACATCCTCGATCACGCGAGTATTGGCGGTGGCCGTCGTGCCAATGATCGGTGTTTGCGCTGGCAGTTCATCAAGGATGCTCATGATGCGCCGATAGTTTGGCCGAAAATCATGTCCCCAATCGGAGATGCAGTGAACTTCATCGATCACCAGCAGTCCCATTCGGCGTTTCAAGAGCGGCCAAACCGTCTCCTGAAAATGATCGTTTGCCAGCCGTTCCGGTGAGATGAGCAGTAAATCAATTTCGCCGCGTGCCAGTTGCGCTTCAATCGTGGTGTGTTCGGCGGCGTTGGTACTGTTGACCGTCACGGCACGCAGCCCGAACGCCGACGCCGACGCCACCTGATTCCGCATCAGCGATAACAAGGGGCTGATCAAAACGGTTGTACCCGCGCCCTGATCACGTAACAGGCGTGTTGCCAGGAAATAGACGAGGCTTTTGCCCCAACCCGTCCGCTGCACAACCAGCACCCGTTTTCGATCTTCGATCAGCGCCTTGATCGACTCCCACTGACCATCCCTAAACGTTGCGCCTTTGCCAAGCGCCTCACCTAATAGCTGGCTGGCACGCTCATACAGCGGCGTCTTATCCACCATTCAGAACGTCGGCAAACTGGACGGTGTTGGCGTCGCTGTTGGCGGCGGCGGATCAGTGGGGAACACGTCGCGCGAATCATAGCCAGATGCGCCGGTTGGATGCGGCGGCACGCTCGTTTCGATCTGCACATTGCCCTGACCATCGACTGATCGCACGGTGAGTTTATAGCGTTCGCCCGTTTTGGCCGGAAACTGTGCTTTCCAGAGTACCCACATAAACGGCGACAGCGGCCTTTTAATGAGCGCAGCTTGCCACGCGCCATCATTGATCTTGTACTCAACTTTGCTGATGCCGCGCCCGCCGCCGTTGGCAATGCCACCCACTTCGGCAGTCTGATCATTGATCATAGACACGCGGTTTTGCCGATCCAGTGGGTTGATCGTGGTGCTGGTCTTGATCAGTGCCTCGTCCGTCCAACCCTGCTGCTGCCAGTAGCCTTTATAATCGTAGTCAACCACTTTTATTCCGGTGATCCACTTTGGGTTTTTCTCACCGTAGCGCGTCGGGATATAAACGCGCAGTGGAAAACCATGTTTGGCCGGGAGCGGTTCGCCGTTCATGCGATAGACCAGGTACGTATCAGGATGCAGAGCCACCGCCACCGGAAGCGAATCGCTGTAACCGTCGGCACAGTTGAAGACAACATCCACCGCGCCCGATTTCACGCCCGCCGTTTTCAAAACATCCGCCAACCGCCAACCTTCCCAGAGCGCCGTACTGGTCAGATCGCCGCCGACTTCATTGGAGATACACTGTAACGTGCCGTAAAAAGGCGTCACCTGCTTGAACTTTTGGAGCAGATCGTTCAATGAATAAGTGGCGGGCGTATCCACCAGGCCGCTAATCGCCACTGTCCAGCCATCCGTGCTGAGCGCGGGCGTTTCGCCAACACCAATATCGACTTGATAAAAACGATCATTCGGCGTGACTTCCGGCCACGTACCGCGCGCGGCCACGAACCCATCCGCATCCGGCGTTGGGCGGGGCACACCAGCGGACGCAGTCGTAAAGCTGAACAGCGGCCCGCCTTCCATCAGCTTGGCAACGGTTGCACCCAGAATGCCCAGCACCGCGCCGCCCGCCGCCGTCTGAATCAGAAACATGCGCCGCGACATGAGACCACTGTCCGTGCCGGGCGGCAGATCAGGCCGCGCCGCTGCGCCCCGAATCGACTGATCGAGTGCCAGTCCCCACAGCAGTGATACAGCCAACAAGCCCAGCGGCGCGATCAGCAGATCGCCGGGAATCCAATTGCGGCTCATTTCCAACGGCGCGCTGATCAAAAACATGATCAGTCCGATCAGCAGTCCGTGTATCAGATCGTTGCCCGGCAAACGTGGCCGAATTGCGTTATAGGCCGCGCCAATCACCCCGCCGACCACGATGAACACGCCAACCGCGACGAGGATCAACAGCGTTTTAGCGCCATAGGCCAGCATTTCGATGCTGGCCGTTTTGATCGCGCCGGGCGTCAGATCGCGCAAAATTTCGGCCAGCGCATACGGCACAAACGGAACACGCAGCGCACTATAGGCGATCAACTGTAGGCCAACCAGTGCCGCTGTCAGTGCCAACCCAATCCCGAAGCCTTCACGCGCCCGCCGAACCTGTGGCGAAACGGGCGGGCGCGCAGCGGCTAACGTCGCGTCTTGAGTGGTCTCCCGGTGAGGCGCGTCACTCACAACTCGCCTCGCAAGACCAGGATCGCCTGTTCAAGCTGCAAATCGCGGTCAGGGTACAGTTCCACATCCCAGGGCACGAGGATATCCGGCGTCAACCCCACATCCTGAATGGTGCGGCCTTTGGGCGTGTACCAGCGCGCGACGGTGATATGTGCCGCGCCGCCGTTGCTCAAGCCCTGGATGATCTGCACCGAGCCTTTCCCGAAGGATTGAACGCCAAGCAGCTTTGCCCGCCCGTAATCCTGGAGCGCGCCCGACACCAGTTCAGAGGCGCTGGCACTGCCCGCATCGATCAGCACGATCAACGGCACAGTGGGCGCAAGCGGCTTGCCGTTCACCGGGAAATTATCTTCACTCTCACGGCTGCGCTCAATCAGGACATTCCCTTTCGACACAAAATGACTGGTAATATCTACCGCAGCGGTCAGGTAGCCGCCCGGATTGCCGCGCAAATCGACGATCAAACCTTTCAACTTGTTCGCGTTCAGGCTTCGCAAGCCCTGGGCAAAATCGCGGCTGGCATGATCACCGAACTCCGAGAGCGAAATGTAGCCAATATTGCCCGCATACATGCGCGTCGTTACATCGGGGATGATGATCTCGGCACGAACCAGCGTCAGGGTGATCAGTTCTTTATTTCGCAGAATGCCAATCGTGACTTTTGTGCCCGGATCGCCGCGTACCTGCCCGATCACCTGATTCTGAGTCAGTGCGGTGATGTCCTTGCCGTTGACCTGCACCAGCTTATCGCCCGCTTTGAGTCCGGCGGCACGTGCGGGTGTCCCGGCCATTGTCGAGACGATGACCAGACCACCGGCTTTGTCGTCTTGTTTCAGCGTTGCGCCGATGCCGCCAAACTTGCCGCCTTCTTCTTCTCGAAACGATTTGTAAAACGTCGGATCGAAGTAGTTAGTGTACTTGTCACCGAGCGTATTCATCATGCCATTCAGCGCGCCTTCCATGAGCGCGTTATCATCAATCGAGCCGACATAGTTACGATGCAGCAAATCCCAGGTTTCCCAGAACGGCTTGAACAGATCGCCCCCGGCCTGTGTTGTTTCCTGTGCCCGCACGGGTGTTGCCGGGCGACTGCTGCCCAACATGAAGCCGCCCGTGAAGACCGCCATAATCAGCACAATCCCCAGCCCGATTCGACTGCCCTTACGCACTACACCACGCATGAATAAATACCCCGATAAATCGCTCGTTTGCATGATTATAAGCCGGGAGCGGCATACGGGGCAATTTGAGAGTAAACCTAGCCACCCAACACTAAATCAAAGGAAGGAAAAAGAGGTTGGGTGGGTCTTCGGATAAATCTAACAAACGGTCAAGCCAGTCAAAGCCAAGTCGAAATAGGCCGGCCTGACTCCAATATCCTTTCCAAATGACCTGTTAGTCTTTTACAGATTGCCACAAAAAGCGGCCAAACGGAACATCGAGTCCATCGGGGGTTCCGTAATCTTGAAAAATACTGTTGAGCGTTGGGGCGATCTGCATCAGAGGTGGAACGTCGGTCGGATCGTGTCCCCAGGTGATAAACGTGTATAAATCTTCGGGCGTGGGAAACGTCTCCTGAACTTGAAAAGTCCAGCAACTGTGTATGGTGAGATTATTTTGCGCTAATCGCTCCCGGACCGTCTGCTCCATGGTTGGTGCTGCAAATTCTGGCAATTGGAACGCTTTCGGCAGAGATTTATTCCAAATTGGAGGGGGCGGTGGGGCCGGATTCAATTGAAGTAGAATGGCACCAGGACGGGCAATACGACGGGCATCGTCAATCCAATGGAGCGGTCCACGCCGCGAGTAGATCACGTCAAATAACTGCTCACCCGCAGGGATGCGTGCCTGCCTATTGGTTGCAATTGATGAGTCCGCACAAACAAATGTAACATTACTCGCTTTTTGCTGGACCGCTGAAGCCTGCGCTAGTTCAATGTAGGCAGGCACACGATCATACGCCAGGATTGTTTGGCAGGAGGCGGCAATCTGAAGCGCAAGTTCACCATGCCCACATCCCACCTCTAAAACATCTTTTTTGGGGGAAACAATGTCACCCAGTCGAGACAAAAAAACATCTTCGCCATTGAGCACTGGCAGCTTAGAATTCCAGGGATAATAAAAACCACTTTGAAGAGTAGAAAGACGATCATACCATTCGGGACTATGGGGCTTAAGTGACATCCGTATTTCCCCTATTTATTCACAAGATTTAAGGCCAAATTGTCAGCAATAGCTAGATCTTCTCTAATGAAACCGAGTACCGCTCGTGCAAGATAATATACAGTTTGGGAATGGCAACTTAACCTTAATCGAGTTTTCGTGCCTTTTCAATCCCATTCCTCTCGCTCATCCGTTCAGTATTGGGTGGCTGGAGAGCAAACGACCTGAGCAAACATGGTATATTAAAAGCAGCTTGGTAACTGCTCAGCCGTATTGAAAATGACAGCGATAGCGAACGTAGTTTTGACATCATACACAAGCGCGAGATAATAAGTGGTTATGGAACCCAGAGTAGTCCCCGGCCCAGATGACATACACGCTGTTTACGAGCAAGGCGAAGCGGCGGTAAGGGCATTGGTCGAGGAACAAAACGAACATATTCGCGTTTTAGAAGCCCGCGTTCAAACGCTCGAAGACCAGATCGCCAAGAACAGCAGCACTCTCAACAGCTCGCAAGAACGGTCAGCGTATCCTGGATGTGCTGTATCAAGCGTTAAGTGGTACTCCCTATTCACCCACTTTCATCCGCGCAACCAACTGGGTGATCTTGACATGAGCCAAAAAGTTTCGCCGGATGTAGTTGCCCTTAGGAGGTACAGACTGGCGTGTTACCCTTGTTCGAGTGGTGTGATATTCCTGTTGGGAACGTGACGATTTCGTATAAGTTCTTTCAAGGTGTCGTGAATCATGTTATTCAGTACTCGGAAGAACCACGCTTATTTCGGGTCGAATCATTTCGCATTGCCAGGTATC
>JBBSEU010000156.1:0-13666 GCA_038239365.1 Aggregatilineales bacterium
ACTTGAACTGTGCACCGAATTCTCGTCTTTTGCCCATCGTTTTCTCCAGTTTCTAGAGTACCTCACTGTTCCTCTGTCCAGTAACTGGGGCGCACTTCAGAATGCAAGCTTCAATGGTCGTTGAAGGAGCGACCACGATGGCTGTCTTTGAGGCCTATGTTGAGCAAGTGCTAGCCCCATGCCTGACACCCGGTAAGGTTGTCATCCTCGACAACTTGGCTGCTCACAAATCCGCTAAAGTGCAGCATTTAATTGAGGCCAGGGGAGCACGTCTCGTGTTTTTACCCGCTTATTCGCCTGACCTATCGCCCATTGAACACGCCTTTTCTAAAATCAAGCAACACCTTCGACATGCAAAGGCTCAAACCCTCGACACGCTCATCGAGGCTATTGCTCAGGCACTTGATGCTGTTTCTTGGTCGGATACGCTTGGCTGGTTAACCAGTTGTGGTTTCCTAAACTTGCCTTAGTTATCTTGGGATATGCTGTAGGGTCGAACCAAAGCCCATAGTACTGGCTTTTGTGGGGCGTTTACCGGAAGGCAAATTGCAGGAATATTGTGCCGAGTAGGAACGCGCCACCGGAATCGTGGTCAGTCCCCAAACAATGAACCGGATGTTGGTCAAGTTGGGCCTGCGGCGCAAAAAAAGATACGGCTAGCGGCAGAGCGAGACGAACTTTCTCGTGCAGACTGCGCCAACCGAGCGCTGACACTACCCGTGCGGCAAGTCGTCGTCATTGATGAAAGCAGCACCCACTTGGACATGAGCAGTGCTTGTGCACGCGTTGAACATGGGCAACGTGCCCACGCCACTGAGCGCCACAATTATGGTAAGAACATGATCTTGCTGGCTGGATTGCGTTTAGAGGGCATGTGCGCGCCGTTTGTCATTGAAGGCGACTTCACCAACGCTGTGTTCGAAACCTACATCGAACGCGGGTTACTCCCTGAATTACACCCAGGCGACATCCTCATCCTGGATAACCTGACCGTTCACAAGTCGCTGACCGCTCAGCGTTTACTGGACGCCCACACTGTGACACGCTTGTATTTGTCGACCTATTCGCTTGACTTCTCACCGGTTGAAAATGCCTTTGCCAAGCTCAAAGCCGTTCTACGCAAGGTTCGCGCTCAGACCATTGACGCCCTGCTTGACACCATTGCGCGCCATCGATACCATTTCAGCCGACGCTGTTGGCTTTTTCACCCATGCTGGCTTGTTGAACCTCGATTAATGAGTCATCCCTCCTGAGAACCGCTGTAGGCAAGATTGCCAGCCGAATGATCCCCTAATTGATGCGCTCTGCAAACCAACATATACTTGGCGTGTACCCATAGAAGCGGCCTGGCGATTTCTCCCCGCGTCGTCACCCAACGTTCGTAGAATTCCTGACTCGCTAACAGAGGATGGTTGACTTGTTCTGGCAAATTACCTTCGGCGTCGGCCTGCGCCTCTGCCCAACCTAGCAGTTCGGCAGCACGTTCGTGGTTTCCGGCCCGCGCGTAATACCAGGCTAGCCAGAGACCCAGAAGCACCCAAGGACCACCACCATAATAGGTATCCTTCAAATACCGATAAATACCGCCGCTGTCTGCCGGACGTAATTCACGCTCAATGCGGGCAATCGTTTTGACTAGCACCAGATCATCGAGTGAAAACATTCCATCGGGCAGCGAGGCAGTGAGTACATTGGCATCAATCGCATCGACGCCACCACCGGGTTGTGCATACTTCGCCAGTTCACCAGTGGGTGTCAGGCAGTTTTGCAATACATATTCACGAATAGCCTGTGGCGCACACTGGATCGTCGGATTGTCTGCCAGTTCCGGCACCAGTAGCAAGGCGGCAACCAAGCCAGCATAGATCGCAGCTAAAGTCCCGGTATGGACTTTATCGCTTTGTTCTTCCCAGCAGTCGTTACATGGGTACTGCCAAGTCGCCACAAGATAACGTGCCACCAAGATGACTGCTTGTTCCCAGTTTTCAGGAAGCGGTGTAATTCCCACTGTCTCAATAGAGGCTTTTAGCGACCACAACCATAAGCCTAAGCCGTCTAGTTGAAACTCCGGCCAATCGCCTGGCCCTTCGAGTCCATCAGCGGTGTAGCGCGCATTGAGCGTATCGGCCAATACCAGCGGTTCTCCACGCTGGGCGCGCGCAATAGTGCGTTCTATCGCCTCCTGCCGCCGATTGACTTGTGCCGCACACCAATCATGGAATTGCGAGACGCTGTCCCACTGCGCCGCCATCCCCTGCTTATAGTGGACACCGTTATAGTTACCATCAATGGTCAACGCATAGGCGATGAATGCGCCGTCACGAAACCAGGAATATTGATAATCGGGCATTACTGGGCAGGCCAAATAAGCACCGCCCGGCTGCTGATTATCAAGCAGAACCTTACGACTGTAGGAATATAGGCGATCAATTGGCACGGAAGCTCCTGAAGGTGATTTGGTTTTGTATAGAGGGTTCAATCTTCGAGTACCAGCATGTCCCAATAATTCAGACTCGGCAATTGAACCGTGATGAACGCGCCTTGCTCATCTTTCCCGGATTGGCTCTGGAGCAACTGCGCGGTCATGTGATCACCCTGTTCGTGATCGGGAGATGCCCACCAAGTCCGCTTAACTATCTTATCGGTGTGAATGGTAACGCGCAGTGCGCCCAACGCATCCGGTCCATTGGCTAATGATTTATCCCAGATGCCTGAACTGACCCCGTAAAGATTGATCAGACTGATCGTCTCAAAGTTTTTGCCCTGGCGAATGATCGGCGCAACCCGGTTACGCGAGATAAATGGCGTAGTCACAAGCCCTTCAATGCTGACTGCTTCAAACCGCGGCCGGGTCATATCAACCGTATCCAGCGCCAGAACGTTTTCGTAACGAACCAGGAAATCATAGGTACGCTGGATTGTGTTCTTGCTGGCGTCGTCTAGCAGGCTGAATTTGGGGAAATAGGGGTCAGCCAGCATGGCATCGGGTTCGCCAAGCTCAAGATGATAGCCGCCGCTGGCAAAGATGATCGCGTTCGCCAGCCGCCAATTATTTTTGTGATCGGCGGGAATATAAGCCGCGATGATGACTGGTTTGCCACTGCTCAACGTCTGCGCTTTCACGATCAGATTATGCAAATCCATAAAATTCGTATAGGGCGGCCATACTTCGATGTACATGCAGTCCTGGCGAGTGGGCGCAACAGCTTCAACCGGGTAATTACCGACTAGATTGAAGATGACTGCACCTTGATCCCCGCGCTGCTGGTCAACAATCGTCTTGGCACTGTTGATGAAGGCTGGGAAAGCATCGACCATATCGACGCGCTGGTTATCGGCGCTGCGCCCCACTTTGGGAGAGCCATATTGATCGATATGAATTCCATCGAATGCCGTATTTGCCAGCAGTGTGTTGTATTCTTGCAGCAGGTGTTTTGTCCAGCGCGATTCGGCGGCGGGGTTCATAATCACCAGAAAGTCATTGCCAAATTTGTATGGATTTCCGGGTGTTTGGAAGAGTGCCCAATCGGGATGCTGTTTATAAAAGGCCATCGACGCGCCGTAAATAGCGGTGTAGGGCATGGCGGCGATATTATATTGGTGTGCGCTGTCAATTAGCGCCGTGACTGTCTTCATAGATAATGGACGATTCAAAACATCGCTATAGATTTCGGTTGGGGGCAAAAGTGTCTCATGCCGATACTGCCAATCATAAAATTGCAGACCGTTGACATGATGCGCCGCTGCGTTTGCCATTGTCTCAGCGATATTCGTGCTGCTTCGGTCTTGCGCGAAGTTACTCAAGAAGCCATAGCGGGGTGCTTTTGTCCATTTATCGAGGACATCGAACGCGCTTGAAGCTGCGATGAGCGTGTTTCCGTCCTTATCCAGCACCATTACATCCACGCCGTAACCTTGTTGCGCGGTGAGGGGTGGTGTCCAGGTCAACGCTGCCGTGCCATTCTTGAGTTCGGCGCTTAAGGTAGTGATTGTTTCCGTCAGATGTGAAATCGTGGCCGATACCGCCACTCCGTCAACGGCCATCACTGTCAGAGTCACTTTCTCGCCGGGCTTATAAAATGCTTTATCTGGCAGGATACGCAGGGTTGTTTGAGTGGCAGCGTTAAGCATAAGATTGTTTCCCAGTAATGTGAGCAGCACCGTCAAGCATAGTAGTACCTTTTTGTAGTTAGCGCGGTGCATCAGCCTTTGACTGCGCCCGCTGTGAGACCCTGGACAAAGTAGCGTTGGAACGCCACGAAAATAATCAGTGAAGGAATCACCTGTACCAACGATGCGGCAAAGATCAAACTCCAATTACTTTGGTGTGTACCTTTGAAGTTATTGATGGCAATCGGCAGCGTTCGTAGAGCTTGATCGCTCAACAGATTGAGCGCCAAGATAAACTCATCCCATGCTCCCAAAAAACTGAACACGGCGACGGTACTAAGGGCGGGCGCAGACAGTGGAATAATGATCCGCAAAAAGATCGTGAATTGATTCGCGCCATCGATCAACGCCGACTCTTCGAGTTCGTGGGGCAGTGCCTCGAAAAATCCGCGCAGCAAAAAGGTGTTGAAGGCCAGGCCACCCGCCGCGTAGATGAGCGCCAGACCCGGCAGGCTGTTTCGCAAGCCGAATGTCCGCGCCATCAGAAATTGTGGGATCAGAAACGTCGTCCCTGGCACCATGAGCATGATCAGCAAGATCACGAAAATGGGGTTTTTTCCACGAAACTTCAATCGGGCGAAGGCGTAAGCCATCGTCGAAGAAAGGGTGACGCTCAGGATCATCGAGAAGGTGGCAACGAACAAACTGTTCAGAATCGAGCCACCGAAATTCCGACTGGTGAAGGCTAACTGATAGGCGGAAATGGTGGGGTTTTCCGGGATGAATTGAGGGGGAAATTCCGGTGTGTAAACAGTACCTTTGAGCGATGTGCCGAGCATATAGAGCAGTGGAGCTAATGCCAACAGTGCGCCACTAATGAGCAGCACCAGGACGACTCCATTAGAAGCACGCTGCGTATGTCGATAAGAGTTAACCATAAGGATGACCTATGTGCTTTCGCTAGGACGATTGAGCAGTTTCAATTGCAGGAAACTGGCGACAATGATCACCAGCGATAGTAAATAACTGGCAGCCGCGCCCTGCCCAAAATTGAAATCACCAAACGCATATTTATAAATTCGCAGCAGGACAACCTCAGTCCGATTGAGCGGCGCACCGTTTGTAATCAGCAGCACCGAAATCAAGACCTGTATACCGCCAATGGTGAGCGCAACCATCACGAATAAAGTTGTTTGGCGGATGAGCGGCAGTGTAAGTCCAAAAAAACTGCTGCCATTCAGTTGCTCCGTCAATGGATGCTGCCTCGTACAATTCCTGTGGAATCCCTTGTAGGGCGGCCAGAAACAGCACCATTGCCCAACCCATACCCTTCCAAATGCCCAACGTGTACAGGCTAACCCATGCCGTCGACGCCTCACTGTACCATGCAATCGGCTTATTGATGATGTGCAGCGTATTGACCAAAATGTAATTGATTAAGCCGCCGCCATCACTGCTGAATAAAAAGGTGAACAGGAACGAGACGACTACCCATGAAGTGATCACCGGGATGTAATAAATGGCACGGAACAACCGCTTTGCAACAATAACCCGATGTACCAATATGGCAAGTGCCAGCCCCAAAAACATTTGCCCGCTGACCGTGACGAATGCGTAGATCAGTGCATTCAGCAGCGATGTCCAGAAACGTGGTTCCATTAGCACGGCTTGGTAATTTTGCAGGCCGACGAACGGCGACTCCTGACCGGGCAATGGATTCCACTTAAAAAAACTGATGTAAAACTGGTATAACAGCGGATAAATCATCCATAAGATGTATAAAATGAGGCCGGGCAGCAAGAACACATACGGCGTGTACCAGCGATAATGTAACTTGGCAAGCATATTTATTCCCTGAAGTGTTTCTAACGGGGTGAATGAATACATCGCTTCACCCCGGTTATTTATGAGTCGGGGTTAGCCCTATTTGGTGGCGGTTGCGGTGATGGGTGCGCCTGTACCCCCTTCGGCCAGCATTCCATCCACTTCGGCGGCGACTTCATCCAAAACCTGTTGCGTATCGCCCTCACCACGCACAATTTTTTGGGTGGCGTTGGTGATAGCCTCTTCGATTTTGTTCCACGACGGGTGAACAGTACGCGGCTGGGCAGTCTTAAGTTGTGCCAGATAGACGCCATAGTACGGATGGTTCTTGTAGTAGTCGGAGTCGATCAATTTGCTGAGTACCGTGATCTGGCCGGTTTCGGACATTTTCAACTGATATTCATCGGACATGGTGAACTGAATGAACTTCAGCACGGCAGCCTGGTTCTTGGAGTAGGACAACATGGCGATATTCTCACCGCCAATGACGGAAATCGAACCCCCCTTACCCGTTGGCATCATGGCTGTGCTAATCTTGAAATTGGGATACTGCTGTTGGGCACCGGCAATCGCCCAGGGGCCATCCAGAATTGCACCTAATTTGTTACTGAAGAAGTTAGCGTTGTTGTCATCGCCGGAGCCACGGAAGCCCGCGCCGAAGCAGCCGTCATCAATGCGCGCCTTGAGCCAGTTCACCGCAGCGACAGTATCCTTGCTGTTCAGATAACCCGTCGCTTTAGTCGCTTCTTTATTGGTGATACTGCCGCCTAACGTCCAAATCCAGGGCAGAAGCGCCCAGCCATACGTACCACCATCGGCAAAGGCAGGTATTCCGGCTTTCTTGAACGCGGCGCAGGACTTTTCCACGTCTTCAATCGTTTTGGGGACACTCACACCCGCCGTTTTATAGGTGTTCTCGTTGTACAGCCAAACCCGCGTGTTCGTATCCAGTGGCAGGCCATAGTATTTGCCCTGATAGAAGTTAGTCGCCAACGGGCCGGGGAAAACGGCATTTGCATAAGCATCAAAATCTTTGCCCATCAAATCACTGAGCGGAGCCAGCGCGCCCAGCTTGGCAAGTTCAGGCGACCAGATAATATCGATACGGGCGACATCCGGGCCTTCGCCACCTGCCATCGCCGTAATCAACGATTGACGATAGCCGTCATACGGCACGGGCACTGATTCGACTTTGATATCCGGGTTCGCCTTCTCAAACGCCGGAATCAGGGTCTCTGTCAGCATCTTGTTTTCGGGCGATGTTTCATTGTAAGTATGCCAAAACTTGAGTGTGACGGTGGCGGCGCGGACATGAGCAGTGCTGATCAGCGTGAAGGTGATCAACGCACAAGTGATAACGAGTGAAAGTAAACGGTGTTTCATGATTTTTCTCCAAAAAGTGGTTGCAAAACTATGGAAAACCCAAAAATGCGTACACACGCTTCCGATTTCAGGCATCACCCCCTTTGAGTGTTATTGATCAGCGCGGTTTGTTCATTCAATAAATAAACTCAGGCAAAAAAGACACGCGGTGAAAGGATGGCAACTTTAACCGCCGCTTAGATTCATTACCGGCTGCTGTACCTGTGGATTATGAAAAACTTCGCTCAAGACAAGACTGGCTGCCCCGCGTGCCCAAATATCATCATTGAGTGCCTTCACAGTGATTTCAACATCTTCTATAAACGGATCAAAACACTGTTTGCGAATCCCTTCGTGCATGGTTGCGCGCAGATGTTCCAAGGCGCGTACCCCCTCTCCGCTGATGATAATTTGTGCTGGATTAAATAACTGAATGAGTGTAGCGATTCCCTGACCCAGTGCTGTACCCGCCTTCGAGAACACATCAAGTGCATTCAAATCATGGGCATCCGCCGCATGAACAAGGTCGTCAGGTGTATTCACATCTAGGCCATTCAGTTTTGCCCGACGCAGCAACCAGGGTTCAGCTACAAAGGTTTCCAGACATCCGCGCTTGCCGCAGGTGCAGAGTGGGCCGTTGGCATCGATGGGAATATGTCCCAACTCGCCTGCTCCGCCACGCGCACCGCGATATAGCACACCACCTGTCACAATGCCAAGACCGACGCCGCGCCCAATGGTCACTACCAGAAAATCATGCACATGCTGGCCTGCGCCATAGAGTTGTTCGGCCAGGGTGAGCGTGTTCACATTGTTATCCAGATAGACGGGATAATCCAGATGACTTTCGAGCAGATCGGCAAACGGGATTTCGCGCCAGGAGTTGAGCGGCGACATACGCAAAACACCGAGTTTGCGATCCACGATACCCGTAACGCCCATGCCAATGCCAAGCATACGAGATTGATCGACGCGCGCATTTTGCAACAATTCAACAATACATTCGGCCAGGCGTGCCGCGACACTTTGAGCATCGCGTACTTCAAACTGCACCTGCTCTCGCTCGATGATCCTGGCATTCAGATCAGTTAAGGCTAACGTAGCGAAGTCTTCATCCAGTTTGACGCCAACCACGTAGGCACCACTTGCATCAAGCGCCAGAAGAATAGGGCGGCGTCCCCCGCGTGAATTCCCCTCTTCTTGTTCGTAAATCAGGCCATTGTCGATCAAACCCGCCGTCAAGCCCGTCACCGCTGCTGGACTCAACGCGGTGAGGCGGGCAATATCTGTCCGTGCAATAGGCCCATGCGACTTGATCACATTGAGAATGGTAGAACGATTGATCGCTTTAAGTAACTGCCGACGAGCCATAAGTTCCCTTGATTTTTAGCGAGTGGCCTGCATCTTGCATCACTGAATGAAAAAAGATGTTGTCTAGAATAGATCGATTTGTAATGGCTTGTCAAGTATTTGGTCAGAATTGCTCATCCCAATTGAGAATTCCAGTTCAGTCGGGGCAAATTGAGGATCAAAGTTGCAGACCCTATTGACAAATTGGAAAAACACCCTTTATACTGAATGCAGCTTTATTTTTACGATGAATTAAGAAAGAGCCTTTTTACATTTGTAGGTGGTCAGGTATTTCGTTTGAGGCATTTCGCTTTTTGTCGATCTTTTTTTATTAAGAAAATTAAGCCTCGTTATTAAACTGACACTTCCTGGTGTCGCTCACTTTTGGAAGTCATTCATGAAAGTTAAATTTGCTCTCATTTCGGTAATTTTGCTGCTGCTTGTCCTCGGCACGCCACGCCCTTCGTTTGCGTGGGGGACGTTGATCAGCAACGTCAATACCAATCTGGCACGTTACTCACCCGGCGATACGGTTACTATTTACGTGTATTTGAATAATCAATCGGGTAGTACATTCACTGGCAGCGTCAGTCTGTCGATTACCTACAAAGGTAACGTGGTCAGCGGACCTGGCTCACAATCCATCAGCGTGGGGAACGGGCAAACGGGTAATCTCAGCTTCAACTGGACGCCACCAAACACGGATTATCGCGGCTACCAGCTTGATGTAACGGCGTCGGATGGCTCTGGCGTGCGCGATGTGAACGCCACCGCCGTTGATGTATCCAGCGATTGGGGGAAATTTCCGCGCTATGGCTACGTGAGCAGTTTCCCAAACGGTATTGATGCGTACAATATGATGTGGAAGCTGAAAAACTATCACATCAACGCCGTTCAATTCTATGATTGGCAGTATAAACATCATAATCCCTATCCCGGCAACGGCGTGGCCGTCTGGAAGGATATTGCTAACCGCGACACGTATCGCACAACGATAAGCGACTTGATTATTGCCCAACACGCTTATAAAATGCTGGCAATGAATTACAACCTGTACGGTGGCGCATTCGACAATTATTGGAACGACGGAGTGCCGATTTCGCAAGGGATTTACACCACGACAGGCAGCAATAAAAGCCCTTCTCAGCAGTATCGTGTTTCACTACCGAGCGGTTGGGCGAGCCCCTGGCTATACGAGATGAACATCCGCGACAGCGGTTGGAAGACCTGGATATTTGCCAGAGAAGCCGATGTTTTCAATAATATTGCGTTTGTCTAAAGTTTATTATTTATCCGAATCTGGTATGAGCCAGCCACAACAACATTAGCTTTAGATGGGTTTGTATACACAAATACATTTCTGAAAAATAGATTTAGCGCCAATACTTAAAATAGTTTGCCCACCCAAGTGGCAGTTTACCTAATCAAATCACTGTCCGCACTAAACTTACCCTCTCAATAGCTGAAAGATTTTATAATCTGTTTCATTCATTACCCAAAAACTACTTGACAATCTGCATTTATTGTATACAATGACTCGTAGCTGGCGTGAAATTATGTATATTTGTATACACGAGGATTGTTTTGAAACTGCGTAGCGCCGACTGGTTTGATTTACCCAACGAGCTTGGGATGCAGAACCGCTCTGTATTGCGGACGATGGGTTGGTCGCGCGAGTTTTTTGCCGGGAAACCCGTCATTGCGATTGCCAATTCGTGGAGCGAATTCAACAACTGTAATCTGGGACTCAAAGTAGTCGCCGAAGCGGTCAAGCGCGGTGTGATTGCGGGCGGTGGCGTTCCGCTGGAATTCAACACGCTGTCACTTGGCGAAGAACTGATGAAACCGAGCGCCATGCTCTATCGCAACCTGGTGAGCATGGAAGTTGAAGAAATGCTGCGCGCCAATCCGGTCGATGGTGTCGTGCTATTGGGTGGTTGTGACAAGACAATCCCGGCGCTGTTGATGGGTGCGGCCAGCGCCAACCTGCCAAGTCTGCTTGTGTGTGCAGGTTCCAAGTTGGTCGTCAACTGGAACGGTCAGCCCATCGGGTCGGGTACTGATCTGTGGTACTACAGCGATCAGCGCCGGGCAGGGCTGCTCAGTGATAGCGACTGGCAGGAACTTGAAGAAACCTACTCGTGCAGCGCAGGCACTTGTAACACGATGGGCAGTGCCTCAACGATGGCGATCTTAGCTGAGGCACTGGGCGTCATGCTGCCCGATGGCGCGACGCTGCCCGCCGTTGATGCCCGCCGACTGGCTCATGCCGAACGCAGTGGACGGCAAATTGTCGAGTTGGTGCGTCGGGATATTCGCCCCGCACAAATCCTGACGCGCGCGGCGTTTGAAAATGCGTTGCGCGTTTATTTCGCGGTTGGCGGATCGACCAACGCAATCCTGCATTTGCTGGCGTTGGCCGGGCGGCTAATGGTGCCGCTTAGCCTGGATGACTTCGATAGTCTGGCACGCACAACGCCGCTGGTCGTCAATGTGCGGCCAACGGGCACTAAGCTCATGCACGATCTGCACGATGCGGGCGGTGTGCCAGCCGTTCAGCACCGGATTCAAGACTTGCTACACCTGGATGCACCCACCATCACCGGGCGGCCTATCGCGGACAACCTGCGCCCAACACGCGACGAAACCGTTATTTGCCCGCCGGAAAGCACAATGATTGATAAGGAATCATTGGTGGTGTTGCACGGAAATTTGGCACCACGCGGCGCAATTTTGCGGACGGCTACCGCTTCACGACGCTTGTGGCAGCATTGTGGGCCGGCTTTTGTGTTCAATAGCTATCAGGACATGATGGCACAGATTGATGATCCGGATTTGCCCGTTACCGCCGAGTCGATCCTTGTGCTGCGTTACGCAGGGGCAGTGGGCGTGCCGGGCTTGCCCGAATGGGGCGCTATCCCGATCCCGAAAAAATTGTTGCAGCAGGGCGTAGTCGATATGGTGCGCTTGAGTGACGCGCGCATGAGCGGCACCAGCAGTGGTACGGTGGTGCTGCATATCACCCCCGAAGCGGCCATTGGCGGGGCTTTGGCGCTTGTCGAAACGGGCGACCTGATCGCGCTGGATGTTGAACATCGAACCTTAAATCTCGTGATTTCCGACTCGGCGCTGGCGGAGCGCCAGACGGCGTGGCGGCCACCCGTTTCTGAGCATCGACGCGGCTATCCGGCGCTGTATCGTGAGCATGTGTTGCAACCCGACGAGGGCTGCGACTTTGACTTTTTGCGCCCGAAATCCGCCGACGACTTGAAATTTGTGCAGCCCGTGATCGGCAGATCGTAATATGGCCCGTTAGTTATTGTGGAGACACAGCGGTTTGTCTCGATATGAGCAATCGCCGCTTTAGCTCAAAAATATGTTTAGTCCATCCAGAAAGGTCATTTGATTATGTCCACTTCACCCAAACAACGTTTATCGCGCCGTCAGTTTCTACAGGGTAGCGCCTCGGCTGCCGCCTTACTCGGCCTGGGCCTGAAACCATCGTTTGGCAGCCTTGCGACGGGTGCAGCAGCGCAAGCCGAAAAAATTACATTGTCCGTGCTGGCCGCCGATTGGGGTGGCGACTATAACGCCCTGCTGAGCCGCATCGGGAAAACCTTCACCGAAGCCAATCCAAACATCGAAGTGTCCTGGGATTTCCCCGACGATCCGCATACCAAGCTATTGACCTTGATCGCGGGCAAGACACCGCCCGACCTGGCGATCACCTATCAGCCAAACACACTGGCTCGGCTCGGCGCATTGATGCCGCTTGATGATAAACTGAAAGCGGCAGGGATTACGCGCGCCAACTACCCCGCCCCCGAATATGATCAGGCGGTATACGAGGGTAAGCTGTACGCGCTGCCGGGCGGGTCGGACTATATCGTCATGGTTTACTCGAAAGATATGTACCGCGAGGCCGGGCTTGATCCCAACAAACCGCCTAAAACCACGGACGAATTCATGGCAAACAACCTGAAAATCCTCAAAAAGGATGCCAGCGGCAATGTCACCAAACTCGGCTACCTGCCAGTAAAGGGACACATGCTCTATTGGAGCTATATCTTTGGCGGCAAGTGGTATGATCCAGCAACACAAAAGATCACGGCTAATGATCCGGGCAATGTGGCCGCCTTTGAGTGGATTGGCAACTACGTCGCCAAAATAGGCTACGATCAGTGGCAGGCGTATAGCGCGATTCCGGGCGTGTTCGAGCCGGGTAATCCGTTCTCAACCGGGCAGCTTGCTCACTTCTTTGAGGGGTTCTGGATCTACGATCCGCTCGATAAGCACGCGCCCAAAGTCGATTATGGCATGGCGCTCCTGCCGACGCTCAAGGGGACGCCGGAAGAACGCGCGAACTACTCGGTGGGCGGTTGGCTGTTTGGCATCCCGGCAGGCGCTAAATATGCGGATGCGGCCTGGCAGTTCATGAAGTTCGCGTTTATCGATAACGCAGCGAAGATGGGCGTCGATACCGAGAACGAGCCTGCCTATCGGCCTGCCGTCGCCGACTGGCAAAAAGGGTTACGTGGCAAGTTGGGCGAAACCAACCGCATGATCCCCTATTTGGGTTTGTTCTCGGAGATGGCAGAGAATGCCACAAAAGCATGGCCGGCCATTCCGGTGAGCGCCTACCTTGCCAACGAACGGGATCGCGCCTTTGAAGCGGTGATCAGTGGCGGCAAATCGGCCAAAGATGCGCTTGACGAGATGACCAAAAATGCTCAGGCCGAACTGGACAAGGCCCTCAAAAAATAGAGGGGATCAGATAGCCCTCACCTCCCAACCCCTCTCCCGGTGAGAGGGGGAGTGCGGGCAATCTTCCGACTCCCCCTCTCTGTCACCGGAGAGGGGTTGGGGGTGAGGTTAATCCGCCCTTATTTTTTAATGTCCATTAGTGGACTTCGCTACCTGAGCCTGGGACTTGAGTCCCAGGCCCACCTTTATTGAGCTTCGAGAGGAAAAATTATGGCACGATCAGCAGGTTTATCGACACCTTTTGGCACACTGCGCG
>JBBSEU010000157.1:0-13636 GCA_038239365.1 Aggregatilineales bacterium
ACCAGCGCGCAGGAGTTTCCAGCGTTCAACTTGCCCAGGATGTAACGGGTTTCGGCTTCGCGGTATTGAAGGTTACGCTTCTCGAACGACATGCTGCCTCACACTATACCCAAATTTGTATGCTGCAATTTATCACGCGCGGCACGTCTCTATTCTACTCGTTCTACGGCGTTTGTGTTGGCAATGCAGCACATTCGGCAGCGCCTGTTGTGGCATCCTTCGTTACCCAGCCCTCCTGATCCTGGAATCGGACTCGCCACCACCCCTTCACCTGTTCTGAACCGGGTAGTGTCGTACCAAACGGTATGGTTGTCAGCAGTTGACTATCGGCGCTGGGCGCGGCGCGCAAGTTGACATTCCGGCTGACCGTGATCAAGCAGGCAGAGGCCGTTCCTTTGGCAGTGCTACTATTAGTGGGATTCGCTGCCAACGTCACATTCGGTTCGTTCTGTACCGGCGTCAGTGTATCGGATGGATTGATCGCTGTTGGTACGGCACGCGGCGGTGTTTCGGTCAGGGTAGGCAGTGCCGTTGGTCTGGCTGTCAAGGTAGGGGGTACTGTCGCCGTCGCGGAAACACGCGGGGTACGAGTTGGGAGCAGTGTCGCGGTGGCCGTAACTGCGCCAATCGGAGTTGAAGTGGCGGCTTCGATGGGCGCTAATTGCGAAGGGATCACCGGGACGATCAAACTGCTGATGCTTCCCAACAGGCCGATCCCGATGATCAAAGCGCCAATGGGCAGGCCGCGTTTGCCCTTTATCGGTGTGCGCCGATTTTCGATCAGGCTCAGCGTGACGCCCAATACCAGCGCACACAGCCCCATTACCAGCGTTAGCGACAGCAGCCGATCATCACCTGTTAATGTCGCACTGCCGACGGTGACTTCAAGTCCAACGGCAGCTAACACGGCGATCAACACGGCCACACGCCGCAACCAGCGCCGTTGCTCACCCAGCGAGATCAGGCCAATGATGACAGACAAGAGGATGAGGCATAGCGCCAACCCAAAGCTAATCGCCCGACCACTGTACGATAGGAGCATAGACCTTTACAACACATGCTGAACTGAAAAAAAGCGGGCGCAGTTTTGCAGGCTAAATAATTTTAGGAAAACTTTTGAGGTGAATAATGCCGATTATCGTTTAAGCGCGTTCAAGTGTCAATTCTTTAGAACTTTTGTACGTGTTTTTGGTGATTATTATTCGCAATTCAGGTTATAAAGGGGTAAAATCTGGCCTGAAAATCGATGCTTCTATCGCTTAATGCAGAGCGTATCTTCACTCTGTCCAGCGTAACCTGGGAATTCAATTTTATGGCAATGGATATTGGTACGATAAGAGCCGTCACGATTGACGACGAGATGCGCGGCAGTTATCTCGATTACGCGATGAGCGTCATCGTCGCGCGTGCTTTACCCGATGCGCGGGATGGCCTCAAACCGGTTCACCGTCGCATTTTGTACACCATGCAGGACATGGGCTTGCGGGCAAATTCCGCGTACAAGAAAAGCGCGCGTATCGTCGGTGATGTGCTGGGCAAATATCACCCGCACGGCGACTCGGCTGTGTATGAGGCGATGGCACGTATGGCGCAGGATTTCAGTATGCGCTATCCGCTGGTTGATGGGCAGGGTAACTTCGGCAGCATTGATGGCGACAGCCCGGCAGCGATGCGTTACACAGAAGCACGTTTGTCGCGCATGGCCGAAGAACTGCTGACCGATCTGAACGCCAACACCGTCGATTTTGTCGATAACTACGATGGCACTTTGCAAGAGCCGGAGGTGCTGCCTGCCGGGCTGCCCAATATGCTGCTCAACGGCACAAGCGGTATCGCGGTGGGTATGGCAACCAACATCCCGCCTCACAACCTGCGTGAACTGAACGCGGCCATCGCATATATCATCGACAACTATGACACCATTGAAGAAATCAGCGTTGATGATCTGATGCAATTCGTCACAGCGCCAGACTTTCCGACGGGTGCAACAATTATCGGCGGGCAGGAACTCCGCGAAATGTATGCAACCGGACGCGGCCACCTGATCGTCCGCGCCAAAGCCGATATTGAAGAAATGAAGGGGGATCGCTACCGGATCGTCTTCACCGAAATTCCGTATCAGACGAACAAGGTATCGGTGATCGAACGGCTGGTACAGCTTGTACGCGAAGGCCGTCTTGATCAGATCAGCGATTTACGTGACGAGTCGGATCGGACGGGCATGGGCATCGTTGTAGAACTGAAACGCAGCGCCCAGCCACAGAAAGTCCTTAATCAGATTTACAAGTACAGCCAGTTGCAAAGTACGTTCAGCGTACAAATTCTGGCGCTGGTCGATGGCGAACCGCGTACACTCAGCCTCAAGCGTGCATTGCAAATCTGGATCGAACATCGCCGTGAAGTGATCATCCGTCGCTCGGAGTACGAACTGGCACATGCCCGCGCCCGCGCACACATCCTTGAAGGCTATTTGAAGGCGCTCGGCAACATTGATGCGATCATTGCCACCATTCGTGCCGCCGCCGACACTGACGATGCCCGTACTCAACTCATGGCAAATTTCGAGTTGAGCGAGGCACAAGCGCAGGCCATCCTCGATTTGCAACTGCGGCGTATCGCCTCACTGGAACGGCAGAAGATCAATGAGGAATACGATCAGGTCATCGCGCGCATCACCTATCTTGTTGATCTGTTGGCCGACACCAACAAGATTCTGACGGTGATCAAGACCGATCTGGCTACCCTCACCGAAAAGTATGGTGATGAGCGTCGCACCTTTGTCGATTATCATACGGGCGCATTCTTCCACGAAACGGACTTCATCCGTGACGAAGAAGTGTTGATTTCAATCACCCAGCGCGGCTACGTCAAGCGATCCCCGGCGGCGCTGTACCGTTCGCAGATTCGGGGCGGTAAGGGCGTCATGGGCATGACCACCCGTGAAGAAGATGTGGTCAATCACCTGTTCAGCACCAATTCGCTCGATCATCTCCTGTTCTTCACCAACAAGGGCAAGGTCTACGCCGAACGTGCCTATCAGGTGCCCGAAGCGGATCGCAACGGCAAAGGCACGATGATCAACAACATTCTGTCGCTTGAAGCGGACGAAAAGATCACCGCGACGGCGCATGTTGAAGACTTCGAGAACGGTTACTTTGTGCTGTGTACACGCAAAGGGCGCATCAAGCGCGTCCCTATCGCCCACTTTTCGGCGGTACGTACCAACGGCTTGATCGCTATTGATCTGGAGCCGGATGATCAACTGGGCTGGGTGTACCGTACCGCTGGCGATGATCACATTTTGTTGGTCACGGCGCGCGGACAATCATTGCGTTTCAACGAAAGCGAAGTGCGCGTGATGGGTCGTGGCGCGCGCGGTGTCAATGCGATGCGGCTGCGGCCTGGGGATAGCCTGGCGGGGCTGGCCGTGATCAATGCGTCGGCAAAGACACTGCTGGTCATTACAGCCAATGGCTATGGTAAACGCACATTGCTGGATGAGTATCCACTGCGCGGGCGTTTTGGTTTGGGGGTGCGAACCATTGCAGCGAATGCGGCGGATGGCAAAGTTGGCCCGATTGTGAGCGTCGAGGCGCTGACCGATCAGCACGCCGATGTGACCGTGATCACGCGCGAAGGGATGGCGCTCCGCACGCCTGCCCACGAGATTCGCCTGATCGGGCGTGCAACTCAGGGCGTCCGCGTGATGAATCTGTCGGACACAGATCGCGTCGTGAGCGTCGCTATTGTCGAGAGCCAGCCGGAAGCGGTTGTAACTGTCGATGCCAATGGTGACGTGATCGAAACGTCTTCAACCCTCGAAGGGGAAGATTTGGAAAACATGCCGGGCAGGGTACTGGTTAATGCGGATGGCGAAATCATCGACGCCGAAATGACGCTCGACGAGGACGATCTGACCACCGAAGATATTGATGACTCCGGTGATATGGGGGATACCAGCGACATGCAAGACCCGGATGAGATGGACACTGACTCGCCTGATGGCTGGACAGAAGATGATGACGACAGTGCAGAATAGCACATAAGCGGCTAGATCACTTGCCCGGTACTCAGTGCCGGGCAAATTTTTTAACTACAGTCCAGGAGTCATGCGTGTTCGCTCGATCCGAATTCAGTTCACCGCAAAAGACACCGCCGCCCACCGAAAATCGGGCGCTTGGTGCAATCGTTTTGCTAACCTGTATTGTGATTTTGGTATTTCTGGTGATTAGCGCGGATGCCAGTTTGTTCACGCCCTACAACGCGACTCGTGCCGTGACACAAACCTGGCAAGCACGCCAGACGCCACAGGCAACCCGCACGCCGCGCGCCACGTCCACACCCCGTTTTGGCAACCCAGGTGATAAAATTGCCCAGGCAAAAGACGGTCAGTGAACGACTTTTGCTACAGAGCGGGACATCTGGCGTAAAATAAATCGAAATTTGATGTATGGAAAGAAGGAAAGAGATGCGTCGTTCAACCCATTTAATGATAGTGCTATTCGCCGTTGTTGCGCTGCTGGTTGTGGGGATGCAGGCCAGCGTTTCGAGTCCGGCGACAGCGGCGACTCAAGCCGCTACTAAAGCAGTAACAAAGGCCGCTACCGCCAAAGCCACCACGCAGCCAACGAAAGCGGCTACCGCGAAGGCCACCAAAGCCGCGACTCA
Organism: Aggregatilineales bacterium; assembly: GCA_038239365.1. GTDB lineage: Bacteria > Chloroflexota > Anaerolineae > Aggregatilineales > UBA2796 > JBBRMW01. Next base: position 4,669 of record JBBSEU010000157.1, read on the forward strand.
GGTGGCTACTGAAGCCGCCACTGAACCTGCATCCGAAGGCGACGCGACAGAAGTTGCCACGATGGAAGCGACGGATGAAAGCAGTAACACACCGATCACCTTCACCAAAGCGCCCGCTCCTGATGCGGGTACGGTTGGGATCAGTGTTCTGGCGGATGATAATCCGGTGACATTGAGCAGTGTATTACCGGATGGCCCCGCCGATAAAGCTGGATTGCAGCCGGGCGATGAAATCGCGGCGGTGAATGGGAAAGCCGTCAAAACGCGCAAGGATTTGATCGACCAGATCGTCGCATCCAAACCGGGTTCAACAATTACCTTCACAATCAACCGCGATGGTAAAAAGCAGGACATTAAAGTTTCTGTTGATACACGCCGCAAGGTGTACTGCCCACTGCCCGATCCGGCGCTCAGCGCGGGTAATGCTCTGGTTAAAGACCCGCTCAATGCCGCGAAGAACTGGGCATTCGATTCGCAAAGCACCAAAGGCGTCAAGCTGGTCGTGGAAAACAATAAGCTGAGCTTTACCACCACCAAGCCCGAAGCCGAATGGATCGGTCTGGCGACGCTGCACGGCAAACCCGCCCCAGAGTTTGCACTCAGCGTTGATGTAACACAGACGGGCGCTAGTGTGGCGGGAATCCTGTTCAACTACAATGCCAGCAGTGGCGATTACTCCTTGCAACTACTGCCCAACGGTTCATGGTCACTCAGTGCCATTGTTGATGGTCAATCGGCAGCGGGTGGTTTGTCCTTCTACGAACCCGATCTGTTGAAGGGTACGGAGGATACATCCCCTGCCGGACAGGTCACGAACACGATTGGAATCACCGTTCAGGCCGATAACCTGTATCTGTACTTCAACGGCAAATTCGCCTGTGGTACATCGCTCGTCAATTTCAGCGATCCGCCGCTCGATCCCGGTTCGATTGGCCTGTTCGCCATTGTCGCAAAAGACCCCACTGCCACAATGGGCGTTGTGTACAGCAATCTGACTTTCGACGAGATCAAGAAATAGTCTGATCGCACCCCGCTAATGTTTTGTCGCCCTTCCCCGCACTTGGGGAAGGCGACTTGCTCCAAATGACGCCTTTCCGTAACGTGGTAAAATGCCTCGTGGAATTATCTTCTTAGGTTATTGGAGCGTGCCATCTTGAAGTTCACGAGACTGTTTGCGATCCTGTTGGGTTCGGTGCTGTTTGCGGCGTGCGCGTCCAATGTGTCTTCGCTGCCTGCCACGCGCGGTGTTCCGCCCACTGTGACGCCGATCCCCTGGCACGTCCCCTCGGAACGGATCGCTTCTGCCAATGCCAATCGACTGGGACGTATCGGCTCCATCAGTGGCAACAGCGTTACCGTCAATCGCATCATGTTTTCGCACGATAACAAATCAATGCTGACTCAAGATGGCAATGGCCGCGTCATGTCATGGGATTTGGTGACAGGGCTGCGCCGCTTCACCCTGAATGGCACCGGCGCGGTTCTGACTGCTTTTTACACGCCGGATGACAGTCAAATCGTCACTATCGGTGCAGATAATCACATCAGTTTATGGAAGGCGGCAGACGGATCGCTCATCAACACGGTATTGGGCGAAGCCAGTGGAGTCACGGCTTCCACTTATTCAGCCGACGGCGGGGTAATGATTGTTGGCAATAATGATGGCATGGTGAACGTTTGGCAGCCCTCGAATGCTCAGTCATCAACGTTCAGCGTGCAGGGCAAGCCAGGATCGTTAGTTCGGGCACTGGCTTTCGCGCCCGATGGTAAAATTTTCGCCTCGATTGCCACCGATGATAAGGCACTCGTCTGGGATGCGGCCACGCGCACAACGAAAACAGTGCTGACGGGCTTTTCGTCTCCTCCTTTGCAGACTGCTTTCTCAGCCGATAGCTCGATGATTGCGATTGCCACCGGAACGGAAATTCACATTTACAACACATCTGATTATCAGCGTCGCGCTGTGTTCACCCGCCCCGACATGGCCGCCGCGCGTGGCATGGCCTTCTCACCCGATGGCCGATTCATTGCAGCGGGCAGCACCGGTGATTATGTGTACGTCTGGAATATCCCCGAAAATAAACTGTCAGCCCGACTGCCCGGCCATGATGGACAATTCACGGGTTTGGCCTGGTCGCCCGATGGTCAACTGCTGCTGACAACTTCGCCTACTCAGAAGGGCGGCGCGTATGTTTGGAACACGGAAACATTCAAGCCCGATACTGATACCTATTCACGCGGCCAGGTAAGCAGTCCGAGCGAAACGATCTACATGGCAACCTGGTCACCTGACAGTAAATTGTTGATCACTGCCGACGCACGCGGCAACCTGACGGTTTGGGGTATCACCGGGAAATAAATGTTTTGACGATCTATCGAAAGTGAGTGATTAACGATAGGATTGAGCGGATACAAAGGAATGTAACGAATGTCGCGCACTCGCCAGCAATTTATGATGCGCTATGGTATTGCTATTCTGGCACCTGTTGTAGCGTTGCTGTTATCACTACTCGGACAATCCATTATTATTCGAGTGCCGTTCCTGTTGTTCTTTGCGGCGCTGGCGATCAGTGCCGGATATGGCGGGTTCGGGCCGGGGATGCTGACCTCTTTTCTATCGGTGATATTCGTCAGCTACTTTTTCTTCCCTCCCTATTATATGCCCTCATTAGATGCGACGAGCATTACTGTGCTGGCCTTATTTATTATTGATGCTTTGATTGTCAGTTGGGTATATGAAGCGCGGCGGCGCGCTGAGACCGCTGCACAACAGCAAGGCGAACAGTTACGTACAACACTGGCAAGCATTGGTGATGGCGTGATCACCACTGATCAACAAGGCCGTGTCGCATTTATCAATGGTGTGGCCGAGCAGTTGAGTGGCTGGGCACAGATGGAAGCGAACGGCCATCCTATCCAGGACATATTCCGCATCTTCAATCAATACTCCCGTCAACCTGCCGAGAACCCAATTGAGCGCGCCTTGCGTGAAGGCGTCATTGTCGGTCTTGCCAACCATACCGTCCTGATCAGCCGAACCGGACAGGAATACGCCATCGACGACAGCGCCAGCCCGATTCGGAATGCCGCCGGAAAAATCACCGGGGCGGTACTCGTCTTTCGAGACATCACGCAGCGACAGCGGCAGTTGGATACTCAACAGTTTTTGAGTGAATCGAGCCGAGTGCTGGGTTCCTCGCTGGATTATCAGACCACGCTTGCCAGCGTCGCACGTTTGGCCGTCCCCAAAATCGCCGATTGGTGTACGGTACATGTTGTCCAGCCCGGCGGCAAAGTTGAACAACTGGCATTGGCGCACGTGGATCCGGCAAAGATCGAATGGGCACGCGACATTCAACGGCGCTATCCCGATAACCCGGATGCCCCCGCCGGACTGTATAATGTCATTCGTACCGGGCAGCCGGAGTTCTACCAGGATATTCCCGATGCGATGCTGGTGGCCGCCGCAGGCAGCGATCAGGCGCTTTTACAGGTTCTGCGCGATATTCACTACACATCAGTGATGATTGTGCCGTTAATCGCGCGCGGGCAGTCACTTGGCGCTATTCAGATGGTCTCTACCGAGTCGGGACGGCGTTACGAACAGGCCGATCTGGAACTGGCACAGCAGTTAGCGGCGCGGGCGGCCATCGCTATTGACAATGCCCGCCTGTTTGTTGAGGCTCAGGACGCGCGAAAAGCCGCCGAACGTCTGGCGGATCGAGCAAATCGATTGCAAACAGTCACCTCTAATCTATCGAGTTTGCTCCAACCTTCAGACGTGGCACAGGCGATTGTCGAGCAATGCCTCAATACACTGGACTCAGCCTACGGCGGTCTGGTCGTGACATTGGTCGATGATCAGTGGCTTGAGGTTATGTACTCCCAGGGCTACACCGAAAAGAGTATGCAGCGTTGGGCGCGGATACCGATGAGCAGTCCGGGCTTGCCCATCGTATACAGTATCAATCGCCACGAACCACTGTTCCTGAGTTCGCACGAGCAATGGCGGTTGGTTTCGCCTGATCTGCCCGATGGGATGACCAGTGCAAGTCTGGCATTGGCTCCGCTTGTGATTGAAGATCGTGCGATTGGCGCACTGGTTATTGGCTTCGACAAAGTGCAGGCATTTGACCCCGAAGATCGTGTTTTTATCATCTCACTGGCGCAGCAGTGTGCCCAGGCGTTGGAGCGGGCGCGCAGCTATGGAGCCGAACAGCAAGCGCGTTTAAGCGCCGAAGCCAGTCAAAAACGATTGAAATTCCTGACCGAGGCCAGCGAAATGCTTTCCGAGTCGCTGGATTTTCAAAAGACGCTGGTCAGTATCGGCAATCTTACCGTTCCAACGATTGCCGATTGGTGTACCATTCATTTAGTCCAAAAAGATGGCTCTGTCGTGCCGATTGTCACTCATCACAGCGATCCAGAGAAGATTCGACTGGGAGAGGAATTTCGGCGGCGTTACCCTTCCAATCCACAAGCAACGACAGGCGTTTACAATGTTCTGCGTACCGGAAAAAGTGAGTTTAACCCGGCAGTTACGGAGGAACTACTCGCAAAAGTCATCACTGATCCTGAGCAGCTTCAAATGCTGCGTCAATTTAGTTTTAAGGCAGGCGTACTGGTTCCGATTATTGTGCGTAGCAAGCCGATGGGCGTCATTCAACTCATCATGGCCGAATCGGGGCGGGAGCTAACGCTGCTCGATGTGGCATTAGCAGAAGAATTGGCACGACGGGCAAGCAGCGCACTCGAAAATAGTTTGCTCTACGATGAAGCACGCGAACAACAGGAACGACTGCGCGTCACATTGGCAAGCATCGGTGATGCGGTGATCGCTACTGACGCTACAGGCCGTATCACCTTTATGAACATGGTGGCACAAGAGGTAACGGGTTGGACGCAGGACGACACAGCCGGAAAAATGCTGCACGAAGTCTTTGTCATCATCAACGAGACGACGCGCCAAACCGTCGAAAGTCCGGTGGACAAAGTGCTGCGAACGGGCACAATTGTTGGGTTGGCAAATCATACGGTGCTGATCGCTAAAAACGGGCAGGAAATCCCGATTGATGACAGCGGCGCACCCATTCACAACGAGGCAGGTGAAACGATTGGCATCATCCTCACTTTCCGCGACATTACGGAGCGCAAGGAGGCGGAACGTGAGACAGAGCAGCTTTATGAGCGCATCGCCCGCTTGCAGGACGTGACGGCGGCGCTTTCGGGAGCATTGACGCCTGCTGATGTGGCCGAAGTTTTTGTTGAGCGCGCCGTTATTGCCACAGGTGCAGCGGCAGGCAGTTTGCTTCAGTTGAAGGATGATCAGACTCTGGAAATAATTGGTCTGGCAAACTACTCGCCCGATCTGGTACGTGCGTGGCTGCATACTCCAATTAATGCCCCAGTACCACTGGCTGAGGCGGCACGTACACGGAATGCTGTTTGGATAAGTTCGCGCGAAGATTGGTATAACCATTACTCCACGCCACCTGTTTCAAGCTATCAAGCGTGGGCGGCGCTGCCGCTCATCGTAAAAGATCGGATGATTGGGGCAATCGGCTTCAGCTTCGCGGCGGACACATCATTTGCAACAAATGATCAGGGCTTTATGATCACGCTGGCTGCTCAAGCCGCCCAAGCCCTGGATCGGGCACTCCTTTACGAAGCACAGCAGCAAGCACGCCAGGATGCCGAACGCGCCAAGCAGCGCATCGCATTTTTGGCCGAGGCCAGTGCATTGCTATCCAGTTCGCTCGACTACGAAATGACCTTTCGTAACTTGGCGCAGCACATTATCCCCGCGTTTGCGGATAACTATAACGTCAATATTTTTGAAGAAGACGGGTCGCTGCGCGTGGTGGCATTGGCCGCTTCTCAACCCGATGCCGAAGCTGCTATTCGTGAAATCGCTGCACGCTACCCGACGGATCCGAAGGGACTGGCGATCCGGCTGGCCGCGCGATCGGGTGAGACAAATTATGTCGTCCAGGTCTCTCCTGAAATTATTGCGGCCTATGCACAGGACGCCGATCATGCGGCTTTACTACGGAGGGTTGGTACTCGTTCGTATATCAATCTGCCGCTCAAAAATCGTGAGCAGATCATCGGGGTGCTGTCCATTGGCATGGCCGAGTCTGGTCGCAGTTATGACGCCAGCGATATTCCAATCGCCGAGGAATTGGCACATCGTGCCGCGCAAGCAGTCGATAATGCCCGGCTTTATGATCAGGCCAAACGGGCTATCCAATTGCGCGACGAATTTTTGTCGGTGGCTGCCCACGAACTCAAGACGCCGATCACCAGTATGCGCGGTTTTGCCCAAACCCTACTGCGGCAACTGGATAAGCGCGGCACTCTGGATATACCCCAGGTTGAACGGGCTTTGCGGGTGGTTGATCAGCAGTCGGCCAAACTCACAACGTTGATTTCGCAACTGCTCGACATTTCGCGTTTGGAAGCGGGGCGGTTGCTTCTGGAGCGGACGATCACCGATCTGCCAACGTTGGTAGGTGGAGTCATCACCAACATTCAGCGCGGCAAGCCTTACCCAATCGACTTGCAAGCACCGGAATCACTCTCGGTTTATATCGATCCGCTGCGCCTGGAACAGGTGGTGATCAACCTGCTTGACAATGCGATCAAGTATAGCCCTGAACGCGAAACGATTCAGGTTGATATTGCCACCTTAGATGCTCAAAATGTGACCATCGCCGTAACTGATCAGGGAATCGGCATTCCGGTAGAGAATCGGGGGCGGCTGTTCGAGCGATTCTATCAGGCGCATCAGGACGGCTATAAAGGCGGCTTGGGGTTGGGACTGTATATCAGTCAGCAGATCATCCAACTGCATGGCGGCCAGATACAGGCCGAATTCCCGGAGCGCGGCGGGACACGCTTTGTCGTGCGCTTGCCACTGACTCAGGAGTCGCCGATGCTTGACGCTCAAACCAGCGATTGAGACTGAACACCCATTACAAGCGCCCAAGTTCGCTCTGTCCAGCACTCAAGTGCGCGCCATAGACCATAAATGCGTGTATCCTGTCTTCAGGGTGACAGGAGTATTGCCATGCGTTTTCCATTAATGGGTTATGTGGTATGTGTGCCAATCGCCGCGATGATCGGCCTATTTTTTATTGGCAGTTACATAAATGCGATGGGTGGCAATTACTATTCGGTGGCACGTCAAAATCCACGAGCGGTAGTTTGTCAGGTGGCTGCCGATCCAGTTGTTGCAGGTAAAGTTTATGCCGATGTGCAGCGCGGCTCGTGCATTGATAGGCCAGGGACGACTTACGAAAGCGCCGATTACGGCCAGCACTGGCACACCATCCCATTCCCTTTTGCGGGGATGAGCAATCACACTGAACAACTTTTAGGGATCAGTCAAACGGGTGATGAACTCTGGTTCGGCGGAGCAAGAGTTTGGACGCTCCCCAAGCGCACCTTCCGCGCTTTTTTCAGCAATCCGGGAGCGAACACGCTAACTATCCACAGTATGTAAGCACGTTAGCGTCCTACTATATCGCGCCCAAAGGCCAAAATATTTTGTATGCGCCGATGGGCAACTACGGCGTTCTGGTTGGTCCTAATCCCCCAACTTCAAATATCCGCCCCTGGGTAATCAGTCATGACGGCATTGAAGGGATCGTTTCGCCACTCACACTGACCGATCCGATTCTCATCGTAACGATTATTGCACTTGGCTTGCTCATCCCGCCGCTGACAATTCTTCATGCCTGGTTGATCGGTCAGGCTTACCGCTATGCTTTTCCGATTGGCGAACCGGAAGGCGCATTCAACCTTGCCCTGAAAGTTTCAGGCGCGATCACTGTTTGTGCCGCCGTTGCGATCTTCATCTGGCTTACCCAGGAAGTGATCGACTTTTACCTGATCGTTGGTGTAATGACGGCGATCACGCTGCTTCTCAGCGCGGGCACGATTGCCGTTTTCGTCCATCGACAGGGCTTTACCAGCGGCTTCATCCTGCGAATCGAACTGGCGACAGGATTGCTTTCCTTGATTGTACCGATTGGCGTCACCTCAACACTGTATGAGGTGGGTTGGCCGATCATTCTGACGCTGATCATTGGCTTCATTTGCTATCGACAAGGTTTATCGACACATCTTGAAAATCAATCGGCGCGAACGACACTCTGGCAAACGGATCGGTTGGCGCTCGAACTGCTGATTTTGTTCCTGGTGATGCTTTTGCCCTTGAGCGCGCTCGTGTTTTTCGTGAATCGCCTTTTCGTACCGGGGGCGGTGGCGTCCTGGGCAAGTTTTCTCGTGCCGCTGATCAGCGTCGCATTTGTGGCGCTGTATGCAACTGTGCGCGGCGAAGGGATCGTCGTCAAGAAGACCGGCACACTCCAAACCGACTATCACGAAAGTCCGCTGTTTTGGAATGTGCAGTGGTGGATCAATTTATTCTGGAACACAGTCAAATGGCTGCTCGGTGCGTTGGGTGTTTCGGGGGTGGTTTACATATCGCAGATGTTGGTTTATGCCTGGTTCGTTAATTTGGTGAAGTGAGCATTGTTAAGGACAGTAAACGCAAATCGGATATATCCTGTGGAGGATCAATGAAAGGGATATGCGATGCGTTTCCGTTTCTCGCTCATTGTCTACTTGATCTGTATACCGATATTTGTGTTGATTGGTTTATACGGCGTTCGTAAACTTCACATTGCCCGACTTATTATTTCACAAAATCGCACCGAAGTGACTGAGGTCGCCGCTGACCGCGAAATTCCAGGTAAAGTTTATGCACAGGTGACGTGCGATTCATGTGGGGTAGATGCTTCGCCCAAAATCTATGAAAGCGTCGATTATGGGCAGCACTGGCAAATTTCGGAACATTCCTTCACCAGTCCGCTACAAACCAAGAACGATCTGTAACTACTCAGGCAGGGGCTTGACGAGACAAGCAGAAGCGGGACAATAGAGAGGATGAACAAGCCACCAG
>JBBSEU010000158.1:0-13596 GCA_038239365.1 Aggregatilineales bacterium
ACACCCGTCTTTAGGGCGTCCCCGTCTGAGGTCGACACGATAGGCCCGCGTTGGTCAAGGTGAAAACTTCAGCCAGACGACCCACCTGCGAAAGCAGGTTCAAAACAGCGCGCACACGGCATAGCGGGTCGCAATGATCCCAAAAGGGCACAGATTATCTCTGTGCCCTTTTTGTTAACGCCCCTGTCGAAGTTCGTGATTCAAGATGCGCCGTCGGAATGGATACACCAGCTTGTGGATGATCCCCAACATCTCCACCGCGTCTTTATAATATGGAATGTCTTTGCGATCTCCGAGCATGAACGGCGGCGAGCGACGCGGGTAGGAAGCCAGCAGCCGATACTGCACATCGCTGCCCCGCGCTGCGCCAACCTCAATTAAGGTATTGATTGCCAGCGCATCGGCCAGCCGCTTGACATGCTGTGTATCGATGACCGCATTGGATTTGATCGATGTGTTGTAGATGCTCTCGACCAGTGACCGGATATTCGGCTCACTCCACGAAATATCGGCCAGCACCAGGAACGCATTTTTGATCAAATTGACAATCGACTGGGGGATCGAGAACGCGCCTTCATCCTCCAGTTCGTTCCCGATCATACAGCGCAAGCCCGTGATGGATTGCGTCAATTTACGCACCGTTTGTACCCGCGTCGCGTCATCAAAACTCGTCGAGTAAAAAATGTAATGGGGGTGTATTGGCGGTTTCCAGTTCTGGTCAAGCCCGTCGATGGCATCCATAATCGCCGGATTTTGCGTCAGATCGGCTGTAGGCGACATAGGAACGACCCGCAGCGCATTTTTTGTCACCGCCTCTGGCAAGACGACATTCGTTTCGGCGACCACCACATAGGGTAGTTCATATTTTTGAGTAAAAGCGATTTCGGCCAGCATGTACGGCGACGTATAGCCGTCGGCGGGGCTGTCTTCACGGTAGGGCAGCACTGCCAGCAGCCCGCCACAACTGGAAATGATCGTCTCCACCCGATGCGGATCGCCCTTCATAAAACTGCGCTGATCTTTGGAGTCGCCAACCAGCCGAAAGTTTTCCCGTGCGAAAAGCTGGCAGACGGCGTTCGTAAAATCGGCTTCGTCAGGTCGCCACGAGACGCTGGCATACAGGTCACGGTTCGTGCCTTGATGCAGACTAATATCGCGTGGATAAAACGCCTGTAATAAACCTTCACAAAATTCCAGTGTTAGTTCACCATTGGGCATTTTCAGGTAATTGATCGTTTGCAAAAAGCCGGGGACTTCAATATCGCCCACTACCACCGGAATCAGTTTGAAGTTTGGGAACTTGACCTGGTGGTTCATGGCAAAATCAACTTCGCGCGAGACCCATTGCGATCTGAGCGACGCCTCGGACAGCATGATAATCATCGAGCGGCACTGGGTGATCGCATCCGACAATTCATTTATGAAGTTGGCTCCGCCGGGTAACATATCTGGTCATACCACACCCGCAGATCACACGTTTCCTGAAGCCATTTGTACAAATCGTTTACGACGCTTTTTTTGTCGGCACTGGCATGGCTCAGGAATATGTCGTATTGTCGTTCATGGATGGGTTTGTCTTTTTGTGGCATAAGTTCCTGCTTCTAATGCACGATGTCGTAACCCAATGCAAATTTGGTGCAAACTTTAACGCGGTTCATGCTAGTATAATGGAGCGGAAAAGCAGCGTCAATGACTGCACACGGGCAAACAGCTTCCAGGAGATACTTACAAGATGGGCAGCGTTTTCAAGATTCGGTTCGGCAGTCATCATTATGCGCGGGCGATGTACGTTGAGCCGAACGCTTCTCCGGGGGCGGTTCGTGCCCATCTGCGCCTGCCGTATTGCCCTTACACGCTGCTGATTCATGCGGGCGCTGACGGTGCAACAGCGCAATTGACCGAAACGCTCATGCCTATCTTTCGGGATGAACTTGCACCGCTGGCAACCGAGTTTGGCATTGCGGTGCTGGATGGCGGTACTCAGCAGGGCATGGTCGGGCTAATGGGCGACTCGCGGCGGCTGACCAATGGTACATTTCCATTGATTGGGGTTGCGCCTGGTGAGGCAGTGCTGTACCCCGGCAGTTCGACAGACGGTATTCGCTTTCCTTTAGACCCGAACCATACCCATTTTGCCCTGATCAAAAGCGATCAGTGGGGTATCGAATCAACCTTACTGTTGGGTATGGGAAAAGTCATGGCGCGGCATCGCGTGGCACTGGTCGTCAATGGCGGCGAAATCGTGCGACGAGAGGCGCTCCTGCACGCCCGGCAAGGGACACCATTGCTTGTTTTAGCCGGGAGCGGGCGCGTTGCCGATGAAGTGGTGGATGGCCTCAAGCGTGGAACGTCCAATGAAATATTGTTGGAGACGCTCCGAATTGGCAAAATCCAGGTCTGCACGCCCGAAACGATTGTCGGTCAACTGCGGAATATGCTGCACCTCGAAGGATAAATTTATGAAGCGCCTGTATGTTGTCAGTTTCGCTGTGGCTGCTGCCTTCCTGATGCTCTTGATTAGCTTTGCCGCTGTGCCTGTACGCGCCGCTCAAACGCCACCCGGCACATCCACGCCCACTATTGATGATTTGATGGCGGAAGCTGAACATGCGGTGGCAGTTGCAGACCGGACAACGACGCAAGCCGGTTTGGTACTCAACTTCATTCAGGTGGTGGCGATCATCATTGGTGCGTTGGGAACGCTGCTTGGTCTGGGGTTGGGCGTCACCGGGCTGCGAACGCTCAACGATTATCAGGCCGAATTGGGCAAGGCGCGTGACGAACTGGATACGATGCGTGCCCAATTGACCGAAGCCACCAGTCAGGCGTCGCAAACCAAAAAGGAACTTGAAGCCGATAACCGTCTACAGTTTAAGGGCTTGCGTGAACAGGCGGCCAGCACTTATCGGGCGCTGGCACTCCTGCAATTGGGTGAGCAACAGTTGGACATCGGCAATATCAGTGCGGCGCTGCGTATTCACGAGGAAGCCTATCAGCTTGACCCGGATAATCGCGCCACCAATTATTTGTTAGGCGAACTGTACATTTTGGAGCGCGATCTGCCAAAGGCCGTTGAACATCTGGAGCGGGCACTCGCGCAAGACCCGAACCTGGCCCCGGCACATGCCGCGTTGGGTCTGGCACGCCGCCTCGAAGCCGACAAGATGACGGATATGAGTACGCGTAATCAACTCTACGCTGAAGCCGAACAACGCCTGATCAAAGCCATCCAACTTGATCCGACTGTGCGCGACGCCAATAAGCAGTCCATTTTCAGTACGTTGGGCGCACTCTATCGCCGTCAGGGACGCATTGGCGATGCGATTCACTATTACAGTGAAGCCGAAAAGCGCACGCCCAATAGTTCGTATCCGATCATCAATCTGGCGCAACTTCATTTTATGCACGGTGATGTGGATGAGGCCAAAAGTTATTTCAAGCGGGCACTCACCTTTTCGCTGCGCGCGCTCGAAGGCAACCCGTTCGACTACTGGGCGCGCTTCGATGTGGCAACCGCGCGGCTGGCGCTTGGCGAAACGGACGAGGCACTCGAACAACTGCGGCTGGCGATCAATCAACAGCCGGGGCTTGGCCCCCTCGAAACGTTGTTGAGCGGTCTCCAAAACCTGAAAAACGCCCCGCATCCGGCGCAGAACGTTGATCGCGCGATTGAAATGGTACAGGAGGCGCTACGTAACAAAGAAGCCAAAAAATCTGGTTAAAAGAACGCCCACATCCGAACCATAATTAAAGTTGTACGCTGGCGATGAAACGATTTTTGCGTTCGCTCTTGCTCCTATGTTCATCGCTGATATTGGTGCTGGCGACTGTCACCTTTGCCGTACATCTTACGCCGAAAGTCTCCATATCACCCGCTTTGCAAAGCCTCGGCTTCGGGGTTTGCGATGGTCAACCCTGTTACAAAGGTATCATCCCCGGCAAGACCAAATGGGCAGACGTGGAAAGGATGTTGGGACAGCAGGCCAACAGCATCATGGTTGATACTGGCGATGGTGGTACGCTTTGGATAGCACAGGACCCGAATCAACCGTTGCTAACGAATAAAGTTACGTTTATTCATCAAACAAGTGCTGGCGTGAGCGCAAGCGCATACCGACTCGGCGATCTGATTAACCTCTATGGTCAACCCTGCGGCGGGATGCGCTATACAGTTTATGGCCTGCTCCTTATGTTGCCAAAAGGTGTGCAGATCACGATTGGCTACGATGAAGATCGCGTGCATCCGCGTCTTTATTTAACAGACTTCGAGATTACCGCGCTGGACGTTTGCCAGTTCAGGTCTAATTCCGCGCAATTATTGGTGGTCAAATGGAGCGGCTTTAGAAATGTTCACTATTTCGATAATCCAGATGTATCGGCCAATTAGCGGATGAAACGCCCGGCAATGACTACCGGGCATCAATAATCAACGCAACCCCAACTCGTTCCGGGCGATCACCAACCGTTGAATCTCACTCGTGCCTTCGTAAATTTCGGTGATCTTGGCGTCACGGAAATAGCGTTCGACGGGCATTTCCTTGCTGTAGCCCATGCCGCCGTGAATCTGTACCGCCTCGTGCGCGCAGAACATGGCCGTTTCGCTGGCAAACAGCTTTGCCATGCTCGCCTCAGTCGTGTAGCGTGCGCCCGTCGTCTTGGCACGTTCCTTGGCGATGGCCGCGTTGTAGATCAGCAGGCGTGATGCTTCGATGCGCGTTTTCATGTCGGCGATCTTGGCCTGCGTCATCTGGAAAGTGCCAATCGCCACGCCAAACGCTTCACGAGTCCGCGCATAATCAACGGATGCTTCATAGGCCGCTTCGGCAATGCCGAGTGCCTGCGCCGCGATCCCGATTCGTCCGGCGTCCAGGATCGTCATGGCGATTTTGAAACCCTGCCCCGGCTGCCCGATCATATTCTCTACCGGGCACTGATAATCCTCGAAGATCAATTCACTGGTGGCGCTGGCACGAATCCCAAGTTTGGGTTCTTTTTTGCCGGGCGCGAAGCCGGGTTTATCCGTCTCGATGATGAACGCACTGATGCCGTTGTGTTTCTTGTCCGGTTCGGTCATCGTGAACAGCACGACAATATCCGCGACGGGGCCACTTGTTACCCATGATTTGCGGCCATTGATCATGTAATGCGTCCCATCGGCGCTCAGGACGGCGCGGCTTTTCATGCTGCCTGCATCGCTGCCACTCATTGGTTCGGTCAGGCTATATGCACCGATCTTCTCGCCGCTGGCAATCGCCCGCAAATAATTTTGCTTCTGCGCTTCCGTGCCGAATTTGTACAACCCCAGACAAACCAGACTATTGTTCACGCTCATGATCGTGCTGTGTGCGGCGTCGGCTTTGGCGATCTCTTCCATCGCCAGCACGTAGGCCATTGTGTCCATGCCCGCGCCGCCGTATTCTTCAGGCACTTCGATCCCCATCAAGCCCATCGCACCCATCTTTTTGATGTTATCGTAGGGAAACTCCCCCGACTCATCGAATTCTGCCGCTACCGGGATGATCTCTTTACGCGCAAAATCACGCACTGCCGCTCGGAGGGCTTCGTGTTCTTCGGTCAAATCTAAGTTCATGCCCGTATAAATTTCAACTGCCATTTTGAGAATCCTTTCCTAACGTGCGTTAGCCGTGTGAGTATAGCGCGCGTAGGCTAAGTAGGGTGATCGTTTCCAGAGCGCCCGCTCAAACAAACCAAATCCTATCCATTCCGCACAGAACCGCCCGCCCGCCTATGCTATACTCACTTCCATCGCTATGACGTTTATTCAGGAGCGCGGACGTGATAACTACGAACGCCCCGCCGAATTTGCTCAATCTATTTGTCGAACCCACTGGCGCGCTGCTGTACTTCCTGGCTGTGTTCATCCTGAGCCAGGCAACGCTGTTCATGGCGCTTGGTCAACGCTTGCGCGGCGATGGCGAACGTGCCGCCGGGCGCTACGCAGTGGCCGCCTTTGGGATCATGATCGCCTGGATCGCACTGATGATCGGTGCGCTGGTGGTTTTGCTGGCACGCACCCCGGCAGGCGCGATTTTGCCACCGCTGGATCGGGCGGTCAGCACCCTGATCGTGTTGATCGTCGGTTGGGTGTTCGCAACGGCGGATTCACCTGCCGGAGAGCGCCCGCTCAACACTCTGTTCGGGGCGCTTTCGGTAGCCGTTCTGGTCGGCTTCATCGTCACCGAAATGCTATGGATTCCCGGCCCCGCCGTGATGGGCTTCAATGATAGCCCGCTCGGTTCGCTCTGGACGATGATCCCGCTGACCGCCGCCGTGCTGGGTGCTGCCCTGACGCTGTTGCGGGCGCGCCAATCGCTCGATGTGCCGCTGAAGCTGATCTTTTTTGGCCTGCTGATTGCGGGCTTCGGCTTCACGCTGTACAGCATCGCTACCGGGACGCTCAAAGGCGACGACTCCGGCGCGAATCGGCTGGCATTTTTGGCGGCCATGCCGTTCCTGCCGATCATCGTCTATCGGCTGGTTGTAGAGCGGTTGACCCTGTCTGCCCAGGCCAATTCCGTCAATTTTGCAAATGCGGCCAACTTGCGGACGCGCCTTCTCACACAGCCGACTTCTTCTGGGATTGATGCTGCGAATCCGACGGCAGAACGCGAGTCGGTGGCACTGCTCAAGGCGCTCGGCCTCATGATCGAAAAAGATGTGCCCGACGACTTGCCACAGCAAATCGTGGTGGCCGTCGCCACCACCATGAAGGCAGACGTGGCGGCGATGCTGGCACTCGATGACGCCGAATACGCCGATGTGATCGCCGCCTACGATAACATTCAGCAAAAACCGATTGCGGCAATGGCGCTCAAACTCGATGAACAGCCGACGCTCGTCAGTGCCCTTCAGGACAGGGCGCAGCGGACACTGCAAACGGATCGCAACCTGAACGAGTTGGTTGATCTGTACACGCGCCTGGATATTCAGCGCATCGGCCCGGCTTATTTTCAACCGCTGTCACGCGATGGGGTCGTGATCGCGGCGTTGGTGATCGCACTGCCCTACACACAGCGCGAACTCCGCGATAACGAAACCAGTCTGTTGGCAGCGATGGCACCGATTGCAGCGCGTTTGCTTGGCATCAGTCGAGCGGCGCAGCGTGCCCGTACCGAAAGCAGCAGCCGGGCAGTTCAGGCCGTCGTCGATGGTGCAGCAGAGCCACAAAACGCCCCGGTTCGTCAGGAGATGCAGGCCAGCCTTGAATTGGCGCGGCAGCAGATCAACGAACTGGGGACGATGGTGCGCGATCTGCAAATCGAACTCGATTATGAGCGCAGCCGATTGGCACAGTTGAGCAGCAACGACGCCGAAGGTTTATCGATCAGCCAGCAGCTAGAGGCGCTTGGGGCAGAACGCTCACAGCTTTCCGCCGAACGCGAACGGCTTTCACAGGCGTTGCAGGAAGCCCAGGCCAAGATGTTGGGCGCGACAAACAGCGGCGATGATGATGCTTACGCGGCGATGATCGAAGTGCTGCAAAAAGAACGCGATGAACTGCAAGCCCAGCGCGCCCAGCTTGAGGCGCAGTTAGTTGACATTCGTAAGCGTGGTGCAGCACCCGCCCCCGCAGTGCTGCGCCGCGTCCTGACCAACCTGAGTGAAGAAAAATCGCGCTTGCTGGTAGAACGCAACCAGATTGCCAGCCAGCTTACCGAAGTCCAGGAGCAGTTGAAGGCGCTGGGCATCGAAGGGCCGGGCGGTTTGGCGCAAATGCTGGCACAGTTGACCGACGAACGCAGCTACTACAAGACGCTCTGGGAAAAGGCGGCACAAGACCGCGAAGTATTATTAGCGGAACGGCAGCGATTGGGCGATCAGATCGAGCATGAAGCCGAGCGCGAAGCCAAGATCGCTGCGATGGAAGATGCGCTGCGCCGTCTGGCACAAGACCGCGAAGCCCTATCGAGCCAGCGTGACGCACTCCGCCAATCGCGCGAAGGGCAAAGCGTCGAAGTTGAAAAATGGAACGCTCAACGTGCCAAAATGGTGGCAGAGATCGAGGGCTTGCAGGCTGAACTCGAAGAAGCGGTCTTTGGCCGGGATCGGGCGACGACAGAACGCGCCGCTCTGGAAAAAGAGCGCGATCAACTCAGTGCCGAACGCACCCGCCTGCAAACAGATCGGGATCAACTGGTGGCCGCGACGGAAGGCAACCGCGAAATGTTGCAGCGTCTCGGCGCGGATGGCGTCGATACGCTCAAGACGATGATCGATGAACTGACCGAAGAACGCAGCGAACTGGAACATCAACTGCTGCGGACGACGAATCAGGTTCACACCCTGGAAGAACAACTTCAAAAGGCCAAAGGCAGCCTTGCCCGCTCAATCCCGCTGCCCACGTCGGCGGCTGTCGATGCCTCACAAGCAGAAGTTATGTTGAGCATCGCCCAGGAACTTCGCACGCCAATGAGTTCCATCGGCGGCTATGTTGATCTGCTGTTGGGCGAGTCGGTGGGTATTCTGGGCGCGTTGCAGCGTCAGTTCTTGCAGCGCGTCAAGGCCAATGCGGATCGGCTTGGCAACCTGCTTGAAGACTTCATTCGCGTCACAGCGATTGATACTGGTCAGTTGCATTTGCAGCCGGTCAGCGTGGACCTGATTGAAGTGATCGACGACTCGATCACCTCGACACGGACGCAGTTCCGTGAAAAAGGAATCACGCTCAAGATGGATTTGCCGGACGAACTCCCGCTGCTGAATGGAGATCGGGATGCGCTGCAACAGATCGTGATTCAACTGCTCTCGAATGCGTATCTGGCCTCACCCACCGATGGCGAAGTGGCGATCAGTGCGCGCCACGAACCGCGCTACACCGTCACCAATCGGGCAGGCGATTCGCAGGAAACGGATGTGATTCTGATCGCCGTTCGAGACGAGGGCGGTGGAATCCCACCAGAGGAACAGCAGCGCGTCTTTAGCAGGTTGTATCGCGCCGATAACCCGCTCATTCAGGGGCTGGGCGATACAGGGGTGGGTCTATCGATTGCCCGCGCACTGGTTGAGGTTCATGGCGGGCGCATCTGGCTTGAGAGTATGATCGGCGTCGGAAGCGTCTTCAAACTGGTTTTGCCGCTGCAACCCGCCGCGCGCACGGAGAATGCTGCATATGCCACGTCGTGATATTGGGGCAGAGATCATCGTTGCGCTGGCCGCCATTGGTGCGCTGGCGCTGGCACTTACTTTTGGGATTGTCCTGACGCTGAGCCGAACCGCCACGCCAACGCCCGTTTTTGGAACGGAGATCGGCACGGCGCTTGGAACGGTTGCCAGCCCAACGAATACGACTGTCAACAGCGCAACCAGTGTGCCAAATGGTACAGCGGTAAGTACGGTCAGTACAGTGGTGGCTCAGAATATCACGCCACAGCCGCCAACCAGTGCCGCAACCGCTCTGGCTGTGCAGCCAACCAACACACCGACTCCCGCGCCATCTGTGACACAAACACGCGCGCCGTCCAGCACCCTCACGGCCAGCGTTATCCCGTCGGCAACTACTAACCCGACGAATACGGTACTGCCGCCCACAACGGCTGCAACTCAACAGGCACTTGCCGTCACCCAGGCCGCGACAGCAAGTGCCAGCATAACAAGCAGCGCAACCGCCCGGCAAACGATACCGGAATTGAATCCGACTCGCACGCAGACCGCCATTGTCAGTGCGACCAGTGCCCCATCTCAGACGCCGCTGGCGACACAGACTTCGACGCACACATTCACACCTGCGCCGACGAATACCCATCAACCCACAATTACCAATACGTCATTACCGACTCATACGCCGCCGCCAACGGCGACGCCAACAAAACCGTTCACATTGACGCCCGTACCGACGAACACAACGCTCCCATCAACAACACCCAAACCAACCGATACACCGCGTCCAAGCAGTACCAATACGGCACTGCCGACTCGTACACCACTGCCAACGAATACGCCAACAAAACCGTTCACGCTGACGCCCGCGCCGACGAACACAACGCTCCCATCGGCAACGCCCAAACCAACCGATACGCCGCGTCCAAGCAATACCAATACCGCCCTGCCGACTCGTACAGCACTCCCAACAGCGACGCCGACAAAGCCGTTCACCTTGACACCCGTACCGACGAATACAACGCTCCCATCAGCAACGCCAAAGCCAACCGATACACCGCGTCCAACCAACACCAATACCGCCCTGCCGACTCGTACACCACTGCCAACGAATACGCCAACGCCGCTGCCCACCAAAACCTTTACGCCGCTCCCGACGATCACGGCCACTGATACAGCGACTTACACGCCGACGAATACTCCAACCGAAACGGCAACGGCGACTATCACGGCCTCGGTCACGCTCACTGTGACGGACACGGTGACGCCCACCTGGACGCCGCTCCCGACGATTTTCTTCCCGACAGTGTTCATCCCGACGCAATGCAGCCTCCGCGCAGGCTGGATACCCTACCGCGTACAGGCAGGCGATACACTGTTCAGCATCAGCCAGCGGTCAGGCATCAGCCTTGCCGATTTGCAGGCGGCCAACTGCATCCCGGATATTACGCGGATCATCGTGGGTCAGATTATCTACTTGCCGCCGGGCAGCAACTTACCCATGACGTTGACGGTAGCCGTTCCAACGAGTAACCCCGCCGACGCCAACCCGTACACATGCAGCAATCCGGCAGCACGCATCACCAGCCCGGCACCGGGAACATTCCTGAATGGTCAGTTCACGATCCGGGGTACGGCTAACATCCCGAATTTCGTCTTCTACAAGCTGGAAGTGCGCGCCGATAACGCTACCAATTATGTGACGTTCTACTCGAATAATGCGCCTGTAGTAACAGAAGGCTATCTGGGCACACTCAACGCGAAGGCGTTCCCGCCTGGCCTGTACTGGATTCAACTGGTGGTGATCGATAACACCAGCAACTACCCGATCCCGCCCTGTCAGATTCGGGTACGGTTTGGATGAAATGAACTTAGCCCGGTGATTTATTGCCGGGCTATTTCCAGACTTTTAACCTCAATCGGCATGGCAATCGCCAGCGTTGTACCCTCACCGGGCGCGCTCTCGATCAGCAGCGTGCCGCCAAGCTGTTCGACACGCGCCCGCATCCCCGGCAAGCCATAGCCCCCGCCGCGCTCATCATTTTGATCGGCTAAGCGCGACGGATCAAAGCCGATCCCGTCGTCCTGCACATCCAGCGTGACCAGATCATCCATGTACGAAAGCGTCAGACTCACCCGCTGCGCGCACGCATACTTACGAATATTGGTCAAGCCTTCCTGTGCCGCGCGAAGCAGTGTCACCTCGACTTCCGGGCGAAGCGCACAGGGTTCACCTGTCACAATCGCCACTGCCGGGATTCCACAGCCTTCCGTCCAGCGTGCCGCACTGCGCGCAATCGCCTGTGCCAGCGACGCCCGCTCCAAACCTTCGGGTTGCAGCGCCCACACCAGACGGCGCGCTTCACCCAGGCTTTCGCGGGCGGTGGTTCGTGCCTGTTCAAGATACTTTCGCACAGTGGTCAAGTGTGGCGGAAGTGACTCATCGGCGGCTTCAAGCTGGATCACGATGCTGGTGAAACCCTGCGCCAGCGTATCGTGAATTTCGCGCGCCAACCGCTGCCGTTCGCCGAAGATACCCGCCTGTCGTTCGGCGGCGGCCAGTTCCGCACGAGTCGCGTCCAGTTTTTCGATCAGCAGTCGACGCTCAATATTTTGCATGATGATCGCCTCGATAAATAGTTTGAGGATCGAAGTTAGCACGCCCGTTGCCAGTGACATGATTAGACTGGGGAGTGATGGGCCATCAAGGTAGAACTGTATCCATAGCAAACAACCCGTCAGCACCCAGATGCCGAGGATGCACTGACGCGGTGGCAGTTTGATGCAAAGATGCGGGAATAAGGCGAACAACAAATATGAAGAAATGGGATTGAGATTGACCAGCACAATCCAGACGCCCCACCCGGCGGCAAAATAGCAGGCCGTAAACCACCAGCGTTTTTCCCAGAAATCGCGGTCATGCCGCAGCGACACGCCGTACCAGATGCCCAACAGTGCGCTGCATAACACGATCATCAGCCGCGTTGTGGTCGTCGCGTCATCCTGAACGACGGCAAAGCCTGTGAAGCCGATGATCATCAGGTAAAAAGACAAATGCCAGAGGCCAATCCACTGTTCCCAGGACTCTTGCATTGGGCGCGGTGTGGTCATCGTCAATTCCTCGAATCAACCGTTCGGTTGATATACAGCCAGCCAATTCTATAGTCTAATGCTATGTGTTGCGGTGATTACCAACAGGACGATTCAAGCATGACCCCAATTGTCGAAGTTCGCAATCTCAAAAAGCGATACGCTCCGGCGCGTGGCACGAAAGAAGGCAATCTGGCCGTCAACGGCATCAACCTGACGATTGAGCGCGGCGAAATTTTCAGCCTGCTTGGGCCGAACGGCGCGGGCAAAACGACCACGATCAGCATGATGAGCGGCCTGCTCACGCCCACCGAAGGCGACGTATTCATCAATGGCAAATCCATCGTCAAAGACCCCATCGCCGTCAAGAAGATGATCGGCGTCGTGCCGCAGGAGATCGCGCTCTATCCCCAAATAAGCGCACGGCAAAACCTGGAATTTTTTGGCAAATTGTATGGATTGAGTGGCGCGGAACTGGCGCGGCGCTGCGATGAAGTGCTGGATTTTATTGGCCTCAAAGATCGTCAGAACGAACGGATCGACTCGTATTCGGGCGGCATGAAGCGGCGTGTCAATATTGGTGTGGGGCTGCTCCATAAGCCGGAACTGGTCTTTATGGATGAACCGACTGTCGGCATCGATCCACAAAGCCGCCGCAGCATCCTGGACGCAGTGAAGACGCTCAATGGCGAAGGCATGACCGTTTTATACACGACGCACTACATGGAAGAAGCGCAGGAACTTTCGGATCGCGTCGGAATTTTCGATCACGGGGAGCTGATCGCGTGCGGCGAACAGGGCGAACTGATGCAAAAAATCGGCGAAAAAGACACGATCCTGATCAACGTTGGTGAAGGTGCCGAGAGTGCCATTGAGATTGTGAAGCGCGTGCCGGGCATTGACGGTGCAACGGCGGAAAATGGCACACTCAAATTGCTGGCTGGGCGCGGGCGTCAGACCTTGCCCGCCGTGATCAAGGCACTGGATGAGGCGGGCGTTGCCTTACAATCGGTGGAAGTCAAAGAGCCGAATCTCGAAGCGGTTTTTCTGGAACTGACCGGACGCGCGCTGCGTGACTAAGGAGTAATGATGGACTTCCGAAAACTACTCATCATCGCGCTAAAAGATGTGCGCGTACTGTTCAGTGACCGAAATTTGCTGCTCACGATGATCGCCGCGCCGCTGGCACTAACCTTCATCATTGGTGCGGCGTTCAGCAAGTTCACAGTTGGCGGCGGGGGTGGTGATGTGCCGATTGAAAATATTGGTGTGGCCGTCGTCAATGAGGATCAGGGCGCAACGGTCTTTTTCCAGAAGTTGAACTATGGCGACATCATAACC
The DNA here is from genome assembly GCA_038239365.1 of Aggregatilineales bacterium. Taxonomy (GTDB): domain Bacteria; phylum Chloroflexota; class Anaerolineae; order Aggregatilineales; family UBA2796; genus JBBRMW01. The sequence goes on from JBBSEU010000158.1 coordinate 13,549, forward strand.
AACATCCTTGTCCCGGCTGACCCAGCCAACCCGCCAAACGACACGCTG
>JBBSEU010000159.1:0-13544 GCA_038239365.1 Aggregatilineales bacterium
ACAGCGAATTGGGTGAAACGGTGACCTGGCTTGAAGTGCTTTCGCCTACCAATAAGATCGGTCTTGAACTCCTTCGCTATCGACAAAAACGCGCAGAGACGATCACACAGCAAATATCTCTTATCGAGTTCGATTACCTGCACGAAACGCCGTCTGTGATCGGCGGTGTGCCGCGCTACCCGAATCACACAGCGTCGTTTCCGTATTCTATCGCAGTGACGGATCAACGCCCCATGGCACAGCAAGGCAAGACGTTCATTTATGGCTTTCATGTCGATGAGGCAATTCCTGAGATTTATATCCCTCTCAAAGACGAGGAATTTATTCGGTTTGATCCCAACCCTTCATACGATGCGGCGTTTGAACGTTTTCCGGCACTCAGCTATCGCCTCGACTATGCTCAAGTGCCAGTGCGCTTTGACACATACAGCCAAGATGATCAAGATCGTATAGCTGAGTGCATGAGAAAAGTAACAGCGGCGGCGAAGTAATCACCATTGTCAGGGCGTCAAAGCTGCATTATAATCAGCGATGTATTGGGAGATAGTTTAACCGGCAGAACAGCGGACTTTGGATCCGTTAGCCCTGGTTCGAATCCAGGTCTCCCAGCAGCAAAAGAACGTGGTCACTGCCACGTTCTTTTTATTTGAGAAGCATAGAGCGGACAACCTGCAAAGGCCTTGTCAGGTCTACCGTGTCTCCAGCCATTGCATTGCTTCATCTACGTTCGTGAACACGGCCACCCACAGACCTTGCTCGTAAAAAGCATTGACGAATTCATCCATGTTCATTTTTGCTGCTATGCCATTGGGTACAACCAATCCCCAATATTTCCAACCTGCCTTAACCGCACGCGGCAGCCAGTCGTTGTTAATCCATTCCCCATCCTCCAGGCTATGGGGTTCAACTTCACGATTATCCGATAACCATTTGGTGGCTTTATACCTTTCCAAAAGCTCCACACCACGATCCAATCCGGTGCGGAGAAAATGGCTGTTGAGGCCGGGGTAAAAATGGTGATGAATAATTTTTGTGTCGGTGTAAAAGCGCATGGTTAAATATTCGTTATCAAATAGAGTGATAGTGGACATGATGTGACCTCGTGAAGGATTAATTGCAGTCTATACCTGTTTTTGGGATAGTCAATAAAAAGGCAGAAATTGTAATAAGAGTGTTATCAATAACCCTGCTACTCAAAATTTGGAGCGTGACTGAGCAAAACGTCAGGATAACAAAGTCGATCCTCTGCGTCAAATTTGTATACTTAAAAACTTGCCTTTGGCGTCGCTGCTTGGTTCAGTAGGGCACTAGCAGGCAATGCGTTTCCGAACCGCCTGCAAACTACTCTTTTAACTTTGCCGTTTTTGAGTACACTAGACAGTAGCATTTATCGTGTGGCGAGGAGTCTGCATTGTCTACCTGGATGGTTGTCGAAGACGAACCCGACATTTATGACGTACTCCTGGCGATGTTCGAGATATGGGGCATCGAAGGCGTCGCTTTTGTCGATGGGGCGGAAGCAGTAGCATGGGTTGACGAGGTGGATCGCGGTACATCGCCCGTTGAACTGCCCGAACTGGCGATCCTGGACATTCGGCTGCCAGAGTTGAGCGGGCCGGAAGTCGGTGAGCGACTACGCAAAAGCACCCGTCTGGGTGAGATCGCTATCGTGATGATTACTGCCTATCGGCTTAGCCCCAGTGAAGAAGAACAGGTCATCAAAAAAGCGCAGGCCGATACGCTCATGTATAAGCCGCTCCCGGCCATGCCCGAACTGCGCGCCAAACTCGATGCGATCATTGCCAAGCGTAAGCAGAAAACGACGTGACCGCGATGCAAAACCTGAACCCAACTCGTATTATCGCCCGACGTGGGCGCGACATCATGTTGATCGGCGCATTGTTTCTGCTGGGTGGGCTGGTGGTCAGCGGCTTCGGGCTGTTGATCCTGATCGTCGCTGGCAGCAATATCATCGGTATTCTGGTGGGCATTATCGGTCTTGTGCTGCTGATCGTTGGGATCGGCTTCATCATTCGCGGCCTCACCTATCGCCGCGATAACGAGATCGCGCGGGTGGTGGGCGATACTTTGGCGCGCGAACTAGACGAAAAATATGTCTTTATCCGCAACCTGAGCCGCAACCGACTGGGTTATCTGGATGCGCTGCTGCTGGGACCGTCGGGGGCGCTGGTCTTTCGTGTGACAGACGCCAATGGTATCTATCTGAACGAGGGTGCCGACTGGCTGGAGCGCAAAGGCGGCGAAACCTTCACCCTGTCGCGCAACAACTGGACGCGCGAATGTGTGACGGATGTGTATGCACTGCGTAACTATCTTGGACGGCGCGGGCTGGGTGAAATCCCGGTGTATGGGGTAGTCGTGTTCACCAACAGTCAGACACAGGTTTCGACGCGGCAGCCTGTCGTACCGGTTGCTGAACTGCGAACGTTGATGGTTGTCCTGCGACGCGAATATTTGGCCGAGACGCGCGTCACCGATGATAAAGTGCAGGCGGCAACAAAAGCAGTTTACGATTTATAACACGTTCAGACTCTTGGCACGCGCGCCAGAATGGTACTTACCAATTCGTAGTTGATCGTGCCAAGCTGCTCCGCAACCGATTCGGCAGTCAGTACTTCATCGCCCTGTCTGCCGATCAGCACTACTTCATCGCCAATGGCTACATCGGGAATATCGGTGACGTTAATCGTTGCCTGATCCATGCTGACACGCCCAACCAGCGGCGCACGATGCCCATTGACTAGCACATAGCCCCAATTTTTCGGAGCGCGCCGGAAACCATCGGCATAGCCTACCGGAATCACGGCAATCCGTTCCACGTCGCGCGTTCGATAGGTGCGCCCGTAACCAACAAAAGTACCGGGCGGCAGTCGCTTGACCTGCGCGATCAGTGTTTTCCAGGCCAGCGCGGGGCGAAACCCAGCGGGCAGCGGCGCATCTGTTCCCGGCGATAATCCATACAGGGCAAGCCCTGGCCGCACCATATTGAAACGAGCGTTGGGTACTTTGAGCAGTCCCGCCGAATTGGACGCATGAATATACTGGAATGCGAAGCCGCCACCACGCAGTGGGATCAGCACATCCTCAAACAGGCGCATCTGCATTTCGGTGTATTCGGAATTATCATCGGCGCTCGAAAAATGCGTGAAGATACCTTCGATCTGCAAATTTCGGAGCTTGCTCAGACTGCGGAAGAACGGGATCGCCTGATCGGGCAGGACGCCAAGCCGCCCCATACCCGTATCAACTTCGATGTGGACTTTGAGCGTTGCGTTCATTTCACGCGCCACACGATCAAAACTGCGCGCCAACTCCAAATCATACAGGTTGACGGTCAGGTTGTAACGAATCGCCTGCTGCGCCGCCCACACCGGCGTAAAGCCGAGTACCATGATTGGCGCATCGATCCCGGCATCGCGTAAATCCGTCGCCTCATTTACCGAAGCAACTCCCAGATAACTGGCACCGTTCAGCAGCGCCGTTGTGCTGACCGCCACCGCGCCGTGCCCAAAGGCATTCGCCTTGACGACGGCCATCAGCGCCACGTCTGGTCCCACCATTTCCTTGAGCAGGCGCGTGTTATTGGCAATCGCGTTTTTGTCGATCTCGATCCAGGTTGGCCGCGCCGGGCGATCTGACCAGACCGAGTCGTAGGCGCTCTCCTGTCGGGGCAGTTTTGCGCGATCCGCTTCGTTTGCCAGCAACGCTGCGACGACTCGCTCCATGCGCGCTGCCGTGCCGCCCTTAACCAGCACCACATCGTCCGCTTTCAGCGTGTCCCGTACAATCGACGCCGAGTCCTGATGGCTGTAGGTAATCCGAACCTGACTGCGTTTCATCCCTTGATCAATCGCCGCGCGCGCCGCAACCGCTGCCAGTTCGCCTTCGGTGATGATCAGATCGGCGACTTCGGCGGCGCGTTTACCCACATCAATGTGACCGCGCAGCGCGTGACCACCCAACTCGTCCATATCGCCCATGACGAAGATCAATCGTTCGCCACGTCCCGGCATACGAATAGCATCCAGAAAATCGAGAGCAGCCAGTGCCGTTTCGGGATTCGCGTTAAAGGTGTCATCGATCAATAAGCTACCGTTATAGCCCTCTAACCCGCGTAAACGTCCGGGCAGTGGCTCCATGTCGGTCAGCGCGCGCAAACCTTCCTCTAGCGGCACACCAAAGCTCATGCCGACGGCCAGCGCCGCCAATATGCCATACAGTTGATGCGCGCCCAACAGCGGCACCCAGCGCCCCTGATAACGTTCGCGCTCGTGACGCAGATCGAAACCGATTTTGTCGCGTGCTGTGATCAGGTTATAGGCCATCAGATCGGCACCGAAGGCGACGCCCGTTCGATCCAACGCAATGGTACTGACCTGTGCCCGCGTGCGTGTTCGCATCCCGCGCACAAAATCATCATCGTAGTTGAGGACGGCCAAACCTTCGGGCGGCAAACGCTCGATCAGGATCGCGTTTTCGTTGGCGATGTTTTCCAGACTGCCCAGCCGATCCGTGTGTGAATGGCTAATGTTTGTCACAACGCCCACACGCGGGTTTGTCGTTTCAACCAGTTCCGCCATTTCCCCAAAGCGATCCGTGCCAAATTCGAGGACCGCTAATCGATCTTGCTGCGAGAGCTTGCCAAGCGCCAACGGCAACCCAAACCGCCCATTGAAGCTGCCCGGACTCTTATACACCTGATAACGAGTACCGAGGACGGTGGCAATCGCTTCTTTGGCAGTAGATTTACCCGCGCTGCCCGTCACGCCGATAACCGTTGTACCAAACTTGGTTAGCACGATCTTCGCCCAGTTGAGCAGCGCCGTCTCGACATCACGCATCACGATCACGGTCAGGCCAGTCGTATCGAACTCCGGCGGGCGCGTACACATAATGCCAAGCGCGCCACCCTTGACGGCCTCGTGCATGTAGTGGTGGCCGTCGCCGCGTTCGGTTTTGACGGCGACAAACAGCTCACCATCGGCCACACGGCGCGAATCAAAACAGAAATCCGTGAAAATTTCGGCGGCGGCATCACCGAAAAGTTGACCGTTGGCTGCGTTCAGGATGTCGTGAAGGTTTATCATGCCCCGTAGTATAGCCAATTTTCAAAATTGCGTTGCCAGCGAATATACGCTGCCCAAAGATTACCGATTAGTAGTGCAAGCGCCTTATAATCTAGCTGCTCAAGTTTGGGCGAAGGAATACGAGTATGCAACGTTATCTGACAGTTTTCATCGGCGTAATTGCCGTCATTGCAATCATCGTTTTGGGTATCACACAATTGCAAGGCAAAGCCGCGCCCAGCTACAGCGCCGATGTGATTGCGGCCTTGAGTAGTGGCGATACCACTGGCTTTGCACGGGCAATAGACGTGCGCGAGTTCAAGTTCCCGCAGGATTTTGGCGCACACCCGGACTTTCAAACGGAGTGGTGGTACTACACAGGCAACCTTGCTACCACTGATGGCCGTCGTTTCGGTTATCAACTGACGATCTTTCGGCGGGCACTTGCGCCTACCCAACCAGAACGCCAATCGGAGTGGGCGACCAATCAACTCTATTTCGCGCACTTCGCTGTCAGCGATATTGCGGGCGGCAAATTCTATGACACAGATCGGTTCAGTCGGGGCGCGGCAGGATTGGCGGGCACGCTAGTCGAGCCGAAAGTACGTATATGGATCGAGAACTGGTCGATGGAAGCCCAAAACGCCGATGCCAGCCTTATGCACCTGCAAGCTACCCACGATCCGGTGGCGATTGATTTCACCGTTCGGCAAACCAAACCGCCAACGCTGGAAGGGGATCACGGCCTGAGTGCCAAGAGTCCAGAACGCGGCAATGCTAGCTATTACTATTCGCTCACTCGACTCGAAACGAGCGGTACGATCACAATCAACGGCACACCCTACACCATTACGGGTACTTCGTGGAAAGATCACGAGTACAGCACCAGCGTCTTGAGTCCACACGCTGTCGGCTGGGATTGGTTCAGTTTGCAACTGGACGATAAACGCGAGATCATGCTGTATCGTATTCGGCGCGATGATGGGACTTTCGAGCCGACCAGCGATGGCACACTGATTTTGGCCGATGGCAGCACCGAACATCTCACATTGGCGAATGCCGATTACACGATTGAGGAGTTGGCGAAGTGGAACAGCGATAAGAGCGGCGCAATCTACCCAGCCAAATGGCGCGTCACCGTGAAGCCAAAAACGGGCGAACCGATCACACTGACGATTGAGCCGTTGTTGGCCGATCAGGAAATCCGAACGTCGTCCGTCTATTGGGAAGGTGCATCGCGGATCACGGGCACGCAGGGGACAACACCCATCACAGGTTATGGCTACGTGGAACTGACAGGCTACAATCGTGTGATCAGCACCGACTCGGACACATCGACGCGCCCGACGCGCTGAGGTACACTTCGCACAATCAATAAGGCTAAAGCGACGTTATGCCGGAACTGGATACTACCCTCCTTGAACAGATCGCCTATGCCATCTTCCGAGACGGTAAGCCGATCTCAGACCTTGCCGACGGCTACACGATTGATGAACTGGTACGCGCTTACCAGAATATTCGGCGTGGCATGAGTCGGTTATTGAACGGTCTGACAACCGAACAAATCAACTTCAACCCCGACCCAGGTACGTATTCCCTGAGTGAAGTGGTCTCACACCTGATCGCGGCACAGGGCAATACATACAACAGCTTCATTGACATTGCGTCCAGCACGCGCCCACACATCGATCCGGTGCCACGTTCACCGGGCGGCGGTGCAGAGAAAGGCCTGACCGCTCCGATCCTACAAGGGCGTCTGCAAAAAGCCGCCGATGACTTGCTCCTGATTATTCAGGAAACCTACAGACCCGAGTCGGACAAGCGTGTTTTTGTGCCACAAATTGGCGAAGTCACGCAAAAAGGCGTGCTGCTTTTTGATCTGGTTCACAGCCTCGATCATCTCAAACAAGCACAGGCGTTGCGCCGTTCGCCGCTGTTTCCTGCCAGACATGAACCACAGCCCGAAACACAACCTGACAGACAACCCTGACATGGGTACGGCCTTTGCTTTTGACCGCTCAAGTAGCAAAGGAATCGCAGATGACCGATAAAGCCAAAAACGTTCCCGATAATTCCACAAATGCTCAGGAAAAGCGCGAACGTGAATTGCACGAACAATCTCTGTCCAGCAACGATCCGACTGAGGGACGCCCCGGCGAAACTCAAGGCACGCGGAATATACCGGGACAGGGTGGCCTCTCGACGGACGAACCCGCCGAAGGGGATGTGAAAGCCACCCGGAAAAACGGCTAGCCTGTTGCGCCCGGCACATAGCCCCATACACCCATCAACGGATCGCCACTCCCGCCAAACAGACTGAGTTTTGGCGCGGGAGAGCGGTCTTCGGCGTGAATATCGGCAAAACCCGCCTCACGCAAATAGGTAGCCACTAAGTTCGCTTTTTGCTGCATCGACGCGGATTGCCAGACTTCTACCGCTTTGGTCGGGAAACAGCGATTGCTGAAGGTGAAAATAGCGGGTGCATTGGGCTTCAATACACGCCGCAAATCCTTAAAGACGGCTACCGGATTCGTTAAATACTGGACAGAAACGGTGCAGATCGCGCCGTCGAAAGATTGATCGCTAAACGGCAGTGTCGGCTTCTTGTTCAGGTTGTGAACGACGAAATCCGTTAGCTGTGGGTTATCGGCCATTTCATCGGCATTCATGCCGAGTCCGGTCACTTTACTGGGCTTGTAAGTGGCGGACAAGTGTGTGCGCCAAGCAGACATCAGATCGAGAATATGGCCGCCTGTCGGCAGCAGTTCGCCATACAATTGACTGACCGCTGCAATCGCGCCGTCATCAATGTGAACGACTTTGCGCGGGGACTGATAAAAGTTTTCGTCGGCGGACTCGTCGTCACGTCGGAAGTATTCGGGCGGGATATTCTGATTCGTCATAGTACAAAACTCGTCTCTGCTTGAATTGGATTCTAGCAAAGACGAGTTTACATTGGCTAAAAAGGTCATTTTTTCGGCGCGTTGACCCCGACGATCCGGTCTACGAGTGTCAGGAAGACAAGCATATTCGGGATCGAACTCACCGGGATATTCGCCCAGCGCAGCCAACGCCCCTGCTGTTTGATGTTGATATAACCCTTCTGGATTTGCACGCCCTGAATTTCGTTCCAGGCCAGCGTCTTACCGCCTTTGGTCAGCCCGGTACGGTTGAGCGATAGATTGCCGAATGTAACTGTTCCGCCGCTGTTATAAGTTTCGAGCGCGCGCGGCAGGTGGCGCTTGGTCGCTTCACTCTGAATGGTATTCCCAAGTTCTTCTACGTTCTTGAGGACATCTTTGAAGACCAGTTTTTTGCCATCAGCCTTCTGAACGGTGTAAACGTGCGTCGTGCCTGAGTAGACACCATTGTAGTAACGCTTGGTAACGGCTTGCCAGATGCCGACAATCTCATCCCAACGCACACTTGTGAGCGTGCCGTTTTTGTTCTGGGTCAATCCGTCAGCCGTGACTGTGACGCTCAGATTGCGCGTGCGAAGCCAGTTTTCCACGAGTAGCCAACCAACCAGTACACAGACGCCACCGATAATTATCAATGGAATTCGGTCATCGCTTTTCAGGCCAGTCCGTGCCGCCCCATACAGCGCCGCGATTCCGCCGCCCACACAGAACAGGGTGGCAAAGATCATGCTCAACACACGACCTCTCCCGCCCGGTTTGTAAACTGCTAAGGGTGCATCCGCCGTGTTGAAGATCGAGTCGGATTGTGCATTCATTTGTGCGATATTTGACATGATTTTATGCCTCAGCTTCCACTTTGCTTGATCGCCCAGTTGATCACCTTCACGGTGGAGGGCAGTTCGCCATAAACGGTCAAATCCTTGTCGGTCTTTTCAGGGCAGGCGTCTGTGCCAGGCTCCGCGCCGGGAAAGTCCTGTGAGGCGAATTGTGTCCCCGTTTTCACGTCAATGAGATAGGCGCTCAGATCGCGCTCTTTTCGATAGCAGGAGTAGCGTGTTGAAGATGTTTTGCTGCCATAAGTATCCGGCTCTAAATCGGTTTGCGACTCTTGCAAACACAAGATTACCGCCGTCTCCGAAGCGTTCATTGCCTGTCGAGCGGCTGGCAGCACATTGGCATAGCGTTCATAGAAAGTGCCATCCTCAGCTTTGATCACGCCTAACTTGGCACCTTTTTCGATGGTGGCTTTACCGATTTTATTCTGATCACTTGATAAGTTGCACAACTTTACTGCCGCCGCGCCATAACGGTTGAGCGCCGCATCTTGTCCCTGGCGTATAGGTGCATCCAACGCGAACGTTATCCCAAAATAGCCGCCAACAATGAGGACTCCAAAGACCAGAATCAGGATCAACCGGATCATCAATCCGCTCAACAAACCCGTCATAAAACACCCCCTGATAATCAAATGATGCTGAGATATTATATGACAGACTCCGTTTTGCGATGAAAAGTTCCCATTTTTGCTGATACCTGATACCTGACGGCTGATACCTTTCCCTAGGTTCGGCCAAACTCGTGCGCCAGTTGTTCGCTGCTCAACAGGATCATCGTTGGCCGTCCGTGCGGGCAGGTGCGCGGCGATGCCGTCCGCTCCAATTGGCGCAGCATGGCTTGCATCTCATTATAGCTGAGCGTTTGCCCGGCTTTGACCGCCGCCGCCTTACACACTCTCAGGATGATCTTCGCCTCAAGCGTCGATGCGCCTGGCTCTGCGCCACTTTCCAGATCATCGAGGATGAGCCGGATCGAGTCTTCCGGTGAACGATCTGCCAGGATGCCCGGCACAGCTCGCACTCGAAAGGTGTTACTGCCAAACGCTTCGATCTCGAAGCCAATGCTGTTGAGCACTGCCAGATTTTCTTCGATCAGTCGCGCCGATCCCGGCTCGAACTCAAAGGTGAGTGCGTCAAGGGTGCGCTGTGCAATGGGTTGTTTGGCGGCCTGCTGCGCCATGAACTGCTCGTACAGAATGCGTTCATGGGCAGCATGTTGATCGACCAGATACATCCCCGCCGGGCCTTCGGCGACGATATACGTGGCGTTCACCTGTCCCACAACGCGCAAGGGCGGCAAGGTTCGGCGACCTTCGGTGGGTTGCGGCGGGGCGGATGCAGCAGGCGTCGAATACGTTGGCGCACTCCGCGAAAAGTTAGCCGACTCTGGCCGCGCATAATTCGACTCATAGGGTGGGCGGTGCTGACTGCGATAACCCGTATCCTGAATCGGCATATCCAGATTTTGCTGAACGGTTCGTGGCGCATAGTTCGCGGTATCTGCCGCCGGAGCAGTTGACTCGCGCGGGCTGAACGCTGTTTCGCCCAGTGCCGGGACAGGCGACTGCTTGATCACTGCCCGGCGTACCGCACGCTGTACCGCTGAGAAGACTGCATCAGCAGATCGGAAACGCACTTCGGCTTTAGTCGGGTGAACATTCACATCGACTTCTTCAGGCGGCATCGTGATCAGCAGCACAGCCACCGGATAGCGATCCGCTGGCATCAGGGTATGGTAGGCCTGTGTGACGGCATAGCTCAAACTGCTGTCCTGAATGTAGCGCCCATTCACAAACAGCGTGATATGCGAACGCGCATTGCGATTGAGCGATGGTGAACTGGTGAAGCCGCACACATTGATAGGTGGCAGATCAGGGCGCGGCGCTTCGGAGGGCAGCACCTCGATCATTTCGCGCATCGTCTCCAAACCAAGCGCCTCAACCAGCACATCGGCCAGACTACCGTTGCCTGTTGTCTGGAAAGCTAAGCGTCCGTCCTGCATCAGCGCAAAGCGGACGTTTGGATAGGCCATTGCATAGCGCGTGACCAGCGTATCAATGTGACGGCGTTCGGTGGTTTCGGCCTTCAAAAATTTGAGACGGGCGGGCGTATTGAAAAATAGATTCTCAACCGTGATCACCGTCCCGACAGGGGTCCCAACGGCGCGCTGCTCGGCCAATGCACCGCCGCGTACCCGAATCAGCGTCCCGGCGGTTTCCTCGGCGGTACGGGTGAGCATTGTCACCTGTGCTACTGATGCGATGCTGGCAAGCGCCTCACCCCGAAACCCAAGCGTTTGGATGTGCGATAAATCATCGACGCTTTCCAATTTGCTGGTGGCGTGCGGCATAAAAGCAAGTTCGGCTTCCTCGGCACGAATGCCGCTGCCATCATCAGTCACACGCAGCAAACGCCGTCCACCGCCATCCGATTCGACTTGGACGCGATGTGCGCCCGCATCCAGCGCGTTTTCGACCAGTTCTTTTACAACCGACGCGGGGCGCTCAACGACTTCGCCCGCCGCGATTTGTGCCGCTACAACTTTTGTTAAAATTCGGATAGGCATCAGCGGCCTCCCTTAACTACTCAAACAATACGAAAAAGCCCCGACACGGTCAGGGCATTCAGAACAATTGTTTGAAGATTATAACCCGGCTTGCCGGGCGCTGCCAGCAATTTCCTTGCACAACCGATCCCGTACCAGATGTGCCGAAATCAGGCACATGGGCACGCCGATACCGGGGTTGGTATTGCCGCCCACAAAGAACAAATTGGGCAGACGGCGGCTCTTGTTCGGCGGCCTGAACAGCGTCGTTTGAAAAATAGTGTGCGCCAAACCCAATGCCGTTCCGCGAATGCTGTTATAGCGGGTCGTAAAATCCATGACCGAAAATATCTCTTGGACGGTGATTCGATCCCGGAAACTCAGGTGCAGCGAACGCTCGATGTAATCGATCATTTCGTCGGCGTATCGCTGGCGAGACGCCTCATCTTCGGGCAGACCCGCCGCAATAGGTGCTAGCACGAACAGGTTTTCGTAGCCGGGCGGCGCGACATGAGCATCCGTCTTGTTCGGATTGCAAATATATAGGGAGGGCGTGTGCGGCCATGCCGGGCGATTCGAGAGTTCGGCGAAGTGCTGATTCCAGTTTGGGCTGAACAGGATGTTATGATGTGCCAGTTCGGGCAGTTTGCCTTTGACGCCCAGATAGAGGATGAACGCGGACGGCGCAAGCGTTCGCCGTCGCCAATAACGTTCGGTGTACTGGCGCTTGGATCGATCCGAGAGCAGCGTTTCGGTATGCTGATAATCGGCGTTGGAGATCACGTAATCAGCGGAATAGCTGCCATGCGTGGTATGAACGGTTTGTACACGCCCATTCTGCACTTCAATGTTTGTGACGGGCTGGTTGTACAGGTAGCGAACGCCGTGTTTTTCGCCCAACGCCACCAGCGCCCGCACGACCGAATACATCCCGCCATCGGGATACCATACGCCCAGATTAAAATCGACATGCGCCATAAGGCTGTACAGAGCGGGCGTGTTGCGTGGGATGCCACCCAGAAAAACGAGCGTGTATTGGATGATCTGCTGCATCTTTTCGGTGTGGAAAAAACGCGCGACATAATGCTGCATCGACTCGAACACGCGCAGTTGACGGCCTTTGTCCCGAATATCCTTATCCAGAAAATCCAGCGGTGAGGTGATGTTTCGGTACAGGATCGACTCGACGGACAGATCGTACTTGATTTTGCTCTCGGCCAGATAGCGATCAAACTGCGCCGCCGAACCCGGCTCCAAACGCTCGAAAGTGGCTTTGTCCGCCTCTAGATCGCCCGTAATGTCAACATGACTGCCGTCGGCGTGAAAGATGCGGTAATGCGGCGAAAGATGCGTCAGCTTCAGATAATCATTGGTCGTCGCGCCCATTGCCTGAAAAAAGCGTTCGTACACATCCGGCATGAGATACCACGACGGCCCCATATCGAAGGCGAAACCATCTTTTTCAAGTAAGCTGGCACGTCCGCCCGGCTGTTCGTTTTTCTCGATCACCGTCACATCGAAGCCATCTTTAGCCAGCAGTGCGGCAGATGCCAGACCGCCGACGCCCGCCCCGATGATGATCACGCGCCCTTTAGTCGGCACGAGTCGCCTCGATGACCACCCAATCGGCGCTCATTCGACGTTTATAGGGAGTTAACCCGGTAGCACGCAAGGCCGCTTCAACTTCATCGGCCTGCGTTTCGATGATGCCACCAAACACGGCCACGCCGCCCGGTGCTACCACGCTGCCCAAACCCTGACCGCACATCGTAATGATCACCTTCGCCAGAATGTTGACCAGCGCCACGTCGAAGCGTGCCCCGGCCCGTACCAGACTGTCAAGGCTGCCCGCCTGCACGGTGATCTTGTTTTGAACGTCATTCGCTTGGGCGTTGCTTTCTGTCGAGCTAACGGCAATTGGATCGGTATCGAGCGCCAGCACATGCGACGCGCCCAACTTGGCCGCCGCGATACTCAGAATGCCCGATCCGCAGCCCAGATCGAGTACGGTTGCGCTGGGGCGTGCTTCAACAATATCCTCGGCGGCTTCGAGGACAAGTTGGGTGCTGGGATGCGTACCCGTCCCAAACGCCATACCCGGATCAAGCGAAATGACCACATCGCCCGGCTGACCAAAATCATCGATCCATAACGG
>JBBSEU010000160.1:0-13542 GCA_038239365.1 Aggregatilineales bacterium
ACAAATAAGCGTACCGGGTATATCGCCGAGCAGTGCCGCTTCCAACATACCAGGCTGCGTGCCGCCGAAAATATGGATGTGCAACCCCTTGACTCGTTCGGCTAAGTCGACCATCGAACGCACTTTGGACGCCATGCCGCCTGTGACATCTGTGCCGTGCGATCCGCCTAACGCGCCCGCGATCTCGTTCAGGTTGCCGGGTGTGATGCGTGGGATGATCGCGCCCGCTGAATCGTAAACGCCTTCAACTTCACCCAACAAGAAAATTTGGGTCGGGTTTAGCCGTTCGGCCAGATAGAAAAAGATCGTTTCAGTAGAAATAATCGTCCCGCCGCGCACGCTGTCCAGCGCCACATCGCCATAGACCAATGGAATCAGATCGTGTGCCAGAAGCTGTTCAATCGGCGCGGTTTCCAGGTAATCGAGTCGGCCATCGCTGCATTGCGCCGAAGCGGATGGTTGTACAGCGAACACAGGCAAACCGGCCTCGTGCAGCGATTCCAGCACCAGATTGTTGAGCCGTCGTGCGACAGTTGCCACTTCCGCGAAGCCGCGCCAATCGGCGGGCGAATGAACGCTTTCGACGGTGCCGTATTTGCGCGCGGCTACATGCCCGAACGATCCGCTCCCATGCCCAAGCAGCAAATGCAGTTCGGTGCGCCTTTGGAAAGCGGTGGCGATCTCTTTGGCGGCGCGCTGCATGGTAGCCGCGTGGAAATGTTCGGACTCGCGCTTATCGGTGATGAGTGAGCCACCCAGCTTGACGAAGGTTAGCAACTCGATGATCCTATTTGGCTTGTGTCCATTATAGCGAATAAGCTGCGGGCAATTGTATCAGAATGACTGTTAGTAACCCTGTTTCACCTGCAAAGCAGGTGGAGCAGGTGTATGAGTTTTACTAGCAAACGATAAACAGACTGAAGCAAAACGCAAATTCATCTAACTCGATCAGGTTGACCCCTATTGACAATAATCTATTACGAATTATACTGCTTGCAAACGTAGTAATATCAAATGGAGTATAATCAAAGAGAAACCAATGAACGCCAAAATCAGTCGGGATTTGACCACGCTGGAATATATGCTGTTGGGAGTCCTCAGCACGGGTGAACAATCGGGCTACAGCATCAACACGACCTTGCAAAACGGCATCTATCGCTGGAAGGCGAGTCCCGGTGCAACCTATCCGGCGTTAAAGCGTCTCGAAAAAAACGAGATCATCGCCAGTGAAATTCAAATCGTCAATGAAACGCAATCGCGCAAGGTGTACCACCTCACCGCCGAGGGCGAAGGTTTGATCGATCAATGGATTACCGCGCCGTTGACCGAAACTGAGCTGCTCGAAGAACATAATATCATGCTGGTCAAATTTCTGTTTGCAGAAGCCCGGTTGAGCCGCGATCAGGTGCTTGGCTTCCTGGACGAATATGAGCAGCGAATGGACGTTTTCGATTCAAAGCTCCGCATCATGTATCAGTTTGCGAAAGCGGTGTCTTCAACCCATCAAAAGCTGATTTACAAGTCGATTGCGATGGAACGTATTGCCCATCGCCGCTGGCTCAGAAGTGCGCGGCAGGCGCTGCTGAATGATGAGCGCGAATCACTTAACAAAGAGGATGCCTTCGCGTCCGCACTGGAGTCTTTACTCGGCACGTAAACATTTGTCTTTCCTAGTCAAATAACTCGAAAGCGGTGTTTCATGCCTATCGAACATCACCAAATTGAACGCGATGGCCTGCACTGGCACGTTGTGACCAGCGGGCCGGTTGATGCGCCACCCGTCTTGCTGCTCCATTGCTGGACTGGCAATTGGACGCTCTGGGAAAAAACGATTGAGGCGCTGAGTGGACGGTATCGCTTGATCGTTCCCGATCATCTGGGGTTCGGTCAGAGTGACAAGCCCAGCGGCGATCATTATGGTATCAGGCTGCAGGCGGAGCGATCTTTGCACATACTCAAACACTTTGGCTATGAACGCGCCCGCGTCATGGGTCACAGCATGGGCGGACAAATTGGCCTGACGCTGGCCGGGATATGTCCTGACGCCATCGAACGGTTGATCGTTGTTGACCCGGCGGTGACGGGAAAATTACACCCGCTGGCAGGCCCTGGCCTGTTGTGGATGATGCTGGTTCGCCGGGGAATGGCGGGTTTCGTGGAGTCGCTCACACGATTGGCATTACGTTTTCCAGTTATTGGACTCCAGGCGATGCGGATGTATTTTCCACACCCCGCTAAACAGCGTGAGGCAGCTTTGTATTGGGCAGGACAATTGATAGCGGATGGACAGCTTTATTCAGCGGCATGGGCAGAGCATTCGATAATCACCGGGGATGTGACTCCGCTGCTGGGGAAGATTAGCGCGCCAACCCTGGCAATCTGGGGTATTAAGGATTATTGTGTGCCGATCAGTGAATGCGCGGTTCTGGGAAAACATATCCGGGATTTTCGCGCACTGCGTATTCCCGCCATTGGGCATTTCCCGATGATTGAGGCGTGGCCTGCTTTCAAAGACGAAGTGACGGCATTTCTGGGCGATGCTCACCGCTGAATCACGGTTTGCCAAGTGTTGATCGCGCCCGCATCACGCAGCGCCATTTCGACCCGTTCCGCCGTCGCGGGTTGCGCCAGCGCGATCACGTTGCCGCCGCGCCCGCCGCCAGATAGTTTCGCGCCCAGTGCCCCGGCATCAGTGGCGGCTTGTACTAACCGATCTAACACCTCGGATGAGACGGTGAGCGCGGCCAATAACGTGTGATTTTCGTTCATCAGTGCGCCAACTGCCGACTCGTCGCCCTTTTCAATCGCGGGTCGGGCAAGCTGGCTGAGCGCGCCGATACGTTCAAGAATTGAGGTTATACGCGGGGTATCCGCATCGTACAGGCTGCGAACATCGCCGACGGTTTCGCGTGTCGAGTGCGCGATCCCGGAGTCGGCGATAATCAGCGTTAACGGTTTCCCCACGCTGAACAGTTCGGGCGCTGTGCCGCGAATGAAATAGACCGGATGGCCGAACACGATCACGGTGTTATCAATGCCACTCGGCGTGCCGTGATACAGTTTTTCGATCTCGTAAACCAGTTTGTTGAGTGATTCGCCTTCAAGTGGTTTACCGAGGGCACGGCTCAGTTCACGCATCAAAGCGGTTGTAACCGCCGCGCCGCTGCCCATTCCACTGGCAACCGGGATCGTCGAACGCACATTGATGATCAGATCAAGCGTTGGAGCATCAATCTCTCGTAACACGAGTTGGGCGGCAATCGCCAATGCGTGCGTGGTTCGGCCTTCCCGAAGGACGCGAAACTCTTTACCGGTGTCGTGCGCGCGGATGATGAGGCCAGTTTTGCGCGGCGCGACCACTGCTTCAGCCGTCGCGCACAAAGTTTCAAATGGCACGGCAATCGCGGGCTGTCCATAGACAACCGCATGTTCACCGAACAGGATGATTTTGGCAGGGGCGCGGCTCGTCACGGCTTCAGCAGCGGCGCAATATATAGAACTCCGATCACTGATAGCACCCACAGGCCAATATCGATCAGCAGCGGCTTGTCCTTAAACAGCAGTTCATCCGGTGCGCCGCCTTCACCCTTGACATGGATCAGATACAAGTAGCGGAAAATGCCATAGACCACGAAAGGCACGGTCAGCAGCATCACATTCGGTGCAAGATTCGTGCGCGCTTCAATAGTGTAGAGCGTGTAGGCCAAAACACTGCCTGTCGTGACCATTCGCAGCATATCATCCAGCAGTGCCAGATTGTAATGTTTGTAGGTGGCGCGTACATCGGCGGCATTTCCGGCCAGCAGGATCAATTCCTGACGACGTTTGCCGACTGCCAGAAACAGCGCCAGCACGCCCGCACACACGTACAACCAGGGCGAAAAAGCCGTCACCGTGATCACGACAACGCCTGCCAGCACGCGCAGCACAAACCCGGCAGCGATGGCAAACACATCGATCAGGACAATGTTCTTGAGGTAGAATGAGTAGGCGATGTGCAGGATGAGATACGAAAACAGCACGAGCGCCAATGGCACGCTGTACGTTAGCGCAATGCCGATGGCAATCACCGGAAGGATGATCGCGGCGGCGGTGGCAATCGGCAGTGGAAGTTGTCCGGCTGGAATCGGACGGAATTTCTTTTTCGGGTGCATCCGATCCCGCTCAATATCGACAATATCATTAATCAGGTAGATCGTGCTGGCCGTCAGGCACAACAGCCCGAAACCGACCACGACACGCAGCAACGCTTCTTTGTGTGTTAGCTGTCGGTCAAACAGGATGGCCGCGAAGATGAATCCGTTTTTTGCCCACTGTCTTGGCCGCATGGTACGGATCAAGCCACGAAGCGACATTGGCAGCGCGCGCCACATTCCGATTGAACCCTGCATTAGTGATTCCAAGCTGAGCGACTCCGATAAAGTAGTCGCATTATACAACAGGTAGTGTGATGGCGGAGAAGCAGCGGCTTGACATTTTAGTTACAGATCGCGGGTTGGCCGTCAGCCGCGAAATGGCACGCCGCCTGATCATGGAAGGGAATGTCACGGTGGGCGGTCAGTTAGCGGATAAACCGGGGATGCGCGTTGCCCTGACGGCTGACATCGTGGTAAAGGCACTGCCGCGCTTTGTCAGTCGGGGTGGCGATAAATTACTGGCGGCACTTGAAGCCTTTGATGTACCGGTACATCGCGCCATTTGTGCCGATGTGGGCGCGAGTACGGGCGGCTTCACTGATTGTTTATTGCAGCACGGCGCGGCCAAAGTGTATGCGATTGACGTGGGTTACGGGCAGATCGATTACGGTTTGCGAACCGATCCGCGCGTGGTGGTCATGGAACGTACCAACGCACGCTATGTCGAGTCGCTGCCTGAACGCCCGTCGTTGATCGTGATTGATGCGTCGTTTATTTCGCTCAAATTACTGCTGCCCGTCGTCAGACGCTGGATGACTGATCCGGGGCGCATCGTGACGCTGATCAAGCCGCAGTTTGAGGCGGGGCGCGGCGAAGTGGGCAAGGGCGGAGTCGTCAAAGATACGGCCATTCATCGGAGCGTGCTGCACGATATTCTGAATGCGGCACAAGGGGATGAGTTCGCGGTACTTGGCTTGATCATCAGCCCGCTCAAAGGCCCCGCCGGGAACATCGAATTCTTGGCGTATCTGACCACTGAAACACTCCCGTCGATTGATCTTGACGCAGCAATAGAGGCGGTTTTGCCTGTTGAGTCCTGAAAACGCGCCGGATACTCGCTGCCGCCTCTTTTTGTTTTGCGTGTTGATGGGCATTTATCTGCTGTTTTACGTCGATAAACCCGACTCGGCAGATGGCAAGGCGATTCTGGCGACGGCGTCAACGTTTGTGCAGCATGGCCGCTTCGATATGAACGTCATTGGAGCAGGCGATTGGCTCTTGCCGCCACCCGCTCGACTAGGCACGTTTGGCATTGACGGCGCGCTCTACACCAAAAAGGGCTTGACGCCATCGCTTGCCCTGCTGCCGTTGGTAGCCGCCGGGCAGGTGTTCCCGTGGTTGTCGATTCGGGCGACAGCGATGCTGTTCAATTCGATTGTGACAGCGGCGACGGCGGTTGCACTGTACACACTGCTGCGCTGGTCAGGCTATCGGCCACGAACAGGCTTAGTGGTTGGTCTGCTGTTTGGGTTGGCGACTCTGGCATTGCCGTATGTCAAAACGTTGTTTGCCGAACCGCTGGTTGGATTGATTTTGATTGGTGCGATTATGGTGGCGTATCGTTTTCGCCAATTATCAAAATCCCCGTCTCTAATCCTATGTGGCGCGCTGCTGGCACTGGCAGTTGGCGTGAACGTCCTATATGCCCTGTTCATTCCAGTGATCGCGGCCTATTTGTTTTTGCCGCCAAAATGGACACGCCGCACGCTGATTAATTTGATCGTTTTTGCCGTGCCATTGCTTGTTGGTGCAGTGATCCTGACCTTGTACAGTTGGGCGCGCTTTGGCAGTCCGTTGAACAGTGGCTATCACTTTGGTGATGGCGAAGGGTTTAATCAACCATTTTTAACGGGATTATACGGGTTGTTCCTGAGTCCGTATCGCGGCTTTTTCTGGTATAGCCCGATCTTGCTACTGGCGATCCCGGGTTGGCTCATGTTTCGGCGGGGGATGCCACGATTAGCATGGGCGGCGTTGGGATTAATCGCGGTGCAGGCGTGCGGTTTTGCCAGTTGGTGGAGTTGGCACGGCGGGATCGTCTGGGGGCCACGTTTCCTGGTCCCGGCACTGCCATTGGCAGCGTTGTTTCTTGCACCGTTGGTTGAGGCGGCCTGGACACGTCGCCATTTGTGGCTAATTTTGGGTGGATTCGCGGCGTTATCATTCGGCGTGCAGTTGCTTGGCGGCCTGTACAGCTATTTTCCGTATACGGGTTACTTGTTCGCGCACTATGAAGTCGATTCGGTATTTTCGCTGGCGGGCAAGCTGGCCGATGAAGTTGTTTTCAATCCCGGCCTTAGCCCGATTTTGGGAAATCTGGCATTGGCGCGAGTCGGTTGGCCGATGGAACCAGTTTGGTTAGCGCATGGAATTGATGTTGTACATCTGCTGGCAAGTTTGCTGCTGATCGGGGCGGGGTTGATTGTTTTGTTTCGTCGTGGCATTGCACCGCGCCGTTTATGGTTTGCGGTCACGATTGCGATGTTAATTAGCCTAAATGTTATCGTGGCGCGGCGACAAAACACACCGGAGCGTCAGCAGGTACGCGCGCTTGAGGACGCCTTGCAACCGTCCGCGACAGTATTGGCCGCAACAACGCTATTTGACGATGCACTGATCGACGTGCGAAACGGCTCACGAGTGATCACCATGAACGCGCCGACAACGCCCGATGATCCGCGCGCCGCACAGGTATGGCATTACGCGCTGATGCAGGATCGGCGGTTGTGGTTCGTGACGTGGTTCGGCGTGGCGGATTCGCACAATTGGCAGGAACTCGAACTTTTCCAAACGGCGAATTTCGTACTGGAAAGATCGGCAGGGAGACACCGCGCGCTGCTGTTCGATCTGGGCGCAAGTGCCGAGCCGGATCGAAAGATAGAATGGCACTTTGGATCGTCGATGCGGTTGGCGGCATATGGCGTGCGGCGCGTTGACGATGGCCTGTATGTCACGGTTCAGTGGCAAGCTGATCAGACTCCCGCCGAAAATGATAGCTGGTTCATTCACCTGATCGACGAAAATGGCACTATCCTTGCTCAACAGGATCGGCAGCCACTTGGGGGCTATGCACCCACGTCAAGTTGGATGCCGGGGGCGCTGATTACAGATCGGTTATTTTTGCCCTTGACGCGCGGTGCAAGCGTAAGCGCCCTGCGAATCGGTTTTGTCGATCCGACGGGGGTGCGCTTGCCAGTGTTTGATGCGGCGGGCAAAACGCTTGCTGATGGTTTTGTTTTGCTAGCGATTCCCTAACACGTTTCTCAAACTTATCTCGATTTGAGCAGTGGACAGCATAGTAAGCCTATCGCCGCCTAACTGTGTATTGCTTGTCAGTTGTTCGATCCGTTAAAATAGCACCGCTTGAATAAGGGCAATAAGTGCCCGGATTGTGAGAACGCCTCGTTGATAAAGCGTCTGATCGCACTTGCCATCGGAGTCACTGTCAGTATCATTTTCCTGATTATCGGCCTGAACGGGCTGGATTTGGGATTGGTTGCCGAGAAAATTCGTACTGCAAATTTCGCCTGGATCATTCCGGGCGTCATCGTCTATTTTCTGGCCGTGTGGGGACGTACCTGGCGCTGGCATTATTTGCTGCGCCCCATGAAGGATATTCCCCTCTCAAAGCTGTTCCCTATCGTCGTGATCGGCTATATGGGTAACAACGTCTATCCATTCCGCGCGGGCGAAGTGATCCGCGCCTTTTTGCTGTATCGAAACGAACAGGTCAAGGTGACGGCCAGCCTTGCCACGATTGTCGTGGAGCGTATCTTCGACGGTCTGGTGATGCTCATTTTTGTGTTCGTGGCGCTGCCCTTCGCCAATATCGAGCAGGACTGGCTGCGAACGATGATTGTTGCCGGTACGGTGGCCTTTTTCAGTGCGTTGGCCGTGTTCCTGTTTATGGCGACTCGGCCTGTGCTGGCACGCCGCATGTACACCGGGATCATCAACCGTGTGCTGCCGGAACGGCTGCGCGCACCCATTTTGCGAACCGCCGACCATTTCATGGAAGGGCTGGAGTCGCTTCGCAGTCCGCGCGATCTGATCATGACGCTGGTTTCGTCGTGCTTCATCTGGCTAACTGAAACGACAAAGTATTGGTTCGTGCTGCACGCTTTCCCGGCACTATCGGGCAATCCAAATATCACCTTTTTTGTGCTGATGCTGATGACCGCTGTGGTTAATCTGGCAACGACACTACCCGGCGCACCCGGTTACATCGGTACATTCGATGGCCCCGGCATTAAGGTGCTGGAAGCGTTCGGCGCAAACCCGGACGTGGCGGCGGGTTATACGCTGGTTTTGCACGCGGCACTGTGGCTGCCGATTACGCTCCTCGGCTTTTTCTTTCTGGCACGGCAAGGCTTATCGTTTCGCTCCTTCGGTGAGGCGGGACAGGTCATTGAAGCCGAAAAGAAGATCGAAACTGCGGAAGGGGTGGCCTGATGCGGATCGGCATTATCGGTGCGGGGCCAGCCGGGTTAGCTGCTGCTTTCGATCTGACTAAACCCGGGCACGACGTTACCATTTTCGAAGCGGGGGATCGGGTTGGCGGGTTAGCGGCGGGCTTCAAGGATGCGGGCTGGGAGTGGGAACTCGAAAAGTTCTACCACCACTGGTTCACTTCAGACGCGGCGCTGCTCAAATTGGCGGATGAAATGGGCATTCGTGACAAGATCATGTTCAAGCGCCCGAAAACATCGTACCGTGTCGGCGATCAGAACGTGCAGCTTGATAGCCCGGTCTCGGCGCTGTTGTTTCCGCATTTGTCACTCCCGGCCAAAGTGCCGTTCGGCTTTGCAACGATCTTTTTGCGGCTGACGAACAATTGGAAGCCGCTCGAAAAGATCACCGCCGATGCCTGGCTTTCGCGCTGGATGGGGCGCGAAACGTATGAACTGCTGTGGCGTCCGCTGCTGATCGGCAAGTTCGGCAGCGAATACAAAAACGTCAATATGGCCTGGATGTGGGCGCGGTTGCATACGCGCAGCACGCAGCTTGGCACCTTTGAGGGTGGTTTTCAGCGGTTCATGGACGTGTTCGCGGAACGGGTGCAAAAACAGGGCGCGAAGCTCTGCCTGAACACGCCCGTGCAAAACATCAAGCGGGCTGGCAATACATTGGAAGTGCAAACGGCAACCGGCGTTGAAACGTTCGATGCCGTGATCAGCACTTCGTCGCCCGCATTGATGCTCAAACTTGCGCCCGATCTGTCCGGTGCCTATGCCGATCAACTGCGAAAGCTGCGGAGCATCGGCGCGGTGTGTGTGGTGGCCGCGCTCAAACAATCGGTGCTGACCGATGGCACCTACTGGTTGAATTTGCCCGCTACCAGCGCCGATAAAACCAAAAGTCAGTATCCGTTTCTGGCACTGGTGGAACATACCAATTTCCTGGACTCGTCGCACTACAACGGCGATAAACTGATCTATATGGGCGATTACGTCCCCGCTGATCACGAGTATTTCCGGTTGAGTGATGATGAACTGGCGGATCGATTTATCGCTACATTGCCGCGTTTCAACCCGGACTTCAAGCCGGATTGGATACGCAAGCGATGGGTTTTCCGCGCGCCCTATGCCCAACCGGTGCCGCTCGTTAACCACAGCGCCAATATCCCGGACACGCGCACGCCGATCCCCGGTTTGTACCTCGCCAGCATGAGCCAGGTCTATCCCTGGGATCGCGGCACGAATTACGCGATTGAACTTGGCCGCGAAGTTGCCGCGCGCGTGACCGCCGAAGTGAAACCCGCATCGTGACCATTTCTCATCTATCGAACTATCTACAAAGGAACTAAGCAGCATGAAAAACATTTGCGTGATCGGTGTTGGTTATGTCGGCCTGACGACTGGCACCTGCTTTGCCGATATGGGCAACCGTGTTTGCGCGGTAGACATCAGCGAAGAACGGATCAAGAACCTTCAAAATGGCATCATGCCGATCTATGAACCGGGTCTCAAGGAAATGGCCGAACGCAATATCAAGGCCGGGCGGCTCACCTTCACAACGTCCTATGCCGAAGGGCTTAAAGACGCTGAATACGTGTTTATTTGCGTCGGCACGCCCGAAGGCGTGGACGGTGAAGCCGATTTGCAGTATGTGCGCGTGGCCGCCGAAACGATTGCCAAAACGATGGATCATCCCTTGATCGTGATCAATAAATCGACGGTGCCTGTCGGGACGGGCGACTGGGTTTCGAGCATCATCACCGAGACGCAGCCCAAGCCGATCAAGTTCTCCGTCGTAAGCTGCCCGGAATTCTTGCGCGAAGGTTCGGCGCTGCGTGACTTCCAAAGCCCGGATCGAACGGTACTCGGTTCGGTTGACCGTGACGCCGCGCATCAGGTGGCACAGTTGTATATGTCGCTGCGCGCGCCGATTGTCGTCACCGATTTGCGAACAGCCGAAATGATCAAATATGCCTCGAATGCGTTCCTGGCAACGCGTATCAGCTTCATCAACGAGATCGCCAATATTTGTGAGGCACTCGGCGCAGACGTGAAAGAAGTCGCGCAAGGGATGGGTTATGATAAGCGCATTGGACATAGTTTCTTAGAGGCCGGGGTTGGATATGGGGGTAGTTGCTTTCCCAAAGATGTTAAGGCACTTGCTTATATGGCGCAGACCAAAGGCAAACATCCTGAACTACTTCAGGCCGTGATGGATATTAACCAGTTCCAACGTAAACAGATCGTGCTGAAACTTCGTGAACTGCTCGGCGGTATTGAAGGCAAGGTAGTAGGCAGTCTGGGACTCGCTTTCAAAGAAAACACCGACGATCTGCGCGAATCGCCCGCGCTGGATATTGCCGAAATGCTCCACGAACAGGGCGCAATCGTGCGTGGTTATGATCCGGTGGCGATGGAAAACGTCATGCGTGCTGCACCGTACATCATTCTGGCGGAAGATGCCTACGATCTGGCGCGCGGCTGCGATGCGTTGATCGTCGCCACACCCTGGAACGAGTTCAAGAGTCTCGATATGGCACGTATTCGTGATGCGATGAAGCAGCCCGTGATCGTCGATGGCCGCAATTTGTACGATGGCGCGCGTATGCTCGAACTTGGTTTCAAGTATCGCGGTGTCGGGCGCGGCTATAATGGTGACGGACACACACAGGTGATGCAGAACAACTTAAAAAATGGCAAATAACGGCACATCGCAAGTTACCAAACACGTCCTGAGTAACGGCATGACCGTCTTGCTCAAGGAAGTTCACAACGCGCCACTGATCAGTTGGTGGGTGTTGTATAAGGTGGGCAGTCGCAATGAGCCAACCGGCTTGACAGGCGTCTCACATTGGGTTGAACACATGATGTTCAAGGGTACGGAACAGTTCCCGGCGGGCTATCTCGATAAGGCAATTGATCGTGAGGGCGGCACATGGAACGCGCAAACCTCGTTCGACTACACCGCCTACTACGAAACCTTGCCCGCAGATCGAATCGATCTGGCACTGCGCGCCGAGGCGGATCGGATGATGAATGCGCGCTTTGATCCTGAAGAAGTGGCTTCGGAACGTACCGTAATCATTTCCGAGCGGCAGGGAGCCGAAAATTCGCCACAGTTCTGGTTGGGCGAAGAATTACAGGCCGCCACCTTTCGCGTACATGGCTATCATCACGAGATCATTGGCGATATGACCGATCTCGAAACGATGACGCGCGACGACCTGTATAACCACTACAAGAAAAATTACGTGCCGGGTAATGCCATTGCCTGCGCCGTTGGGGATTTCGATACAGCGACAATGCTGACACGGATCGAGGAGTTGTACGGCGGCATCCCGGCGCAACCGGTCTTACCGCCGTTCGTGCGCCCCGAACCGCCGCAGATGGGTGAGCGGCGCGTGACTGTTGAACGCCCCGGCCCGACGCCGTATCTGTCTGTCGCGTATCGCATCCCGGAAGCGACACACCCGGATTGGATGAAACTGTACATGCTCGATAGTGTGTTCGGCGGGCCAAGTGGCTTTGGCAGCGGCGGAGTCGGCAACAAGACGACTCGGCTCTACAAGGCGTTGGTTCGCACCGAACTGGCAGCCTCGGCAGGTGCCGGGATGCTTGCCACGATTGATCCGTATGTGTATGGGATCGATGTGACGCTGCGGGATGGCCGCACGCTGCCCGAAGTGGAAGCGGCGCTGTTTGCAGAGATCGACAAGCTGCGGAATGGCGACGTAACGCAGGCCGAACTCGACAAAGCCCGCAAGCAGGCCCGCGCGCTGTTCGCCTACAGCGGCGAAACGGTCACCGGACAGGCTTTCTGGACGGCCTATTTTGAGCATATCGCGGGCGGCTATGAGTGGTTCCGCGACTTCGAGAGCCGCTTGAATCAGGTTACATTGGCCGATGTGCACGAAGTCGCTGCCAAATATTTCCATCCGTCACAACGCACGGTAGGTTGGTTTGTGCCGACGGGCGACGCCGAAGAAATGGACGAAACCGAAGATGACGAATAAAGCTCTACCCGGCTCGAATGATATTGCCCGCGAAGTGCTGCCCAACGGGATTGTGGTGCTGGCGCGCGAAAACTTCACATCGCAGTCAGTGGTCATCAGCGGATCGTTGATGGTGGGCAGTATCTTTGAATCGGATGTGAATGCCGGCTTATCCGGGATGGTGGCCGCGTCGTTGATGCGCGGCACGACGAACCGCGACTTCGACACGATCCATGAGACGCTGGAAGGACTCGGCGCGACGCTGGGCGTCGGCGGCGGGGTGCATACCAGTAGTTTTGGCGGAAAAAGCCTTGCTGAGGATTTGCCCACACTGCTCGATCTGCTCTCGGATGCGCTGCGCCACCCCTCGTTTCCAGTCGATCAGGTGGAACGACTGCGCGGCGAAATTTTGACCGGGTTGAAAATCCGCGCACAGGATACGCGATCCGTCGCCAATGAAGCCTTCCGCAAAATGGCCTATCCGTCGAATCATCCGTACAGTCGCAGCACCAGCGGCGAGCCGGAAACGATCAGCGCGATCACGCTGGATGAGATGCGCGCCTTCCATGCGACTTACTACGGGCCGCGCGGCATGATCATCGTTGTGGTGGGTGCAGTTAAACAGGCGGATGCGATTCAGCAGGTCAAAGACATTTTTGGGAATTGGCTGAATCCGACACAACCCGCCGTTCCCACGCTGCCGGAAGTGCCACCGCTGCCCGAAACCCGCAAACAGTTCAACGCGATTCCCGGCAAATCACAGTCGGATATTCTGCTCGGCTGGCCGGGGCCATCGCGTTTTGAACCGGATTTTCAGGCAGCGAATCTGGCGAACAGCATTTTGGGCGTGTTCGGCATGATGGGACGGCTTGGCAAGACGGTACGTGAAGATCAGGG
>JBBSEU010000161.1:0-13521 GCA_038239365.1 Aggregatilineales bacterium
CAACCACCAGCGGCTGCGACTCGCCCGTTGCGGCGTCCACCTGATAGATTTGTGGCTTCTCCGTTGCCCGCGAATCGAAGTAGCGGCGCATAACGGCCAGGTGTATCCCATCTGGATTCCAGACCGCGACATGATCATCGACCAACGCGCCATCGGGCGGATCAATCGGGTGAATGGTGTGCTGGTCGCCACCAAAATCAGCCAATTCCAGCCGCCAAAATGCACCGTTGGGACTTGTGGCAAGCTGGCGATAGACAAGCTGCGAACCGTCACCGGGCGCGAACTGTCCAGCATCATCATCCAACGTTTCGATGAAAGTGCGGTTGCCTGTTGCTACCTCGTATAGAAAGATGCCACCCGCGTCACGATCAGCCAGCGTGATCAGTTTGCCATCGCGTGACCAGCGTGGCGACTTGCCCAGCCATTTCGATTGAGTGAACAGCGGCTCGGTTCGCAGTGTGTTCACATCCACGATCCAGGGGCGTGTGTTGCCATCCAGCCGCGTTGACTCGCCACGTTCGTACACGATTCGTCCACCGTCAGGACTCCACGACGGCGCACGACACGAAGCGGCCACACATTGCGTCAACTGCTGCACTGCACCACTTGACAGTGTGATCATATACAGGTCGGTTTTGCCCGATGAATCGATCTGTGTGAAGGCAATGCGCGTCCCGTCTGGACTCGGCGCGAAGTCATAGACACCAAATTGACTATGCGTAAGCTGCACGGGTTCGGCCTGACTGTCTGCCGGGATGCGCCACAAATTCGTAGGGACGCGGTTACGATCTGGTTTTGCAGGTGCCATATAAACGACGCTCAACGGCGCGATGCTGAACTGCCAGCGTGCCGTTTGCTGAACGGTGCGCCCATTTTGTGCCCGCGCCCCCGCCTCAAGTGTAGCGGTGTAAGTTGTGCCGGGGGTGAAGCCGCGTCTCGGTGTGAAGACCAACTGCGCGCCCGACCATGTGAACGCACCATCCAATGCCGGATCGAGTCGTAAGTGTACGGTTGAAGTATCCATCACTTCGGAAAACGCGAAGCGCAGGGGCGACGTGCTGTGAATCACCTGAGAGGTGGCTGATTGATCGAGGAAGGTGACGCCAACGCCCGCCCGATCTCCGGCCAGAATCACGCCGCTAATGGCGATCACCAATGCCGCGATGACGACCCCGATCACCAGATCAAACGGATCGAACTGCCGCCTGAGTGTGTTTGTTGTTGTTTGAACCGCTACCATTAAAATTCCACCTGTAAGCGCAGGCTATTATAGCGCATGGCGAATTATGATATGTAAATACTGGCTCACAAGCGGTAAAATACAGGTTTCCTCGAAGCGGTACATGAATAAAATTTCGTTAGTAAAAAATGGTAGGAAGTGGGGACATACCATGAGTATGCTAGAACACGAGATCATCGAGCGGCTGCATCAGCTTCAAACGGATGCACAGCAGAAAGTACTCGAATTCATCGAAGGTTTGCAGTATGACCAGAGCCACTATTATTCGCCCCTTGATCTGTTAGCATTGCCCCAGGAAGAGCAGGATCGGATCATCGCTGAGTCTTTCCGGCTGGCCGAAAACGAAGACTTCGAGACATTCGAAGCCTACAGCGAGGAACCGATTGATGACGAGCCTTAGTGTGCCGCCAGAACGCGGCAAAATCTGGGAAGTGCGTTTTGATCCAAGTGAGGGCGACGAAATCAAAAAGCGTCGCCCTGCCGTGGTGATGAACGTCAAAAACGCCGGACGCATGGCATTGCACATCATTACACCGATTACCGCGTGGCAGCCACAATTTGTTCGTTATTTCTGGATGACGAAACTTGATCCAACGTCAACCAACGGGCTGGCAAAGGCGTCTGCCGCAGACGCCTTTCAGGTGAAATCGCTGTCGATTGGACGTTTTCAACGCAAACTTGGCGTGGCGACTCCTGACCAAATGGCTAGGATTGCCACCGCTATTGTCTTTTGTATCGGCTACAAATCACTTCCTCCTGTCGAATAGCCAAATAAGTTTGTGGCTGCACCGCGCTACGCGTTATACTATTGCCATCCACTACGTGACAGGGTTGTTTTCATGCTGCGATTATTTGTTAATCGGCGTCTCATCCTGAACGCAAGTATCGCGCTGCTGAGTATGGTTTTGCTGCTGCCCAGAGGTGTGCAAGCCGCGCCACACTCATACAATGTCCCTGTGCTGATGTATCATTATGTCAGCGTCCCACCATCCGGTGCAGATGCTAACCGCAACATTTTGTCGGTCACGCCAGAGCATTTTCGGGCACAGATGAAATGGCTCAAAGATAACGGCTATACGACGATCAAGCCCGATGATCTGGTGAGTGGGCAGCCGCTCCCCCCCAAAGCGGTACTGATCACGATTGATGATGGCTACAGCGATGCCTATGCAAACGCCTTCCCGATCCTGAAAGCGTTGGGGCAAACCGGCACTTTTTTCATTGTTACTGATTGGGTTGACCAGAACAAGCCGGGCTATGTGAACTGGAGTCAGGTACGGGAGATGGCAAAGGGTGGCATGTCCATTCAGGCGCACAGCCGCACCCACAATAACATGAAAGGCCGTACCGCCGACTGGTTGAAAAATGAGATCGTCGGCTCGATGGATGCCATTGAAGATCATGTGGGTGTACGTCCCCTTTTCTTTGCCTACCCTTATGGGAGCTACGATAGCAACACCGTCAAAGCAGCAAAAGCAGCAGGTTTGGCGGGTGCCTTCACGACAAGGAGCGGCTTCTACAACCCGACAGAGAACAAGCTGCTCTTACCCCGTTTGCGAATACGAGACGATTCGACAGTTCAGGAAGTGGCGAGTCTGGTGATGCGGGCGGGTTGAGTTGCATGGTCTTGAATAGTGTGCTATTGTGAATAGCGCATCCAAAATTGTGGTCAATCTTTTGCTTAATGTCTGCCTGAATCAGGGGATTCTGTCAGCCCACCTTCGTTTCCGCAGTTAAACTCCAAAACAGGTCATTTTATACCGAGCGCCGCCTGAAAGCGCACACACTTACCCATCTCCGGGAGAGAAGTTTATGGACATCGCAGAACTTGAAAAACGAACTTTAGATGATTTGCGCGGGATGGCACGTGATGCGAACGTTGCCGGGTTCAGCCGCCTCAAAAAGCCCGATCTGATCGTCCGTCTGCTGCGCGATAAAGCCGAAAAACAGGGGCATGAACTGCGCGGCGGCGTATTGGATATTGTCGATGAAGGGATTGGCTTTTTGCGGTCTGATCATTATTTGCCCGGCGCGGATGATATTTATGTCAGCCAGACGCAGATTCGCCGTTTTATGCTGCGAACGGGTGATATGGTGATCGGTCAGGTGCGCCCGCCCAAAGACAGCGAAAAGTATTATGGGCTGCTGCGCGTCGAAGCAGTGAACGGAATCGATCCTGAAACGGCTAAAGGCCGCCCCATTTTTGAGCAGTTGACGCCGATTTTCCCGGAAGTCCGCTACAACCTGGAAACCGATTCGCGGGTGCTTTCAACGCGCCTTCTCAACCTGATCGCGCCCGTTGGCAAGGGGCAGCGCGGCCTGATCGTTTCGCCACCGAAAGCGGGTAAAACAACTGTCCTTAAAGAGATCGCCAATGCGATCAGCCACAACTACCCGGAAGTCCACCTGATGATTGTGCTGATCGGTGAGCGTCCTGAAGAAGTGACGGATATTGATCGCTCTGTCGATGCCGAAGTGATCAGTTCCACCTTTGATGATCCAGTCACGAATCACGTTCGCGTCGGGGAAATGGCGCTCGAACGGGCTAAGCGACTGGCCGAAAACAAACGCGATGTGGTGATCATGCTGGACAGCATCACCCGTCTGACGCGCGCCTATAACCTGACGGTCTCACCCAGTGGCCGCACCCTGACAGGTGGTCTCGATCCGTCGGCGCTGTATCCGCCCAAACACTTTTTCGGTGCGGCGCGTAACATTGAGGAAGGCGGCAGTTTGACGATCATTGCCACCTGTCTGGTGGATACAGGCAGCCGCATGGACGATGTGATTTATGAAGAATTCAAGGGCACGGGTAACATGGAACTGCACCTGAGCCGCCGCCTGCAAGAGCGCCGCATCTTCCCCGCTTTCGATATTGAAAAGTCGAGTACGCGCCGCGAAGAACTGCTGCTTGGCCCGGATGTGTTGCAGCGTGTCTGGACCATGCGCCGAATGGTTGGGCAGATGATGGCCGATCCGCCGAACGGGGCGGGCATGGGGCTGATCGGCGCGACAGAAGCACTCGTTCAGCGCCTGCGCCAGACAAACAACAACGAAGATTTCATGGAAACGCTGGAACGCTAAAGGCAATTAGCTCGTACATGGTCATTGCTGATAATCGCCTGAAACACATTTTCCGGGTGGCAGAAGGACATTTTTCAGAAGATACACCCGCCAATCGCCAATTGTTACTTGACCTGGTGGCTGATCAAAATCACTATTTGATAACGGATGTTTACGGCAATGCGTGGTATGCTGAGACTCGTGCTGATGGAACACAACTCTGGGCACAGGTACGCAACGAACAGATTGTTAACGGTGGTATAAACCAGCCGCCCAAACAGGTTAATTCGGCAACTGGCTTGAATGTGCCATCCCATAAAGGTTAGGTGCCATGCAGACTGCGACTCAACCCTTTACCTTAAAACAAGCCTACTTTGGTGCGTACCTGTTTCTGGCCGATTTTTATAGCCATCATAAAACAGAGTATGGGAATGATCTGCCCATGCTGCTTGGTGCAATGCAGCTTTGGCCGGATGGTAGAACGGCAGATCCGGCTTCCGAAGCGGATTGGCAGGAAGCGGGACAACATCAAGAATCGCTGACATCCGAAGAAGCGTTGACAACACTCCAGAAGTTTTTAGAGATGCTGCAACAGCGTGGCGAAAGCGATGAAATCAGCCGACTACTTTTGATTTTGAGCAACCTGTCCCCAGAGCTGTGGGCAGATTGGAAAAATTCGCTTCAACGCAGCAGCCAGGTGATCCGCACTCATGCGTAATCGCCTGCTCAAGCAAATCCGCCTGCGTGAACGGCTGCCACTGTGGAGTGTGCGGCTGATTTTGGGCGCGGTGCTGCTCACCTTTTCTGAGATCGTCATGTGGCAAAACCCGCCGTCCTATTCGATTCTCGACTGGATCGAACGAGCGGTGCTATATATTGCTCTGGCTGCAATTTTAATTGATGTGACAGTACGCTTTCAGGCCAATGAAATCGCGGGGCTGGCATTGGTGGGCGGACTGTATGGCCTGCTCAGTTCGAGTATCGTCAGTCACAGCGCGTTCGCGGCACTGCCCTGGAGTCTGCTGCTACGCGGGATGGGCTTGCAGACGGGCGCGGGGTTATATGGCCTGCTGTTTTTCGTGTTGGTCATGCGCGGCAAACAGATCAGTGTACGCGAAATTGGGGTTGCAGCGGTGATTGGCGTACTCTGGGGCATATGGGTCAAGTGGTATCCCGTACAGGCCGTTGTCGGTTGGGGCGCTGTACCCATCGAGACCGCAACCCTGTATTTGATCGGTGGCTTTGTAATCACGGGTGCGTTGATCCTGTTGGTGGGGCCGCGCTTCCGAGTCATCCGCGAAAAAGATATGCAACTGCTCTGGTGGGAATGGATCATCGCGGGTGCGCCGTTGTTCCTGGCACTCGTCGTCGGAATGCTTGATGCGAACGTGATCCCGGTGCTGCCACTGGCGTTGATGGCCGTGATCGGCGGTTTCGTGATCGGTGCGTTGTTCTTGCAGCGGCACGGTTTTGAGCCATCGCTCCTGGCACAGATCACTTTTGCTGCGCCAAACGCCCAAACCTATGTAATCCTCTCCGTCGTCTTTCTGGTGACGGGCACAGTGGGCGCTATCCTGACCACTGATGCGAATTCGCCGCTGGGGGTAATCGCTTACTTCGTGATCATTGCGGCGGGTTCGCTATGGCTGCCGGCAGCTTCGGCGCTGGTTGGTTTGCGTGCCTATCGTCGTGAAAGTAAACCTGAACTTTAAGGAAAAAGAATTATGTTTCAACCCAAACGTCATGTTTTTCGCCTTGCCACATTGGTAGTGATTGCAGGGTTAGCCTTCAGCGCGGCACAACCCGCCCGTACCATCCGTGCCGATGATAGCGGCAAGCCGCTGGCCGATACCGGTTTCCGCCCCGATCCGAATGGCTTTAGCTTCCAAAACTATGGTGATGACATTAAAGTCGTTAACCTGACTTCGGCGGAAATGCGCCGTCTGTACGGTGATGGAGTATGTGAAAGTGCAGCGCAAACGGACGGCTCGTGCATATTGACGCCACAAGCCCAGCAGTCGATGGAGACTACCAACAAGGGTATGGGCGGCGGCCACTGCGAAGGTATGGCCGTGTTGAGTCTGGTGATGAACAGTGGCAATGAAAAAGCCACCGATTTTGGGGCAGATAAAACCGTTGACCTGACATTGGACGGCAACGAGAAACTTCAGCGGGAGATCGCGTACTGGTTCTCGATTCAGGAGACTCAACAGCTTCAGCAGGAAACCGAGGAGATGCTCAAGAATTATCCAACCTCGAACGAAATGGTTGATGCGCTGATCAAGGCGCTGGCTGATGGCAAGGATACGTACACGATTGGCTTCTGGCAGCCGGGTTACAAAGGGGGTCATGCTGTCAGCGCCTATGCAGTCGTTGATAAGGGTGATGATACCTATTGGGTGATGATCTATGACAACAACTTCCCCAAAGAGGAACGGCATTTCGCTTTCAATCGTAAGACGGGCGAATGGAGTTACTTTGCCGCCGCCAACCCGAACGAACCCGGCGAAGAATACAAGGGCGACGACTCGACCAAGACCTTTGTCTTCAATCCGCTCAGCAGTCGTTTGGCCGCGCCTTTCACCTGCCCATTCTGCGGCAATGGCTCTGCCAAGCTGAATGGTTTGGCACTGGCCGCGACTCAGTACAACGTGATTCACATGGTGAGCGCGTCCAAACTGAATGCCGCCGATCTGCTGATCGAAGATGCAGACGGCCACAAACTCGGTTTCGAGAAGGGCAAATTCTTCAACGATATTCCGGGTGCCAAGTTTGCGCCACAAACGAGCAGCGGCCTGAACGATGACAGCCCCGAACCACTGTACTACATTCCGGTGGGTACAACGTTCTCCGTCACACTGGATGGCTCTGCACTCAAGGCACAGGAGATCGTGCGTGTGGCAATGATTGGCCCCGGCCATGATATGGTGATCGATAATATCAAGTTGCAGCCGGGCGAAGCGGATGCGATGGTTTTCTCTCCCGATGGTAAGACTTTGTCCTACAAACCGAGTAGTTCCGAAGCGCCAGACATCAGCATTGGCGTGGAGCAAAACGGTGCGGACTATGCCTTCTTCGTCCAGGGCTTCGATCTCGACAAAGACGGTATCGTGAACGTCAAGCTGGACACCGATAAAGGCCAACTGAGTGTGAACACACTCGGCAGCACGAAGCCCGCCGTATATGGCCTGGAAGTGCAGCGCATTGACAAAGATACCGAGCAAATCTTCACGCACGATGGTATTGAACTGGCGGTTGGCGCAACGGCTTACATCAACTACGCCAAGTGGGACGGCAAAGGCGATTTGACTGTCGAAGTCGATAAGGACAGTAACGGCCAGCCCGACGAAACGCTGACCGAACCGAACCAAAAGAAGTAACCCCTCGTATATACTCCCAACAGTGGAGCAGCAAGTTCAGATTTGGCTTGCTGCTCATCTGAACTTGATCAGTCCGAAACGAGAAAAAGATTATGGCAACTATTAACCTGACCATCATCGGTTTGCAGCGACTCGGTACGTCGATTGGGCTGGCACTCAAACGCTATATGAAGACGCCCGGCGCGCAGCATCAATTTGTGATCACGGGCAGCGACGAATCTAACGATGTAATGCGACTCGCGCGCAAGATGGAAGCGATAGACCAGGAAGTACGTTCGCCGGGTGGTGCTGTCGAGCGCGCCGATCTGGTGATCCTGACCGCGCGTAACAGCTTGTATAGTGATCTATATGAAGCGATTGCGCCAGATTTGAAAGCGGGCGCAGTGATTGTGGACTTTTCGCCACTAAAGGAACGCGCGATTGAGCGGGCGACAAAGTGGCTGCCACACGACAAAGACGGTGAAGTGACGGCCTATATGGTTGGCGCAACGGCGATTCTGAACCCGGCCTACCTGCTTGATCCGAAAACCGATACGGAGAGTGCCCACGCTGATCTGTTCGATAAAGGAACGCTAATCCTGTCCCCAGCGGTGAATTGTCGCGGTGAGGCGATCCAGCTTGTCTCCGATCTGGGTGAACTGCTCGGTATGTCGATCCACTTCACCGATCCGTCAGAACACGATGGCATGGTAGCTTCGATGGAAGCCCTGCCGTTGTTGGCGAATCTGGCACTGTTCCGCACGCTCAATGGCAATAACGCCTGGGAAGATTTACGACGATTAGGCAATCCACTGTTCACGCTCAGCACGCTTGGCCTCGAACAGTTCGGTGCCGAAGATGCGGCTGCTGTGATGAATGGCAACCGCGAACGTACCGTGCAGGCCGTCGAAGCCTTGATCAATACGCTGGACGAAATTCGAGATACGCTGCTGGCCGATGATGATCTGCTCATCGCAGAAGCCTTCGCCGATGCGATTGAGAAGCGCGAAAAATGGCTGCTGGATCGGCGCAAGAACGCCTGGGACGAAAAGACCGAGGCCAAACCCGCTGTCAAGCTGACTTTAATGAGTACCCTTGCTTCGCGCTTCACCTTCCGGGGGATGCGTCCCGGCGACAATGAAGATGACAAGAGCGGAAAGAGCAGTAAGAAGTAGGGCTATGTACGAGGCGTTGATTCTGCGCCCGGTGCGTGCGTTATATCTTAAACCGCTGAGCGCATCGCTCGAAACGATGGATGCTAATGAACGCCGCGCAGTGCTTGATCAGGCAATAATCGGCTGGCTGCAAACAATTCTGTTGATCGTAGTGATTGTGCAGGTCATTTTTGCCGGGCTGCTGCGCCTTTTGCCGCCAGATATACGTACTACACTCGGCTTTTTGCATCGGATTGAGTGGGCGGCTTACCTGGCGATTCTGCTGGTGGGTATTCAAGCGGCACGCGGTTATGCCTATAACCTGATACTCACCAATCGTTTTTACCTGCTGGGGTGGCGATTTGGTAAACCACGAATTGTACGCGGGGCGCGGATTCGGACACTGATCGTAGCCTACGGAGTGGTGGTGATGTTGATGGCTGCGGCGATCCTGTACGTTCGGGTGAACGGCTTCATCGTTCGGCCATAATAAACGAAAAGCCCGCTTTGTGGGCGGGCGGTACTAAGTATACGTTTAAAATTGGTTACTTTTTCTAATCTATTGATAACAGTATATTCACAATCTGAAAGCAATGCAAGATGCAAAAACCTGTAAACAGGGGAAATCTGCCCAAAAAGAATTAAGGAATTGTTTCACAATCTGCTCAATGTGTGAAAAAACCCTTAATACTCTATGCCGATGGCTCACAAGTTGCTATCACATATAGCCCATTTTCAGGGTTAGAGACCGTCGCCGTGTCAGCAGACGACGGATTTAGACTAGAAATTCCAGGTACTTCGCAGGATGTGAATTGTTCGGCCATCAGGCAGGGTAATTTGCATAGACAGCCCATTTTTCACAACGGTTGCTGTATATCCTTGTTCGGATTGTGTCGCCCACCCTAATCCCTGCCGTATCCACGTAAAATTACCCCACACCCGACCAAAACCGCGAATTGGCTTCACAAGGCCATCCGGCGCTGGTTCTGTAACAGGGTTATCGGGCAAGGTCTCATAACTTGAGATCGGATAGCCGCCAAAAGTGCCGCAGTTTTTCCCATTAAATACGTAAATTTGCTGGTCAAAGGCTGTCCAGATCATATAACCACTTTCAAAGGTCTGGAAAGCGGCAGTTGTGGTTGTGGTGACAGGTACATTCGGTGCTGTGGCCGTTGGCTGCGTGGCAAGGGGTCTGATTGATGACTGTTCAAGCCAACCGTAAATTGTTCCCCGCATGATCCTGGCCTCAACATACCACCACCACTGCACGCCGTCATAGACGGGATTAGGAATACCTAACACTGTAAATGTCGCCCCTGGGTAGATAGTCAATCCGGTTGGAGCAGAAGAGGATGGGCTTGTTCGTAACCAGGCGAAAGGCACAGATTGGTTGAGACTTGCCGTCATCGGCACTTGCCACAATGGCTTTCCTGACGGGTTGGGGGTTGCGGGCGGCACTGTGGGGATGATCGGGTCAAGTGCATTTTTTAACGAAGCCTGCTCCACCCAACCGCCCCTTAAGGGATCGGACACGAGAGCAACAACATACCAGGATTGATAACCATCCCAGTGCCCGTCTCTACCGATGACGCGCAGGCTGGCATTGCTCCACGCAAACACCGTATTAACTACAGTTCCGTTAGAACTTGGGACCTCGCGCAGCCAGATGAACGGGACTCCCTGCCGAATCACGACTGAATCACCGAGGTGAAGGGCAGGTGAACAAATCCCTGGTTGCACGTAAGGCCCACACTGAATTGCATTTGGGCGTGCCTGTGCCGATTGAGACGCGCCCAAAAGTAGTATAAAGCTCAGCAGCATAATAATTGATCGATGGAATCGATTCATCATAACCTCCGATTGCGACAGCCTGGTTAATACTGCTTAGCATACTGCTAAATTGGTCAGTTCTTGATCAACGGTCAGACAACGTTTATCGACGCTCAACCGTCGCTTACCTGACGTTGAGCAAGCAAAATTATCTGTGGAGTGCGCTATTTGATGCCGGACTGCAAAAAGCTGTTGATGAACTGCCGCTGAAAGATGATAAACAGAATTAGCAGCGTTGCGATCACAATTAGCACCCCAGCCATAATCTGACCATAAAGCGCGCCGACTTCGTTGGTTCGCAATACCTGGGCAAGCAGCACCGCAATCGGGCGATTGTCGTTGCTGCGTGTGACCATGAGCGGCCACAGAAATTCGTTCCAGCGAGCGGTGATCGATAGCAAACTGAACGCGGTTAGCGTCGGGATCGAGGACGGCAAATAGACGTGTCGCAAAATGCCGATCCAGTTGCAGCCGTCCATACGCGCCGCATCTTCCAAATCAAGCGGCACTTGCCGGAATGCCTGGCGCATCAAAAACGTTCCGAAAGCTGAGCCAAAATAGGGGAGCATCAAAGCCAGCTTCGTATCGTACAGGCCAAGTGTACGAATCGTCGTGAAGTTCGGCACGAGCAATATTGCAGAGGGGATCATAATCTGAACGAGAATCAGAGTGAACAGAGCATTGCGGCCAAAGAATTTCATGCGCGCGAAGGCATAACCCGCTAACGTGATCGTCACAAGCTGCACGGCCAGCACGCCGAACACGAACGTTAGCGTAGCGATGTAGCCAAGTTTCCAATCGACAATTTGAAACGTCTCCTGGAAGTTTTCGAGCGTGAGCCGAGTGCCAAAGAAAATATTGCCCTGCACAATCGACTCATCAGGCGGGCGAATACTGACCAGAATTGTCCAGATGAGCGGCACCAACCAGAATAAAGCCAATATAAACAACCCAAATGTCGCCAGTCGATTGAGCCAGCTTGTCCGTTTAGTTTTCATAGTAGACACGGCGTTCCAACACCAAAAAGTTGAACAAGGTAAAACCGAGCAGGATTACCAATAAAATGACCGTGATCGCGTTGACGTAGCCAGTATTAGCGCGTTCGTTGTACCGCTGGAAAACGAAATAGAGCATCAAATTGCTGCGGTCAGCGGGCGCACCCTCACCCAACGCATACAATTGATCAACGGTTTGGAAAGCGTTCGCGGCGGCAGTGGTCAGCACAAAAAGGGTCGTCCCACTCAACAGTGGAAGGGTGATGCTCCGAATTTTCTTCCAGGTGGATGCGCCATCCAGATCAGCCGCTTCGTAAACGTCGGTGGGCAATGATTGCAGCCCGGCCAAATAAAGGATCATATAAAATCCGGTCTGTTTCCAGATTGCCACGATCATCACGGCAATTGTCGCCCAGGTCGCATCGCCAATCCAGGCGTGCGTTGGGATGCCAAGTCCGCGCAAGACAGTATTTGCCAGCCCAATGTTATCGGCATAGATGAAGGCGAACACACTGGCCGCACCGATCAGGGGCATAACTACTGGGTAAAAAAATGCAAACCGAAAGAAGCCAATCGCGCGCATTTTGCGGTTGAGCAGCAGCGCCAAAAAGAACGCCAATATGATGCTTACTGGCACAGTAACGATTACGAAAACGAGCGTATTGGCGAAAACGCGCGGGAACGTTTGACCGATCTCGACGTTGGGATTAAATAAATCGAGGTAATTTTGCAGGCCGACAAAGCGCGATTCGCTGCGTACTGTCGAGCCGGTCTTGATCGTACTCTGAATGACCGAACTAACCGTCGGCCAGAGTGTGAAGGTGAGTATAAACAAAAACGTCGGCAGAACCAGCAGATAGGGCAGCACCCGTTGCCATGTTCTGTTTCGCCGCACGCCGGGCGCGTTGACTGCCGCTTGTGAGGATAGGTTGGTGTGGCTGTCAACGGTGGTCATAGGTGTGTCCTTTAGCAACCCTTTTATGCCGGGGACTTGAGTCCCCGGCAACTTAACATCAGTCCTTGAATTCGGCCAGCAGACCTTCGGCGGCCTTCTGAGCATCATCAAGAGCTTGCTGCGGCGTCTTATCGCCCGTGATCACCGATTGTACGGCCAAACCGAAAATCTTCTGAATGTCCGCGCCGCGATGTGTCGCCAGTTCTTTGGCGGCATACTGGAGTTGATCGCGGGCAACGGCGTACTGCGGGCTGGTCTTGACCAGCGTCTTGAGAGTGTCGGTTTCCCAGGCGGACTGACGCGATGCGATGTAACCCGTCGCAACTGTCCAGTCGGCCTGCTTTTGCGCGCTGGTCAGGAATTGAATCCAGCGCCACGAAGCGGCCTGTTTATCCGCCGGAGACGACTTGAGGATATACAGGTTGCCGCCGCCCGTTGGAGCGCCGAAGCCCTTCTTACCCGCTGGCAGGAAACCAACGCCCACATCGAATTTGGCGTTTTTGAGGATGTTTGTCAGGCTGCCAGTCGTGTGATAGATCATGGCCGCTTTGCCGCTGGTGAAGTCGGTTGGGGTGTTGCCCCAGACAATGACGCCCTTCGGCATGGCGTTCTGCTTGGCTGAAAGATCAGCGAAGTATTGCAGCGCCTCGACGGTTGAGGGCGTGTTGAAGAAGACTTTGTTGGCGGCATCACCGACCAGATTTTGACCCGCGCCAATAGCGAAGCCCTGGAACAACCAGTATGGGAAACCATCTGATGGGATTTCGATGCCCCAACGGCTGCCATCAGCCTTTGTCAGTTTTTTGGCGTAATCGGCCATTTCCTGAATGGTCTGCGGTGCTTTTGAAGGATCGAGACCTGCTTCCTTGAAGGCATCCTTGTTGTAGTACAACACGGGCGTGCTGCGCTGGAAAGGTGCGCCCCA
>JBBSEU010000162.1:0-13481 GCA_038239365.1 Aggregatilineales bacterium
ACTTGAGGAATTCAACGATCCGGTTTATTTTTACCAGTTCATCGAACACGCCGAACGCTATGGCCTTCAATATGTGGCCGAAGCCGAGTTTCCGATGGTCATGCCGACTAATTTATCCGAGAGCGTGCGTGAGCATCTGTACAAGATCGCCAACAGCCCTATCGAGATGGAACAGTACATGGATTACGTGCGGAATCGGACGTTCCGGCAAACGATCCTGTGCCACGAATCGGTGATGATCAATCGCCAGTTGAGCGCCGAACCGGTGACGAAATTGTTTATTGGGTCGACACTGCGCCCAACCAGCAAAACGCCCGATATTCAGGGCACAACACTTGAAAAGTTCCAGTCGAACGATGAAGCCGCCTTTGCTACCAATCACCCGGTCAGCAAAGCAGCACTGCTCTATCTGGCTGAGATCGCGCCGCGTACTATCGCCTTCAACGATCTGTTAGATACGGCACGGCAGCGCGTGTACGATGTTCCCGAAGCGGATACGTTGGCGGCAGATCGGCAAACGTTGGCGGCCAATTTGCTACAAGCCTTTTGCTACAGCATGAGCCTGGTTCAGTTGCACAGCTACCTGCAGGAACGTGTTTTGACGATCAGTGAGCGCCCGATTGCCAGCGCCTATGCCCGCGCTCAGGCCAAACGCAGCCCCCAGGTGAGCAACCTCTATCACGAAGCGACGCGGCTGGAAAATGTCAGTCGCGGCTTGCTGCTGTGTCTGGATGGCACACAGGATCAGGCGGCGCTGATCGAAATCATGGCCGGGTGGGTAGCCGAAGGGATGATCGGTGTTGAAGATCACGGCGAACCGATCACCGATCCAAAACGCTTGCGGCAAATGCTCGGCACGGAATTGGATCATACACTGAACTGGCTGGCGCGGGCTGGTCTGTTAGTGGGTTGACTATCGAGAGTTTATGCCAACATCATCTGGTTTGCTTCGGCTGTCCGAGGCGGGTTTGTATTGTGAAGCCGGAGATTTTTACATCGATCCCTGGCGGCCTGTCGAACGGGCGGTAATCACACACGCACACGGCGATCATGCGCGGCGCGGCAGCAATCGCTATCTGACCACCCGCGATGGCGAACGAGTTCTGCGTACCCGGCTGGGCGACGAGGCGATCATCAAATCAGTGGCCTATGGCGAGTCGCTCTTGCTGAACGATGTGCGTGTGTCGCTGCACCCCGCCGGGCATATCCTCGGTTCGGCACAGGTGCGCGTGGAACATCGCGGCGAAGTATGGGTTGCCTCTGGCGACTACAAGATCGAACCCGATCCGACGTGTGCGCCTTTTGAGCCAGTGCGCTGCCATACCTTCATCACCGAATCGACGTTCGGGCTGCCGATCTATCATTGGCCGCCACAAGCTGAGGTATTCGAGTCGATCAATGCGTGGTGGCGTGCCAATCAGATGGCGAAAAAGGCCAGCATCATCTATGGGTATGCGCTTGGCAAGGCGCAGCGGTTGTTAGCGGGGGTTGATGCGTCCATTGGCCCGATCTATACGCATGGCGCGGTAGAACGCCTGACCAACGATTATCGAGAGACGGGTATCGCGCTGCCACCAACCACCTATGTTGGCGCGCTCGGTAAAACCGACTGGTCACAAGCCTTGATCGTCGCGCCGCCTTCGGCACACGCCACGCCCTGGATGCGAAAATTCGGGGCGGTCAGTACCGGCTTCGCGTCGGGCTGGATGCGGATTCGCGGCGCACGGCGGCAAAGATCGGTGGATCGCGGTTTCGTCATGTCCGATCATGTTGATTGGCCGGGACTGATGTCCACCATCAAGGCGACAGGCGCGGAACACGTCTGGGTGACACATGGCTACACGGCGGTTGTGGTGCGCTGGTTGCAGGAACAGGGACTCGACGCCCGAATCGTGGAGACGCGCTTCGCCGGGGAACCGGAAGATGCAGAAGGCGATGTGGATACGTTGACACCTGAGGGCTGATACGACAACTACGCCGCGCTTTTAACATCCGCTGCAAAGCGGACTCAGTGCGACGTGTCGTCAGTCGCCTCGTCCCAACTGAGCGCCAACTGAATCGGCGCAACCGCCAGCACTGGCTCATCCTGCCTGGCCCATCGCTTTGGATAACGCCGTTCCAGAAAGGCCTGTGCCGCCCGCCAATCCTTCTCAGCTTCTTGCACCCACCCTGCCACCATCTTCACCTCAACCACTGCGCTCACCGCCTCATAATCGCATACAAACTCGCTATACGCCTCCTTTGGCTCACATTGCACCCCCAGCACCGACTCAGGATCAATCGCCTTGCGCCCCATACCCAGCCAGCTGCGGGCTGTCGCTGGCCGCACGCCCACCGCACGACAGGCCACCGCGAAGTAGCTGCCCTGAGCCATTGCGTCAATAATCGCCCGTTGTGCCGCCAGAATTTGACCCTCTTTTTGCGCCCGCAGCCGATCTACCTGCACTGTAAACCAGCCGACGCCCTCATCCAGTTCAACCGCATCCCGCCCGGCCAGCAGCCAGCGGCGCACTGCCGAGCCAGGCACACCGGACTCATGCGCGGCCTGATACAGGCTCCGTCCAGCTTCGATGGCGGCGATAATCTGCCGCGCCTTCTTTTCAGAAAAACTGCGCTCACGCCGTCGCTGCTGGGCAACCTCATACCGATACGTATTTCGGTGCTTCATGTACTCACTCTAGAACATTTGTTCGGTATATTCTATGTACTACGGATACTTGTTATTGTCAATCCCCAACCAGCTCTCCCACTCTGAATGATCCAAAACACTCCCACCTCTCCCACTGACTCTCCCGTACACTCCCACTCACTCTCCCGCACTCTCCCACTCCCAAACCTGTTCGCTGTCCCACTCTCCCAAAACCCCTGTTAAGGGGTTTGGGAGAGAGTGGGAACCGGTGAAGATGTACCTGAAAATTTATTCCTGGCCTGGAATTTTGCTTGTTGACACCACTGAAAAAACCATGTTATACTGATCGCGTCCAATTTATTTAAGTGCCCCTGCGCTGCGATAACAGCCAGAGGCGTGGTGTACCTAAAGTGGAGGTAACACAGTGATCGACTCTACCCTGAATCCGCTGTCCTTTCCAAACGCTGATGATCATTCACCCGATCAGCGCCCGCTCCCCGAAATCGTAGCCGCTGGCAAACCTGACGAACCCGAAAATCCTGGCTGGGAATCGTTTCCACTTG
The DNA here is from genome assembly GCA_038239365.1 of Aggregatilineales bacterium. Classification (GTDB taxonomy): domain Bacteria; phylum Chloroflexota; class Anaerolineae; order Aggregatilineales; family UBA2796; genus JBBRMW01. The sequence continues at coordinate 3,193 of JBBSEU010000162.1, forward strand.
CCTATCACGACGTTGAAGGCAAACGGTACTACGCTGTCCAGGATTGGATTGTCGGTGTCGCTCACCCCAAAAGCCATCCGGGACGATTTTGGGCAGAACTCAAAAAACGGATTAAAAAATCTGAAGCGCGACGGAAGCAAAGTGATGAAAAGGTAGAAGATCAGCTTTACACACCGTATGTAAAACTGCTTTATACCGCCAGCGATGGCAAAAAGTACAAAATGGAATTTGCCAATGCCGAGGAGTTGTACATCATCACGCAGCGCATGGACGCCGAAACCGGACTCCGGGATCGCATCCTTCGCTTTCTGGCAAAGGCGGGCGTCGTAGTCGATGAAGCGCGCGTCGATCCCGATGGCCTCCTGGCACAAGTCGTTGGCAAAAACCCGGATCGTGTGATTGAAGCGGTCATCGAGTTCTACCGCAAAAAGGGCGACACGGATGAATGGATCGCTTCTCGTATCCTGAGCGTTCAGACGCGCAAATGGTTCGTTGCCGAGTTTCAACGGTCACTGCTGTTTCCGCCCGCTTCCCCGCTGTTTGGCAAGATCACGAACACGATGCGGCGTGGCGTCTGGAAACGTGACACGGCAACGCTGAAAAAAGAGATGGGACTCAAAGAGAACGACAGCTTGCGCGATCACATGCCCGGTCTGGCCTTGACCTACGAAATGATAGCCGAAAACGCCGCTGCCTATGTGTTATCGTTCAAACACGGCCTGACGTTTAACGACGCCGATCAGATCGTGCGCGAAAAGTCGGAGTTGGTGGGCAGGCAGGCCGCAGAAATGGGGCGTACCCTGAACATCGACATCGTGACGGGTAAACCGCTGTTGGATAACGATCAGGATACGGAGCGTTAACGTCAAAGCCCTCACCCCAACCCCTCTCCCTCGGAGCCAGGGGATGAGGGCTTTTTGCTTTTCAACTATCGGAGTCTGAATCGATGAAAGCCTTCGCTGATCTGTATACGGCGCTGGACGAGACGACCAAAACCAACGAGAAAGTCGAGGCGATTGCCCGTTATCTGCGCGCTGCGCCGCCGGATGATGCGGCCTGGGCGTTGTTCTTTCTGAGCGGGCGACGACTCAAGCAGTTGGTGAGCGCGCCAAAGTTACGCGCCTGGGCAGTTCAAGCCGCCGGATTGCCCGATTGGTTGTTCGATGAATCCTACGACGCAGTGGGCGATTCGGCTGAAACGATTGCGCTGCTACTACCACCGTCTGGTGCGTTCAGTGATCGCTCCTTGCGCTACTGGATCGAAGAACGATTGATGCCGCTCAAGGCATTGAGCGAAGATGAGCAGCGTGCGTCAATGCTCAACGCCTGGGCAGAACTCGACGGTCAACAGCGGTTCGTCTGGAACAAACTGATCACTGGCGGCTTTCGAGTCGGTGTTTCGCAGTTGTTGTTGATTCGGGGGTTGGCAGCGGTCAGCGGTGTTCATGCTGAGGTGATCGCGCATCGGCTGATGGGCACCTGGCAGCCAACGCCGGATTTTTACGCGGCACTGCTGGCAACTGAAACCAGTGACGCCGATCTGAGTCGGCCTTATCCATTCTTTCTGGCCTTTCCGATTGAGGAGTCGCCCGCGCCGTTGGGGGAGATCGCGGAATGGCAGGCCGAATGGAAGTGGGACGGCATTCGCGCGCAGATCATCCACCGCGCCGGAAACGTGGCGATCTGGTCACGCGGCGAAGAACTGATCACCGAACGCTTCCCGGAGTTGGCCGATCTGGGGGCGCATCTATCCAACGGCACGGTGATCGATGGTGAGGTATTGCCCTGGAAAGACGGTGCGGTAATGCCCTTCGCGCAGCTTCAACGCCGGATCGGGCGCAAAACGCTTGGCAAAAAAATCCTGAGTGATGTTCCCGTTATCTTCATGGCCTACGATCTGTTGGAACAGGACGGCGTCGATGTTCGAGAGCAGCCTCTTTCGGGGCGGCGTGGTCAATTGGAAACATTGGTTCAAGCGGTCAATCGGGAGCAACTCCTGCTTTCACCGACAGTTGAGGCCGACTCGTGGGAAATATTGGCCGAAGCGCGCGAACGTGGCCGCGATCAAAACGTCGAAGGCTTGATGATCAAACGGCGCAGTTCGCCCTATCGTGTCGGGCGCGTGCGTGGCGATTGGTGGAAGTGGAAGGTCAACCCGTTCACGATTGACGCCGTGCTGATTTACGCGCAGCGTGGCACCGGTAAACGCGCCAGTCTGTACACCGACTACACCTTTGGCGTGTGGGATAACGGCCAGCTTGTGCCCTTTGCGAAAGCCTATTCCGGCCTGAACGACGCTGAAATTCGACAGGTGGATAATTTTGTGCGGCGCAACACGGTAGAGAAATTCGGCCCCGTTCGTACCGTCAAGCCGGAACTCGTTTTTGAACTGGCCTTTGAAGGTATTCAACGCTCGACGCGCCACAAGTCAGGAATAGCGGTACGCTTTCCGCGTATCCTGCGCTGGCGCACCGATAAGCCGATTCAGGAAGCCGACTCGCTGGAAACGATCCGCGCACTGCTGCCGAATGAGAACCCCGCAATTTGAAAATTTTTATATGAGGGACGATGAGGGACACATTATTAACCGTATTCACGCTATAATCCTCTCAAAAGGAAACCATTTATGCACCCGGTCTCAAGCGAAGAACACCGTCAGCAAATGCTCGATATGCTGCCTGATCAGTTTGTTTTGACGCTGGCACACGACATGCGCGGACGGATCAGCATGATTATGGGGTCAATCGAGATGCTCAAAGACAACGTCAACGATCCGGCTGCCGCTCTGACCCCCGAAGAATCTCACAAATTGTTAGAGATCATTGAAAAGAGTGGTGCTGATTTGCTGAGCCTGACCGCCATTTTGCAGGACTATCAAAAATTCCCGGCATCCCCAATACTAGAGAACGTTTCCCCGCGCAAAAATGGCAAAGCAAAAGCCTGAGGGTTCGCTCCCGGTCATTCTGGATTGGTTCAAACGGCGGGGGCGAACCCCTTTTCCATTTCAGCACGAAACGTGGTCGGCCTATTTAGCAGGCGAAAGTGGACTGGTACATGCCTCCACCGGGACGGGCAAAACCTACGCTGCCTGGCTTGGTCCGCTTCTGGAATGGATCGCCGAAAACCCGGATGAGTCGCGCTGGACGAGCCTCAACCCGCCGCCTTTGCGTGTGTTATGGATCACTCCGCTGAGGGCACTGGCCGCCGATACCGAAGATGCACTGCGCGCCCCACTCAATGATCTGGGCATCCCCTGGGAACTCGAATCACGAACAGGCGATACCTCAGCGACGATCCGCAACAAGCAGCGTAAACGCCTGCCTACTGCTCTGATCACCACGCCCGAAAGCCTGTCACTCTTGCTCACGCGCGCCGATGCCGCCGATCTGTTCCGTGATTTGCGCGCCGTGATCGTCGATGAGTGGCACGAGTTGGCTGCTTCCAAACGGGGGGTGCAGACTGAACTGGCCTTAGCCCGGCTGCGGCACTGGCGTCCAGGGCTGCGAACGTGGGGACTCTCGGCCACACTCGGCAATCTGGAAACGGCACTGGCGATTCTGCTTGGCACCAATCAATCTGGCCGCCTGATTCAGGCCAATGTGCCGAAACCACTTAAAGTTGAGTCGATCATCCCGCCAACGATGGAACGTTTCCCCTGGGCAGGCCATCTGGGTACGAAGCTGCTGCCCGAAGTGATTCAGCGGATCGATTCGGGCAATACGGCGCTGGTCTTCACCAACACGCGCGCACAGGCCGAACTGTGGTATCAGGCATTGCTTGAGGCCAGACCAGACTGGGCGGGGATCATCGCCCTGCATCACAGTTCGTTGGAACGGGCGACGCGCGATTGGGTGGAACAGGGCTTGCGTGATGGCCGTTTGCACTGTGTCGTTTGCACATCGAGTCTCGATCTGGGCGTGGACTTCACCCCGGTAGACAGCGTGATCCAGGTAGGCAGTCCAAAGGGTGTGGCGCGCTTGCTGCAACGTGCCGGGCGCAGCGGCCACCAACCCGGCGCGGAGAGCAAGATCACCTGTGTGCCGACTCACGCCTTTGAATTGATCGAAGTGGCCGCTGCTCGTGATGCGATTCGGGCGGGCAATATCGAGTCGCGTTTACCGTTTGAGCGTCCGTTGGATGTGCTGGTGCAGCACGCCGTAACAGTGGCGTTGGGGGGCGGCTTCCGCTCCGACGAACTACGCGCTGAAGTCCGCACGACGTATGCCTACCGCGATTTGCTGGATGATGAATGGGCGTGGGTGCTGGATTTCATCACACGCGGCGGTGAGGCGTTGCGAAATTATCCTGAATATGCGCGTGTGGCTGTTCAAGGGGATAAATACATCGTGACCGATACACAGATCGCGCGCCGCCACCGCATGAGCATCGGCACGATTGTCAGTGATGCGTCGCTGCGCGTGCAATATCTCAAAGGCGGATCGCTTGGGCATGTTGAAGAATCCTTTGTAGCGCGCCTGCGCCCCGGCGATAAATTTATCTTCGCCGGGAAGATCGTCGAGTTCGTGCGTCTGCGCGAAATGGTGGTCTGGGTGCGCCGTGCGACAGGCAAAACCGGGATCGTGCCGCGCTGGGGTGGCAGCCGCATGTCCTTTTCGACGGAATTAGCAGCAGCAGTGCGTACCCGACTTGATCAGGCACGGCTCGGCCTGTTTGAAGGCTCGGAGATGCAAGCCGTTCAACCGATTTTGGAATTGCAGGCGCGCTGGTCAAAAATCCCCGCGCCGGACGAGCTACTGATCGAACGTGCCAAAACGCGCGACGGCTATCATCTGTTCTTTTACCCATTTGAGGGGCGGCTCGTTCACGAAGGGTTGGCCGCGCTGTTTGCCTATCGGATTGGGCAGCTTGTGCCCATTTCGTTCAACCTGGCGGTCAGTGATTACGGCTTTGAACTGCTCTCACCTGATCCTGCACCGCTTGAGGATGCGATTGAGGCCGGGTTGTTCTCGACTCAACACTTGCTGCACGACATCCCGGCCAGCCTGAACGCCTCGGAAATGTCGCGCCGCCAGTTTCGAGAGATCGCGCGCATTGCCGGGTTGGTGTTTCAGGGTTATCCGGGCAGTCACAAGACCACCAAACAATTACAGGCGTCAAGTGGATTACTCTATGACGTGTTCGCCCGTTACGATCCGGGTAATTTGCTGCTCGGTCAGTCCCAGCGCGAAGTGATCGAACGGCAGTTGGAGCGTAGCCGCCTCGGTCATGCGCTGGAACGCTTCAGCACCGGAATCGTTACGATGATCGATGTGCCGCGCGTGACGCCGTTCGCTTTTCCGCTGTGGGTCGAAGGTTTCCGCGACACGATCAGCTTTGAAAAGCTATCGGATCGCGTTAAGAAAATGCAGCTACAATTGGAGCGCGCCGCCGACACGAAAACCAGGACGCGAAAATGAGCGATCTCCAAATCGATCTGCACAACGAGTCACTGATCCTGCTGCCAGAACGAGCGATATATTGGCCGCGCCTGAACACTTTGTTCGTGGCTGATGCCCACTGGGGCAAAGCGGCGGCCTTTCGCGCGGCGGCAATGGCGATCCCTGAAAGCAGTGAAGACGATAGGGCGCGACTTGACCAGATCATCGCACGCACGAACGCCCGTCAATTGATCTTGCTTGGCGATCTCTTGCACACCAAAGCCAGCCGCGCCCAAAGCACGATTGAAACGTTCAGCGCGTGGCGGGCGACTCATCCCAACTTAGAAATAGTGCTGGTGCGCGGCAATCACGATGAACGGGCGGGTGATCCGCCGTCTGAGTGGCGTATGACGTGTGTCGATGCACCACACTTGATCGCGCCATTTGCATTGCAACATCACCCCACACCATCACCCGAAGGTTACACACTGGCCGGACATTTACATCCGGGTGCGGTCTTGAACGGCGCTGGCAGACAAACGATCAAACTGCCGTGCTTCTGGTTCGGCGCGCACGTGGCTGTCTTGCCCGCGTTTGGCAGCTTCACCGGTACGGCAGCGATCCGGCCAAGACTTGGGGATCGGGTGTTCGTCGTGGCGGGTGATGAGGTGATCGGCGTTTAGATTTAGGTATTGTTGAGGTGACGTTTGGGCGATGTATTCATCAGTTACTCCCGTCTCAATAAAACGTTTGTCTTAAGCTTTGCGGAAGCACTTAAAGCCGCTGGTTGCGATCTGTGGGTTGACTGGCAAGCCATCCCGCCCACTGCCGATTGGTGGGCGGAAATTTGCGCGGGAATCGAAGGTGCTAACAATACGATCTTAGTCATTAGCCCGGAGTATTTGGCCTCTCCGGTTTGCCATCTGGAACTTGCCCACGCGCGCGAGTCAGGTAAACGGTTGATTCCGATTGTTTTGACACCCGCGACAGACAGCGCCATGTATGCGGCACTTGAAGCGCGAGTGCTGGATTCGAATCTGCTGGCCTTGTTTGCCGAACGCAATTTGACTGAAGTTGCCCGCCAGAATTGGCTGGCACTGGCACGGCTCAATTGGATTTTCTTCACCGATCCAGCCACTTTCGCGGCTCGGATCGCAACGGTTAAAGACGCGCTGTTCACCGATCTGGACTATGTTCATACACACACGGCACTGTTCGGTGATGCCCGTGAGTGGGAACAGAAACACAAGCACGCCAGTTTCCTGATGCGCGGTGCCGAACTCACCGAAGCTGAAACGTGGCTGGCTCAGGCCGGGACGAAAGACCCGCCGCCAACCCCGCTGCACATCGAATTCATCGCGCGCAGTCGGCAAGCGCAATCGCAGCGCAATCGACTCCTGACGACGCTTGCCAGTGCCGCTGTGATTATCTCGACAACTCTGGCGATTCTGGCGGGCTTGTTCGGCATACGCAGCGAACAGCAGCGTGTGATTGCCGCTGATAACGCGGCCACGGCTATCGTCGCGCGGGCAACCTCTGATCGGAGCGCCCTTGAGTCGCGCGCATTGGGACTGAGCGCCTCGGCTCGGCAGGTAACGGCGGAAGGGCAGCAGGATTTGGGAGTCGCGCTGGCACTGGAAGCCAACACAATGCTGCCTAAACCGCTCCCACAGTTAGAGCGCGATTTGTTCGAGATTGGCTTTGCCGCAGGTACCCGAAAGCTGTTGAGTGAGCAGCACAAGGCGATCAACGCTATCGCCATTAGCCGCGATGGACGGGTAGCCGTCTCCGCTTCGTCCGATGGGTCAATTGTGGTGTGGGAAACGGCTTCCTGGCATGTCAAATGGCGGCTAACGCAGCAATTGGGACGTATCACCCGCCTTGCTCTGAGTCGTGATGGACAGCGGTTACTTTCCGGCTCAACTGATTTCTCGATCTTTTTATGGACTCTAAGCGACGGAAACGTTCAACAGCGTTTTACCAAAAGCACCGCTAATATTACCTTTGTCGGGTTCAGCCCACAGGAAGACTACGTCATATCGGCCTCAACCAATGGGAATCTCGTCAAGTGGAATATTGAGACAGGCGACTATTTTCAGGTTCTCTATGAGGAAGATTCAAGAACACCCATCAATGCAGCAGTTTTTACGGCGGACGGCCAATTAGCCATTACAGGGAGCGAGGATGGTGCGATAAGTATATGGGATGTGCAAGGCGGCAAGCGCATCAAACGCTTTACTGAAGGTGGCAACGCTAAAGTACTGAGCGTGGATGTCTCGAATGACCCGCAAGCACCTTTGATCGCTTCAACCTCCACTGACCGAACGATCCTCATATGGGACATGGAAGGGCATATCGTTCATCGTTTACAAGGACATACGGATTGGGTCAATGCTGTTCATTTTTCGCCCGATGGAAACCGTTTACTCAGTGCTTCCTCAGATGCCACATGGCGACTTTGGGATATACGGCTGGAACGCGAATTGATGCGCCGCCAAAGCAGCAAACTTGGCCTGTTTAGCGCCGCCTGGCTGCCTGATGGACACCAAATTGTCACCGGGCAGGATGATGGCGTCGTGCGGCTATGGGATATTGAACCCGGTTTGGCTGAATGGCGGGTTTATCCACACGATCCGGCTACCGTTCAGCTATCGGTCAGTGCCGACGGTACACGGGCACTCTCCGGCGGCGACGACGGGCAGGTCATTTTGTGGGAAACGGCAACCGGGCGACGCCTGCAAACCTTTGGCGACGGTCACAATTCGCCCACTGCACTGTTGATCAGCCCCGATGGGAAAACAGTCGTGACTGCCGATTACAATGAATTGAAGATTTGGGATGTTTCGACAAATAGCCCCCAGCCAACTTTCAACGAGACCACTCCGAACGTCACACAGAATATTACGGCGATGGTAATGAGTCCCGATTCGCATACGCTGTACACCGCCCGCGATGACGGAAAACTGACGATCTGGGATTTGCAAACCCGCGTCGAAGTCCGAACGCTGGCGCTGCGAAATAGCCCGACTCCCCTGATCTTATCGCTGGATAGTGCCGGAAAAACGCTGCTGGTTGCGGGCGCTGATAAGTCGCTGGCACTTTGGGCGTTGAACGATTTCAAGTCGTTGTGGAGCATCGATACGGCTCATAGTGAACCGATCAATGCGGCGGCGCTCAGTTCCGATGGACATTACGCGCTCAGTGGTGGTGAAGATGCAAAAGTCAAGTTGTGGGATGCACTCAGTGGAAAACCTATTCAGGAATTTACCGATCAAACGGACGCGGTTACAGCATTGACCTTCAGTGCCGATCAGCGATTTTTCGCGTCGGGTTCGGATGATGCAGCATTGCTCTTGTATGATACCCAGACCAAACAATTGATTCGTCGCTATACGGGGCACACCAACGCAGTAACAGGCGTGACCTTGCTGCCTGATAATCAACAGGCGCTCACGGCCTCAGCGGATGGATCGCTCATGTTGTGGAAACTCGTTCCGGGGCCGCTTACGGCGTGGATACAGGCGAATCGCTATGTACCCGGTTTAAGCTGTGAGACTCAGCAGCAATTTGGGATTGGGCGCTGTTCACCAACGCCCACCTCGGAGATTCTTACACCGCTAAAGTAATCCGTGAATTGCGCCGCGTACATTTTGCTACCACAAACAATCAGCACGGCAGAGTTACCGATCCCGTCAGAGTACCGTTATCTCCATGGCAGAACCCCTCGTTCACAGATACCTGTAACTAGCGTCATAGTATTAAATTTCAGTTTAGTCGACAATTTTTTACAGGATTAGATAGTTATACCAAATCCGGGTGTATACTCAGGGAATGAGACGCCTAAAAATAGAAGCACACCAAAGTTTGGAAGCAATAGAGAAGCGCTATCGGAGCAGCCAGGGGGGAATTGAGCGGAGTCAATGGCCGGTCATCTGGTTGCTAGCGAGCGGGCATAAAAGCGAGGCAGTGGCCGCGGTGACGGGCTATAGTCTGGATTGGATACGCAAGTTGGCACAGCGTTACAACGCGCAGGGAACTGGGGGGATGGGCGACCAGCGGCATGGAAATCGGGGACGAACGTTGAGCCTGAGCGTGTATCAGCAAAAACAGCTTAAACACATCTTGAAGGAAGCAGCAGAACGTGGCGAAGTGTGGAGCGGAGTGCAGGTGGCCGCTTGGATGAGCGAACGGCTAAAACGGCGGATATACCCACAACGTGGCTGGGAAATGCTGCGCCGACTGGGGTTTCGCCCCAAAGTTGGTCGTCCGCGGCACGTGAAGGCGAACGCCGCCGAGCAGTCGGCTTATAAAAAACGTTCGTTTACGGAGTAAAACACTGGCTGTCGACCCATTTGGCGCGCGGTCATCGCTATGAAGTCTGGGCGATGGATGAACATCGCGTCGGTCTCAAGCCGATCCTGCGCCGGGTCTGGGCGTTGCCCGGACAGCGACCGGTTATTCCGGTTCAGCAACGCTATGAATGGCTATATCTGTACGGCTTCGTCCAACCCGCCACCGGACGTAACTTCTGGCTGCTGCTGCCGACTGTATCCATTCCCATCTTTTCTGTGGCACTGACCCATTTTGCTCACTTCTTGAAAACAACCACCGATGCTTATGCCGAACTCATCCTGGACCGTGCTGGCTGGCATACCTCTCCCAAAGTACACTGGCCGTCAGCCCTCCCTCCCGACTTTCTGCCACCCTATTCCCCTGAACTTCAACCCGCCGAGCATCTCTGGCACTTGACCGATACCCCCTCTACAACCAACATTTCCGCTCCCTTGACGATCTTCAGGCCGCCCTCCTCACGCGCTGTTGCTGGCTCCAAGACCAGCTTGATCTCGTCCGAGCTGCCACCCTATTTCCCTGGTGGTCTCATTTTGTCTAATAATGTCTGTTTATCCGGAT
>JBBSEU010000163.1:0-13389 GCA_038239365.1 Aggregatilineales bacterium
AGCGCCGAAAAAGATGATCCCGATTTGCACGCACACAGCACTACATGGCGCACGTATGCCCACGCCATTCACATTGACGACGACTCTTACGATCACCTGATCATCGATCCGACGAAAGGTTTTGGGCGACAGGATCGCAAGATTCTGGAGATGATGCTCGGTGTGGAGCATTCGCGTACTGTCTCGGAAATTCAGGTACAGGCCGATTTCGCCAAAGAAGCCTATGGCCGGGCACGGGCGCGAGTCGGTGGCCGCAAGTCGAACGTGGCCGATCAGATTATGGCACTTGAAGCCGAAAGTGCCGAAGTGAACCGCGCCATTGAGTCAATGATGGAAAACGGTCAGACACCGCTTGATGATGAAGACGAACTGGTTCAAAAACGCGAACGACGGGCGACGTTGATCGCCGAACAAAACCAGTTCAGTCAGCAATTAACCACGCTTGATGCCCAACGCGAAGCGGTTGAAGCCGAAATCTTGGAAGTTGAGCGTGAAAAAATGGCGCTCCAGGAACAGGGCGAAGTTGAGTACATCGTCAATAGCCTCGTCGTTGTCCGCTGCCCACACTGTGAAGCCGAAGTCGCTGCACAGGAACGGCTCACACTCGAAAAGCAGCACCATACCTGCCATGTGTGTTCGCAGCCGATGCAGCGTACTCGTACTCAGGGCGACATTAAGGCGATTTTGCGCGAACATGACCAGCATACTTCGTCACTGCGCGGCACGTTTCAACGAGTGCAGCGCGACTCGGCGGATTTACTAAAGCGCCTTGCCACCAGTCGTGAAGCCTCGATGCAGTTGGGCAAAGACCTAGAGTCGGGGGTTCAACAGGCACGCGAAGGTTTCAACACGACTTATGCAACGCTGTTAGTCCGAAAAGGTCAGCTTGACGGTCAGCTAGAGCAGCTTCGTAAAAGTGCCGCCGAAATGGACGCCGAACAAAATGAAGTCGATACCGCCGCGCGTTGGCATCTCATTTTGCAAACTGCCGCCAATATTGCCGATGAAACTGTTTTCGAGATGCACCAGGACATCTTCACGCAGTTGGGAAAGTTAGTGGTCACACTTGCCAAAGAGTTCGGTGTGCCCGATTTGGAAGAAGTGATCATCGACGAAAAACGCTATATCCGCTTGTGTCAGGGCGGAATGCAGATCACTCACAACGATCTGGCGCGCAGCGAACGAGTCAAATTCAAAGTAGCCTTTCATCTGGCACTGATGCTCTTACAGGTGCGGAACGGCCTGGGCAAACACCCTGCTTTCCTGATTATCGACACCCCCGGAACTGCCGAAGTGAACGAAGCCGACTTTGTGGCGATGACCAAAGACCTGACAAGTATTCACAGCATCTATGGCAGCAAGTTGCAAATTCTATTGGGGACTGCCCGCCCCGAAGCATTGGAACACTTGCCAGCGGGTATTGCTCAGTCGGTGCCGGACGATAAGACATTTTTCTAGCGAACTGGCTATTCCCCTTTCTTTGGGCCACGTACCGGAATCTTATAGGTTAGCGGCGGTGGCTCATCAGGTTTGTCTTCTGGCTGCGGCGTGAAATCAATCCCGGTGATCGAAACTTCCATCGTTGGATCGCGCTGCGCTTCTACCGGGATCACCCGTTCAAGTGCGGCTGGTTCGGGTGGCGGAGCAGGTGCTAAAGGTTCAGGTTCAACCGTGCGATCCTCGATCAGTTGCCAGTCTGCGCCGACAGTGGTTTCATAGCCAGAAGGGAAACGAACTATTGTCCCATCAGCACTGCGCTTGATTACAATCCCCAAATGCGTGATTGTGACGGGCATTTCCAGCGCAAAGACGCCGCCTGCCCATACCCGCCGGGCACTCACGATCCGCACGCCAATAAATTTGAAAAACAGGCTTAACGGCAGCACACCGCCCAGATCATCAGGATCGCCAATGCCATCGCCCGATTGCGCGTCATAAGCCGAACGGAACGCCCGATGCCGTATGAGCGATTGCACTTGCGTATCCAACAAACGCCGAACCAAGAGCGACGCGGCGCGGCTGTAATCGTGTTCGATCAACCCTTCGGCAATCAGCACGTTCCAGAACATGACAACCCGGTTATTCGGATCATCTTTGGCCGTGATCGCCCCGTTTGCACTCATTTGCAACCCGGCAGGCTGCAAAAACCGGGTTGGGTCAATAACTGTCTCGGCCAATGTGGGCAAATGGTCAGCTTCCGCGCCAGACCAGAGTGGCAATAAGGCAGGCAGTCCGGCATAGCTTTCCAGATCAAGTGTATCAATCTCGACGTTGTAGACGCGGCTCAACCCCTCGAATCGGACGTAGTTCACACGCGAATAGACCTGCTCCGTAACGCATGTGCCGAGTCCGTAATACCAGACGAAAGCACTGGCCGGGATCGTCTCATTGATTGCGGTACCTTCCGCGTTGATACCTTCGATGACAACAGTCACGCGCGGCGCATGTTCCTTGCCACCAATCGTTCGCAAGACTAACCGATTAGGCGGATCAATAACCGTTTTATCGGAATACCCTTCATCGCCACGCCCACGAAAAATTTGCGTTCCTTTTGCTGGGCGATGTGTATCCCGATCAAGCGGTGAATAGCCGTGCCGCGCATCATCCCACTGCGTATTCAGGGCGTTTTGCAGCACATCCAATCGCGCCTGAATCGATGCCGTTGTGCCCGATTTGCCGCCAAGCACTTCGTCCATTTGCAACAAACTGCGCCCTTCGCGGATCAGCAGTGCGACCAGTTCGGGCGTCTCAGCCTTGCTGATGTCGGCATTGGCTGACCAGCGCCGGAAACGATTGAACGTGGCGCTCTCCTCATGGCCGCTTTGCAGCGCATTCGCCCATTCGGGCACGCCGTCGCCATCTCGATCCATATCATGCGCGAACCACCGCATGAAAAAGCTGTGTAGTCCGGCATACACTTCCGACAGAAAATGCTTGTCTTCGGTGATCTCGTAAACTGCCCATGCCGCCGACGCCAAAATCGGCATTGCCAGCAGGTGACTGCGCTGACCACCTAAACCCGGCTTCCAATCGATCCAGCCATCCGATTGACGCACGGCCAGCGCATTGCGAATCGCGCCGCGTGCCAGATCGGGCGCAAGGATCGCCGCAGTTGGCGCGGTCAGATACACATCTTGTGCGCTTTGCCCTGCCCAATCGAACGGCTGATCGGAGCCGTCGGGCTGCGAACTGAATCCACGCGCCGGGATACGCGCGCTGACAAACGATGGAAACGGCAGCTTGCCAGTGGGTCCAATATAGCTGCGAAGCGTCACCTGTGCGGCAAAAGCCAAAGCCGCATCCCAATCAGCGTCACCCGTTTCAACAATCGGTGTGTGGGCGACCTTTTCGATCAGGTTGAATGCGCCGTCCCAATCCGTTTCATAAAGCCATTCATGCGCCGTGCGGACACTCTCATTGATCGAATGTAAAGCGGCATGTACAAAACGAACGGTCTGCCTACTTTTGGGCGGGATACTTACCCCTACTATTAGCTTCGGATTGAGCGTTTGGGCTTCCCGCGAACCGGACGATTTTTCGAGCAGCAGCACCGGGTTCACATTGCCAACCGCACCCAGATGCAGCGCCTCACTACCATCACTTAGCCCCATCACCTTCATGGTGATCGCCTTACCTTCGCGCTCCACCTGCGGAATCAAATCGAGACTGAATGTGGCCGGACTATCAGCCTCATTACTCATTGTCAGGCGCACACCCACCGCATGTGAATCCATCACCCACAGTTCGTATATCAGGGAAAGTGTTGGCGTAAGGCGCGCGGTGATCCGGGCAAAGTCCGGCGCAAAAACGCGCAAGATGGGCGGTTCGGCAAACCCTTGCGTCTCGTAAAGGGTACTGTTCTCGAAAACCCACATCGGCACGATGCGCGCCAGCCCTACCCGTCCACCATAGCGCGTCTGGAGGCTGATCGCTGGCTCTTGTGGGCTGCCAAAGGCCACTTCCCACGATTGATCGTCGCTGTAATTGGTATGGCTCAGACGCACATCGGCGGCAAAGCGCATCGCTAACGGGCGGCCAGCGGTCAGTTGCCAGTCACGCATTCTCAGTCCTTTCGCAAGAAGCCCGCGTAACCCACTGCTTTACGGGCACTTTTATCATTCGGAATCGCCAGATCAGAGGGCGCACGTGCCGAGCGGATCGCATCGAGATAGTAGCGATTGATCATATCCTGCACCAGTCGGGCGCGGCGCACACGCTCCACCCCCAACGAAATCGCGGTGCTTTCAACATGCGTGCCGCTTGGGTAAATATCCGGTGCGTTTCGCAAGCCAAGTTTAACGTAGACAGGCGATGCAACACGGATCAGTTCAGGCACTTCGTAATGGCGCACAAAGCCGCCAAAATTATCCGGCGCTTCGACATACACATCCAGCGGAATGCTGATCGCCGCACGGATCGCGGCCAATTGCGGCAGACTCAAATCGGTGGGCGGGTTGTACGTGCCCGCGCCGAGTTTCTCGACAAGCCGAACACTGGCTGCGTTGGCCGCGCCCATCTGCACCGAAATTTTGACGATCAGATCGGCGGGCAATACACCCTCTTTTTTCATCTCATCGATCACCCACAGCAAGCCTTCATCGGCCACCAGCACACCCCGGATACCGAGTTCGCAGGCGCGCTTCACATCTTCCAGCGCATACACAACCTGATCCATGCCACGTAAGCGCGCGCCCAAATTTTTGCCCGCCACGCTCAGGATTTGCGCGCCCGTATCCCAGGCCGCGCGCGGCCCGACAAACAAACTGACTTCAACCCCGGCGGATGCACCCAGGCGTACCATTTCGCGGATTTCATCATCCGTTTGCAGCATGATCCCGCTGCCCTGCGACACGCGATGAACCATTACGTCAAGCCGTTCGGCCTCACGCAAAACCGCTTCCATGACGCGCGGCCCTTCGACGCTCGGAATCTCAATACGATACTGTGCGCCATCGGCAAAACGTTTTGGCGAGTCGGGCAGCGAATTTGCGTCACCGCCCGGTAATCCCATCTTGATCAAAAAATCACGAGTTGCTTGCATCATAATATCCTGAAAGAATCTTTGACGAAATTTAGCATTGCCTGTGTATTATAATGCGGCTCATGTGAAAAGGACTACCAATGGCAACTGCACACTGGACAACTGTCAAAGATACTTTGCAGCAGATCGCGCAAACACCGCGTTTTGGTCTGCTTTCCGATTTCGATGGCACACTCTGTCATTTCCAACCCTACCCCGAAATGCCGCACATGACCGCCCGCAATGAACAACTGATCATCGAACTAACCAAGCTGCTGCCCGTCGTATCATTGATCAGTGGCCGCGCCGCGCTCGAATTGGAAAGCGTCGTGCAGCTACCGGGGATCGCCTATGTGGGCAATCACGGCATGGAAGAACTCCGCGATGGTAACGTGATCGTCGTTGACGCCGCGCGCGAATGGGAAGAACGCATGAACGGCTTCTATCACGAACTGGGCGAACCGACGATCCCCGGCGTGCGTCACCAGTTCAAGCGCGTCACCATGTCCGTTACCTACCGATACGCTGATCAACCAGAAAAAGTTCGTCTGCAACTGCTCGATAAACTACAAACGATCAACGAAAAATACGGTTTTCACCTGAGCGAAGGCCGTACCATCTGGGAGATTAAGCCGCCCATTGAGGCGAACAAAGGCACAGCCATTGCCGCTCTTGTCAAAGAACATCAGTTGGAGACAGCTATCTACCTGGGAGATGATTACACCGATGTGAGCGCCTTCGAGTCGATCAAGGCACTGCACGCCGCCGGGCAAATCAACGGCCTGTCTGTCGCCGTGTTGGGTGAAACGGATATACCGCTTGTGCGCGAAACTGCCGATGTGCTGGCAAACAGCGTTGAAGATGTGGAAGACCTACTGGCTTTTATCCTCGAAAAGCGGTTAGCAGTCAGCTAAATGTCCGATACCTCACAGGCCGCCTACTATGATCGTGTCTGGACGCTTGGGCACGTCTGGAGTCCGCAAGCCTGGCCGGAGTGGTCAATCATCGCGCCCTACCTTGAGTCGTGTCCACGACGGCTTGAGATCGGCGCTGGCTTGCGGCCACGCTTGCCAGTGAAGGACACATTGTTCGCTGAAATCAGCCCCATTGCACTCGATAAACTGCGCGGACGGGGCGGCTTGCCCTTACTCGCCAGTGCCGATCAATTGCCATTCCCAAATGAGTCGCTTGATATGGTAGGCGCGTGCGAAATCTTGGAACATTTGCCCGATGATGAACCCGCCTTTGCCGAGATCGGGCGGGTACTCCGCTCCGGTGGCATCTTTTTCCTGTCTGTGCCGATGCAGCCCGCACTATGGACGCGACACGACGATCTGGCCGGGCATTATCGGCGCTATGAACCAAACGCGCTGACGGTTCAACTGGCACGCTACGGTTTTCAGGTTGAACGTTTCAGCCCAGGGATCGCGGGTGGCTATGCGCGCTTAAAATCGTTGGGCGCATGGTTTTTAGGCCGTTTTCCGCGCGCCGCCATCTTGCTCGAAGATCGAATCACGATGCCGTTAGGCGCACGCGCTCAAAAGTCCATCCGTCGCTACGAAACATCGATCCCACCAGACAGTACTGCGCCCAGCGGGTTCGTGTTGTGCCGTAAGCAATAAATTCATGCTTGCCGTTCCGACTCCCCGTCTCTGTAAACGGAGAGGGGGCTGGGGGGTGAGGTCAACACCGGCTTACGCTGCACAGCCACCGCCCGGCGAATACGCCGCATCGTTTCGCCAAAGATGAGTGCCGTACTCGTACCCGCCAAAATGAGCAGCCACACTTCCACTGGCAGCGGTTCGGTACGGAATACAAATTCGCCAACTGTCCCGCCGATTTCTGTGATCACCACCTGAATGACAATGATCAGCGCCAGAATCAGCAAGAAGCTCCGGTTACGCAAAATGCCCTTGAATGGCGAACGACTTGGATCGATAGAGCGCGCATTGACCTCATTGAACACCTGGAAAAACACGTAGACTGCAAACACAACCGTCGAGTCGCGCAGGCTGAATGCGCCGTCACGTTGCAAAAAGGCCAGCAATCCCAGAATAACCACTGTGAAAAAGAGCGCCATCGTGAAGATGCTTGTCCACATCTGGCGCGTGATAAACGGCTCAGTGCGGCCCTTAGGTTTTCGCGTCATCTGTTCAGGTACAGGCGGTTCAAGGCACAGCGCAAGCACGGCCAGCGTATCCATGATCAGGTTGACCCACAACAGTTGAATGACCGTCAGCGGCGGTTCGCCTGGTTCAGGCGTCAAACCCAGAATCGTGGCGAAGAACACAATCGCCAATGCCGAGAGGTTGATCGTCAACTGGAACTGGATGAACGACTGAATATTCTCGAACAGCGCGCGCCCCCAATGGACAGCGCGCACGATGCTTCGGAAATTGTCGTCGAGCAGCACAATATCGCTGGCCTGTTTGGCGATGTCCGTGCCGCGAATACCCATCGCCACGCCCACATCCGCTTTTTGCAGCGCGGGCGCATCATTCACGCCGTCGCCTGTAACCGTCACCACGAGGCGTGCTTGTTGCAGCAAACCAACCAGTTCTTCTTTGTCACTGGGTACGGCGCGCGCCAACACCCGCAAATTCATGGCGGTTTTGCGGCGTTGTTCAACGGGCATCACCCGCCAGTCAGACGCCAGCACCACCTGATCGGGCGAGTCGATCAGTTTCAATTGGCGCGAAATAGCCGTCGCGGTAGCAATGTTATCGCCCGTAATCATCTTCACGCTGATCCCGGCATCACGGCATTGCTGGATCGCTTCCGCCACGCCTTCACGTACCGGATCGGCCAGCCCGAATAACGCCAACAATCGCAGTTCAGGCATTGGATTATTGAGCGCGTCGGTAAGCGGCTCATACGCCAGTGCCAGGGTTCGCATTGCCTGCCCGGACATGGCCTCTAGTTCCGCATGTAAGGTTGCGTGAAAGCCTTCGATCAACGCCGGGCCTTCCGCCGTCTCGATCAAGCGGCACTGCGCGATCACGATCTCCGGTGCGCCCTTGATCAGACGGTAACGTTTGCCCTCATAACTGACAATCGTCTCCATCGTCTTACGAGTGGAACTGAACGCACTCTGCTTTTCCAGAGTTGCCGTTTGTCGCCAGCGTCGGTAATCCTCTCCATTGACATCCAGCCATGCCAGCAGCGCCGACTCAGTGGGATTACCGATGTATTCCATGCGGCCTTCACGCGGTTCAATCGAAGCCGTCGAGTCGAGCGCCGCCGTCAATGCGATCATTGGTAGCGCCGGGTGATCTTTGAAAGCGGCGATCTGTGCCACCTCGAATCGTTGATGGTAGGTGTACACCTGTTGAACCGTCATGCGATTCTCGGTGAGCGTACCCGTTTTATCGGTGCAGATCACATTCGTCTGACCAATCGTTTCCGTCGCTTTGGGCTTGCGAACCAGATTATTATCGCGCGCAATCGCGCGGGCACTCAACGCCAGACTGATCGTCACCGCGAATGGCAAGCCTTCGGGCACGGCCACCACCACAATCGTCACCGCCACGAGTAAATATTCGACCAGCAGCAGCAATGTTTCGCCATTGAAGCCCAGCGCAATCGGTGTGCCATGCAGCGTAATATCGTGGCCGCCCGCCAGAATCAGGCCAGTCCGTGCCAGCAGTGCCAGCAAAACACCCAACGCCGCGAATATCCCGACCCGCGCGATCAAACTGGCAAGATGATCGAGTCGTTCCTGTAACGGCGTGCGTTCGGTCAAATCGTTGTTGCGGCCTTCTTCCAGCCGGTTGACGACTTCCGTCCACATGGCCGTGCCCGTACCAACCGCCGTGATCACCATTAAGGCCGTGCCCTGTGTCACACGGTGGCCGCGCAGCAGCACATGTTGTTCAGCCTCACCCGTCGAGTCGCCGCCTTTTTCTTTGGGCATGGATTCGCCGTCAATCGGTGCGGTATCGATCATCAATTCGACACTTTGCAGGATCACGCCATCCGCCGGGATGAGCGTCCCCGTTTCGATCCGTATAATATCGCCCACGACCACCTGATCAGCCGTGATCCGTTCAACTTTGCCATCGCGCACGACCGTTGTCAGGATACGCTCAAATTCGGATTTGAGCCGCTCGAAGTCCTGTTCAGCGCGAAACTCGTTAACGAAATTGACCGTTGTGGCGATGAAGACCGCGATGATAATGGCGATCCCATCCAGCGGCGGCTTGCCTGTTAAAAGACTGAGCGTGGTAGCGATCAGTGCCGCGCCCATCAACAACAGGATTGTGGGTTCCTGGTATCCAGCCAAATATTGCCGCCACCAGGGTTCAGATTTTGAGTCGGGCAGCGCATTGCTACCATGTTCGGCGCGGCTTTGTTCGACCTGGGCGCTGCTCAGGCCGCTATCCAACGGTGGCACGACCAGACCTGCCGGAAGCAGAGTCGGATCGGTGACAAGTCCTTGCATCAGTGTTCACTCATTTCGCTTCACGATGAATGACAGTCACTATAGTTACTGATACGGGTAGTTGTAAGCCCTATTTTTTAGGGTCTGACATAAAATTAGCCTACCCAGAACGCATGGGAAAACAGTAATATGTATAGGCCAAAAACAAGCAGTGAAGCTACCGTCCAGAGTCGATCAAACAAGCGTGAGCGCCCAAAGCTCGCTAGTGCCAGAAAAATCGGAATGCACGCCAGTGTATAACGATTCAATCCGACGACCCGAAATGTGAGCAGCGGCAGCATCATCGTCGCCAGGCCAAACAGTGCAATGGCCGGTTGGCGGCGCAGCATGTACACACAGGCAATTAGTGCAATCAGAGTGAGCAATATATCGAGTGTAATATGAACTGTTGCCTGGGGGTTGTTTAGGACATACCCCAGTTCACCCACGAAGAGCGCCAAAGGCCGCCCGGGCAGGAATGAACGTCCAAAAGCGGCTTGCCCTTTCACCGCACTCAGGCCATTGGCGTGCAGCCAGGCGAAATACATGCGCCAGACGACTGGCGGGATGATCAGAATGCCCAGTGTATGCCAGGCGGGGCGTCTACTATGATACCAATCCAGCAGCCATGTCGAGAACAGCGGGATCACCAGCAGCACGCCGGTGGCCCGATCCAGTGTAGCGATCCCGGCTAACACCCCGGCCACCCACCAACGACGGCGCACCATGAAGGCCAGACACCACGTTGCCAGACTCAGGAAAAGCGGCTCCGAATAGACCTGTAGTAAAAATATGGCTGGCGGATAGATCAAGAAATAAAATACACCGCGCCGCGCATCATCGGCACCAAGTACCAGCATCAGCAGTTCATACATGCCCAGCGCCGCGATCAATGAGGCCAGACTCGAAACGATGAACCCCGCTAGCTCCATCCGATCCAGCGTATTCAAGTCGGGCAGCAGCGGGTTGAGCAGCCCATTGACCACCCGCATTGCCAGCGGATAAAGCGGAAAGAAGGCTGCGGAAGTGCCATCATACCCATATAAGGCGATGGAAACGTAAAAACCGCTGTCCCAACGAACATGTAGTTTTACTGGATTGGAAGCTGGCGGTGTGTCCTGTGTACGACGCGCTGTCCAGGCATAGGATGTGTCAGGCCGATTCAAGTCTACCCGTGCGAAAGCCATCACCTGAAACACGTTCAGGATCAACCACCAGCCTAGCCAGAGCAAGATGATGGCAAGACGCGGCGACAGGGTAATCGGGCGATTTTCAAACATTTTGACATGAGGAATCGCTGTTGTCAGGATGTAACCCCCAAAAAATTAGGGGCTATTTTACCTTGTCCATAGTTCAAATTACTTTCAATAGCCCTTAATAATTGGGGTTAGCTTGTTTCAGGGAAGCCAGCGCGGAAGATTTGCGTTCTCGGCCACTTTTTGGAGTTTCTGCGTTTTGAATTCATACGTCCACAGTTCAGGACGTGCGCCCTGCCCGCCGATCTTGAATCGCTGAAACAACACCCTATCACCCGCCGGACTCAGGATCAGGTTGCTATGGGCATACGTCGGATCGACAACCAATGGTTTAGCCGCCCCTGTTGCCACATCGACCTGATAAATTTGCTTGTCCTGCTCGACAGGTGCGCCCGCCGGACGCCGTTCAACCAGCAGCGATTTACCGTCCGGCATCCAGATCGGTTGACTATCATCATCCAGCGCCGAGTCCGGGATCAAATCATGCTGCGTGAATGGCTCTGTGGTCAGGTCAACAATCACGATATGCGTGCTGTACTGCTGTTGTTCGACTTCGACCACTTTGGGAAACCAAATCTTCGTCCCATCCGGCGAAAACGTCCCAAGCGATCCCTGAAAGGCCGGGATCAACGTATCCTTGCCCGTCTTGAAGTTATAAACCGCAATACCGCCCGACGCCGTATCGAACACAGCCAGCTTGTTCCCATCCGGTGACCATTTGGGCGTGAAGCCAAGCCGCTGATTATCGCTGTACAACGGTCTGCCCTGTCCCGTTTCCAGATCGAATATCCAGGCACGCGGCGCACCCGGCGGCATATTCGTACCCGTGTTCAACTCCGAACGATCAAAAGCCACCATTTTGCCATCAGGCCGCCATGCGACTTCCATGCACGAGGCGTCTTTGCACTCGTACAAAAGCCGCGACTCATTGCGCGCCGGATCGTACAGCATCAGGTTCGATGCGCCCTGCCCCATCTGCTCTGTATAAACGACCATGCCATTCGGTGCAACATCAAAATCGAGGATACCGTTTTTGGCGTTGGTCAGTTTAGCGGGCTGCAATCCCTTGCTTGAATCGACCAGCCACAGGTTTTGCACGATGCTATCCATCGGCCCCAGGTAAACGACGCGCGGCGCTGAGGCTGGCCGCGCACCCACCTGGTCACCACGCGCGATCACCACGCCAATTGCCAGTGCCAGCACAATGACGACGGCGGTCATTAACGCATCGAATCGATCCCAGATCGGCATCAGTCTTCTAACTGACGAGGAATTTTCCATTTTCGTAAAACTTTTCCCCATCTACAGTGATGTGGCTGTACGTGCGTGTATCGCAAATCATATCCCAGTGGACGGACGATTTATTGACCGCGCCTGTTTCCGGGTAGGACTGCCCAATCGCCATGTGAACCGTGCCGCCGATCTTCTCATCGAACAGGATATGCCCGGTGAACCGATCAATGAAGCGGTTCGTGCCAATCGCAAATTCACCCAGGCGGCGCGATCCCGCGTCGGTATCCAGCATTGCCAACAGGAACGACTCGTTCACCTCGGCACGTGCTTCGGTGATCAAGCCATCCTTGAAGACCAGTTGCGCGCCGCGTACCATATTGCCCTGATAAACCAGTGGGAAGGTGAACTTTACCCAGCCGTTAACGCTGTCTTCCACCGGCCCCGTGAAAAATTCGCCGTCCGGGAAATTCGCCGTGCCATCGGCACTGACGAACTTGCGGCCATCAATGCTCAGCGTCAGATCGATGTTTGGCCCCTGAACGTGCATCGACTTTTTGCCCGCCAGATAATTGACGAACTTTTCCTGTTCTTTTGCCAGGTCAAGCCAGTAGCCTACCGGATCGTCCAGTTCGACCATGCACGCGCCGAATACAAAATCTTCATATTCGTGTAGCGACATGCCCGCATCCTGGGCATAGGCCAATGTCGGGAACAGCGTTGTGCAGCGCCGCAGTGTTTTAGCCGCCTCACGCGCCATTTGAATATTGATGATCGCCCCGCGCGAACGCTGCCATGCCTGACTTTTGGCGGGCGGGAAACCAGCCAGTTCGCGCGTGTTTTCATCGGCTTCGATGCGAATGATCACGTCCGACGTGTCGTACATCAGCTTAAGCATCGGGTTGACCGCTTCGGCTTGTGCTTCCGTGCCGCAGCGCAGCGCGATCTCCGCTTCGCCGCTCATGTGAATGTAATTCGTCGGGTGTGCGCCCACTTTGAGCGCCTCCTCGGTGAGCGCCTGCATCAACGGTTGTGCCAGCGGCGACGTGCCGCGAAATAGTACCCGATCACCCGCTTTAATTTTCGTCGAATAATTGACGAGAACATTTGCCATCTTCTGAATACGCGAATCCATTAAAAGCCTCGATTAGTGATGTAACGTAAGGTAAGTAGGATACGTTTTACCGCGCTTCGCCAAAACTGTCGATTTTTATCTAAAGGCAGCACGCCGATGCGTAAGCTTTATCGTTTAATTCCGTTTGTTTTTCGCTTGCTAGCGGGGCTAATACACCTGCATCACCTGGTTTATATTACAGCCGCCATTAGGGAGGTAGGATGGCAAGGCGGCGACTGTAATGGGCGGCATTGGCACGAAATTGGTGTTGGCGACGCCAGCGTGACCAAGCCAGAATGAAGTCGGCAACGGGAGCAACTTTCCAGAGGAGTGACCAGAGCAAATGGCG
>JBBSEU010000164.1:0-13321 GCA_038239365.1 Aggregatilineales bacterium
GGATCGCTTCGCCTGTGTACTCGAACACGTAGCCCGTTCCGCCACCCACGCCGATCCGAGAGATCAGCGCCAAAATAATGTCTTTGGCCGAAACGCCCGGCTGCAAACGCCCTGTGACGCGCACTTCAAAGGTTTTTGCTTTGCTTTGCAGCAGACATTGAGTTGCCAAAACGTGCATCACTTCGCTGGTACCAATGCCGAACGCCAACGCTCCAAACGCGCCGTGCGTGCTGGTGTGGCTGTCGCCGCAAACGATGGTCATACCCGGCTGCGTGAGTCCCTGCTCCGGCCCGATGACGTGAACGATCCCCTGATTTTCCGTACCGAGCTTGAACAATGGAATGCCGAATTCGGCGCAGTTTTTTTCCATTTGTGCCAGTTGCGCGGCGGCAATCGAATCGGTCACGGGGATCAGGCCGTCAGCGCCACGCGGCGTGGTGGGCGTGCTGTGATCCATCGTCGCAATTGTGTGGTCGGGGCGGCGCACTTTGAGGCCGTGTTCACGCAAGCCGGTGAAGGCTTGCGGCGAAGTCACTTCATGAACGAGGTGCAGGTCGATATACAGCACGGCGGGCGTATCCGCATCTGCCGGGCTGACGATGTGCGAATCCCAAATTTTCTCGAATAGAGTACGGGGCGCTGACATGGTGAAACCTTTCCGAAACGATACAGATGTTTGTCCGTAGAGTAACTGTCTAGGATACCGCTAGAGCAGGCATTGGACAAACATTTGTAACCCCGGCCCCGCAACCAGAGAAGGGTCGGGGATGGGGTCAATCCAGCAGATTGTTCAGCACCGTCGGCAAGATGCCGCCATTGAGGTAGTAATCGACTTCGATCAACGCATCGAGTCGAGTCGTCGCCACAAAACTGAACTGAGTGCCATCCTGTCGTGTTACGTTGACCGTGATTTCCTGTCGCGGTGTAAGGTCTTCGCCGCCCATGTCAATCGAAATGATTTCGCTGCCAGTTAGCCCCAGCGATTTAGCGCCTTGACCCGGCTTGAACTGGATAGGCAGCACGCCCATTCCCACCAGATTGCTGCGATGCGTGCGCTCGAAACTCTCAGCAAGGACAGCGCGAACGCCAAGTAGCGCCGTGCCCTTCGCCGCCCAATCGCGTGAACTGCCAGTGCCGTACTCCTTCCCGGCGATGATGACCAGCGGCACACCGTCACGTTCATACTGCATCGCCGCATCATAGATCGACATTTGCTGCTGATCGGGATAATGGAGCGTGATACCGCCTTCGGTGCCGGGCAGCATCAGATTCTTGATTTGGCCGTTAGCGAACGCGCCGCGCACCATGACCTGATCGTTGCCGCGCCGCGTGCCATATTGGTTGAAATCCTTATTTTGCACGCCGCGTTCAGTCAGGTAGTGAGCGGCGGGACTGTTGGCGGCAATGCTCCCCGCTGGAGAAATATGATCAGTCGTGATACTGTCTCCGAACATTCCGAGGATGCTCGCATTGTGAAGGTTGTGCGTTGATTTCTGTGGCCGTTGCTTGAGAAAGGGTGGCTGTTGGATATAAGTTGACTGTTCATCCCAGGGGTAAAGTAGATTGTTATCGCCGGATAACGCATTCCAATCCAGATTTGCACGCTCCACATTCCGATACAACTCACGGTAAATTTCGGGATCACTCGTCTGGGCGATTACGTCAGCGATCTCCTGATTGCTCGGCCATAGATCGTGCAGGTAAACCGGACACCCTTGTTGATCAACACCAAGTGACTCGTTGATCAGGTCAACATCCATCGTCCCGGCCAACGCATAAGCGACGACCAGCGGCGGTGACGCCAGAAAATTCGCCCTTGCCAGTGGGCTGATGCGGCCTTCAAAGTTGCGATTGCCGCTTAGAATGGCCGCCGCAACAAGATCATTGTCTAGAACGGTTTGCGTGACCAGTTCAGGCAATGGCCCGCTGTTGCCGATACAAGTGGTGCAGCCGTATCCGACCACATTGAAACCAAGTACCGCCAGATCATCCAGCAGCCCGGCGGAGCGTAAATATTCAGTCACCACGCGCGATCCGGGTGCCAGACTGGTCTTCACATGAGCGGGAACTTTCAAGCCACGCTCAACGGCCTTCTTTGCCAATAGTCCCGCGCCGATCATCACCGATGGATTTGAGGTATTGGTGCAGCTTGTGATCGCGGCAATCACCAACATGCCGTGCCCAGCTTTAGCGGCTTCGGTTTCATCCAATCCATAGCCGCCCTCACTGACTTTTGCACGGAGCGTCTTCTGAAAGGCTGGCTTCATATCGGCCAGCCGCTTTCGATCATTTGGGCGCTTGGGTCCGGCCAGACTGGGTTCAATCATCGACAGATCGAGTTCGAGAGTGTCCGTGTATTCCGGTTCGGGCGTATTGTCATCGCGGAACAGACCTTGCAGCTTACAATACTGCTCAACCAATGCGACTTCGGCTTCTGTACGGCCTGTTTGCCGCAAGTAGCGCAGCGTTTCGGCATCCACCGGGAAAAACCCGACAGTTGCGCCATATTCCGGCGACATATTGGCGATAGTCGCTCGATCCGGCAATGACATTTGGCTGAGGCCGGGGCCATAAAACTCTACAAACTTTTCGACAATGCCTTTTTTTCGCAGCAGTTGTGTGACCGTCAAAGCCAGATCAGTCGCGGTTGCTCCTTCGGGCAGCTTGCCAGAGAGTCTCACCCCGATCACATCCGGTGTCATGATATAGACGGGCTGGCCGAGCATTACCGCTTCGGCCTCGATGCCGCCCACTCCCCAACCAACAACGCCCAGGCTGTTGACCATCGTCGTATGCGAATCCGCGCCAACAACGCTATCCGGGAAAGCGACCAGTGAGCCGTCCACCTGACGGGTGAAGACCACCTTTGCCAGATATTCGAGGTTGACCTGATGGACGATCCCAATACCGGGCGGCACGACGCGCAAGTTTTCAAAGGCGGTTTGTCCCCAGCGCAGAAACTTGAATCGTTCACGGTTGCGGTTCAGTTCAGTGGCGGCGTTCAGGCGCAGGGCATCTTCTGAGCCAAAATAATCCACCTGTACCGAATGATCCAGCACCACATCTACAGGGATTTGCGGCTGGATTTTCGTCAGATCGCCACCACGTTCGTGCATGGCGTCGCGCATGGCCGCCAGATCAACCATACACGGCACTCCTGTAAAATCCTGTAATAAAACGCGCGCGGGCTTGAACGGAATCTCATGCCGCTCAGATGCTTTTGGTGTCCATGACGCCAGTGAGATCACATCCGATTCGCTCACTTCAAAACCATTGCATTCGCGCAGCACCGACTCCAGCAAAATGCGAATGCTAAAGGGCAGCCGTGCGAGTGAGGTCAGCCCCATTTCTTCGAGCCGACTGAGCCGATAATAGGCCGCACTGCCGCCGCCTGTCTCAAAGGCAGTACGCGCGCTGAAGCTATCCTTTGGCCGATTGGTTTTCAAGGTTCATCTCCGATTATGACATTGTGAACTGATAAGTATCAGGGGCGCTCATGAGCGGTTCGATATGTTCATCATATGGAGAATTCGGTTATAATTCAAACTGATGATTTCGATTAATTTTATAGAAGTTATCTATAGCTGGGTGCCCTTGAGTCTGGATTTACACAAACTCGAAATCTTTGTGACGGTCATCCAATCGGGGAGTTTCACACGTGCCGCCGAACGACTGCACATGACGCAGCCGACGGTCTCCCAACAGCTTGCCGTTTTGGAAGCACAGATCGGCACGCCGCTTATTGAGCGTGATACGCGACGATTGCGGCCAACCGCCGCTGGTGAAACACTGTTCCGCTATGCCGAGAAGTTGTTAGCTGTCGCTCGTGAGGCCGAAGAAGTGACACGTGCCGCCGCCGGACTTGCGGATCGCACGTTACGGCTTGGCGTGGGTCACCTGATGGCGACCTATCTGCTGCCAGAATTATTGCGCCGTTATCAGGCCAGCCACCCCGATCATAAAGTGCGGATCACGGTTGGGAATACGGCAGAACTGTTAGCGTTGGTAGCCGCCGAAAGAGCAGAGGTAGCCTTAGTTGGTTCGCCTGCCGAACATCCCGATTTACGAGTCACACCCTTTATGCACGATCATCTGGTGGTGATCGTCGCGCCCGATGATCTCTGGGCAGATCGATCTTATGTTGAGCCAAACGAACTATTGCAGCGCATGTTTCTGACCCGCGAACCCGGATCGGCTCTACATGCAACGGTTGAGCGGCTGTTGGGCATCGCGGCACTATCCAGTGAATCAGTGATTTTGCTGGGTGAAACTGAGGCGATTAAGCGCAGTGTTGAAGCCGGAATCGGTGTGGCGCTGATTCAGGGGATTGCGGTGCAACGTGAAATTGCGTCGGGGACACTGCGGGCGCTCCGGTTGAGTAGTGGCGATGACAGCCGAACATATGCCTATGTGCATCGGCAAAGTTACGTGTTTTCAGCCGCCGCGCGCAGTTTTATCGCCTTGCTGCATGAGGCGGCTGGATAATCTGATCTGTGCTGTTTAAATGCAATGTTCGTGCTGGATGTGCGGCTCGAGCGGTTTCAAAGGCAAGGGCAAACTGCCTGTATACGACATGATCAAGGTCTCACGGGCGCGCGTCATGGCGGTGAATACTTTTCGGCGCTTTTCGCTGATCCGTGCATCATCAGCGGTGATGCCCGCAAAAATTTCCTGAATTTGTGGCACCACCACCGCGCGGAATTCCAAACCTTTCATCCTTTCAAAAGAACCAACGTAAATACCCTGCCCAGTCAGGTATTCCCATCGCTTTTTAACGGTATGATCGCAGCACAAAATGGCAATACTGGCAGGTTCAACTTTTGCCTG
The DNA here is from genome assembly GCA_038239365.1 of Aggregatilineales bacterium. Taxonomy (GTDB): domain Bacteria; phylum Chloroflexota; class Anaerolineae; order Aggregatilineales; family UBA2796; genus JBBRMW01. The sequence continues at coordinate 4,828 of JBBSEU010000164.1, forward strand.
AAGCAAGGCTTGAATTTGCTTTTTGATAAATTCGGTTTCCTGATACGCACCCATACATTCAACCAACCTGGGCTTGGCTCCCGAAATCAGGGCATAAGATTTAAGATCGGGTTGGAGTGCCTCATCCGATTTGCTCAGTATGGGATCAGCGACGATCAAACTGTGAGCGGCGTTGGTTATCTCTAACGTTGAACGAAATGGGACGCGCAGCCATTTTGTGCGGCCTACTACTGGAATTCCTTTCTCATCCCACGAAAATGAACGAAAAATGCTTTGCGTCGGGTCTTCACAAATGAACAGTGACCCATTACGTTTTAACAGGCGTTTGATGACTCGCATCCAGGACGGTGCGAAGTCTTGTGCTTCGTCAATGAGGATAACATCGTAGGAATGCCAGAGTGGGTGTCCTGGTTGCAACCTGACCAGTGTCAGACGTGACATGTCTTCCCAATCGACAAACGCTGCTCATACTGTGCTTTTACATAACGCTCAAAGATTTGATTGATCGTGCGCCGCTTATCTTTAGTCAGGCGCTGACCGCGTCCTTTCCGTTCCAATTCGAGATACATATCCGAATCGTAACATTCAATATCTTTTCGATATTTGATTTCTTCAACCAGAAACTCTTGAGGAAGATCATCCTCACAACCGAATTCAAGATAGTGTTTGTAGACCCAATCTTTTACGTCTTTCACGTTTTTGTGTTCGTCGCCCAAAACCTTCCGACAGATTTTGTGGAAATTGGTTACTTCAACTGCGGTTGTGGCGCTCAGGCGTTGTTTAAGGTCTGCCGTCAAATCGTTGTTAAAGGCCATCACCAGAATTCGGGTATCGGGGTGCTGATCGGCCAGAAATTGCGCGCGCCGCACCAGAACAAGCGATTTTCCACTGCCTGCCACTCCGCGAACCAACCGAACACTGGAACTTTCCACCAGGTCTTCCGCTTCGCCAACTAGAACATCCTCAGTAATTACAGTCTTAGGCAGTGGTTCAACGATAACTTGTTTCTGATGCGGGGTGATGATTCCTCTGGGCGTACCCTGCTTATCCTGGACGATAATTTCAGGGTCCAATGTGGAACGGATAAGGTCTAACGTATATCTATCTAATGGTTCTCTCAATTTCCATGCGCCGGGTATATTTCGGAGCGCGTGAATGAAAAGTTCCGGCGTCAGATCATTGCTGGAAATCACGCTGCCCGCCTGCCAAATCCCTTTTTCTATAACTTCCTGGATAGTAGCCCGTTGGATGTTGGTCAAAATCGCAGCATTGCGCCAGGGAAATTTGAGCTTGCCCTGAAACGGGCCAGTCGCGTGAAGCAATTCCACATTGGCCTTAAAACGATTTTCTAAATTATGAGCGTAAGCGAGTGCCGTGAGGACAGGGTTTTCGTGCCTATCGAGAACACCGTCTCTACGGATAATTTCGACATGCTGTTGGTCTACACGACTAAGCTGTACCCAATCTTTGACCTCCAGAACGATAACACCCAGCCACGCATTGACTACCACGAAATCCGGGCAAATGTGCGCCGACTGACGATTGGAATAAATCATCGGCTCTTCACAGACGTAATACTCATTTTTAGGCAGTTTCGACAATAAGGCGGAGACGAGTTTTTCACCTTTAGTTGGTTCTGTGAAACGCCCAGGTATAGGTGGCCGAGATGTGCCTGCGGTGGGCACTGGTTGAATGTTCATTGAGAATCTCCATGCCTAAGTAAGTTAGCGATACACAAAGGATTATATAGAGATTTCAATGCTATCTGGAAAATTTCACAAACTTTTCAAAGGTTAGAAACCAACCTCAACCATTTAAAATAGGTCAAGCGGTGTGAGCTTGTGATCAAGTTTCAGGCTGCCATCGATATACAGCGCGTGCCAGATGTGGAAAACGAGTAGCGGCCACAGTGACCAGAGTTCGTAGTTGCGCTTCGTCATGTGATCATCGATCAAACCCGTTATGGCTTCTGGTTTGAACCAGCCGACGGCCTCAACATTCTCTGGCGATAAATACGTCTCCACCAACGGCTTTAGGACGGTTCGCAGCCAATCAGAGGTAGGCGGCACGAAGCCCCATTTTGGCCGCCGCAAAATTTCGGCTGGCACCCAATCGGCAACCGCATCCTTGAATACCCGTTTGAAATCACCCTGACGAAGTTTGTGTTCCAGCGGAATCCGCATCGCCAGTTCAACCAGTTTGTGATCTTCCAGCGGGGCACGCGCTTCAATAGACATTGCCATGCTCATTTTATCGACGCGCATGTTGCTATCTTCCGCGATCCACAAATTGAGGCTGGCAAACGCCACCCGATCCGCAAAATGATTCGTACAGGGCGCATCGAGTAAAGGCCGCACGACTCGGCTGATCGTTTGATGTGCGCCGCTTGCCAGACGTTGATCGATCATCAAACCGGGCAGACGGTCTGGCCCGATCAACCGCATCCAGGTCAGATAACGGTCTACTGGATCGGTAATGTGTGATTTGGCGGCAAGGCTTTGACCCTGTGGAATCCGCTCCAAAATCGGATTCAGTACAGTTTGCCGAAGCAGTTTCGGCACACGCAAATATCGCTCCAGGACTCGATCCGCCCGATACGACGTATAGCCCGCGAACAGCTCATCACCTGCATCACCGGAAAGCAGCACGGGTACGCCGTTGCGCCGCGCCAATGCGGCCACATACGCCGTTTGGATGATGCTTGGCTGTGCGACCGGCTCATCCAGCGCATAAATCAAGTGTGGCAGCAGTTCTGAAAGATGCGTTGTTTGATTGATCGTGATGACGTGATGTTCTGTGCCCAGTCGTTCGGCGGCCAGTGCTGCAAAGCGCGCATCGACATTGAACTTGGAATCGCCCTTGCTATCTACGTCGAAATCAAAGCCGACGGTGAAGGTTTGCGGCGGATGTTTCATAATCTGCTTCATCAGCGCCACTACCGCCGTTGAGTCCAGACCGCCGCTTAAAAACGCGCCCACCGGAACATCGCTGACCAGCCGGGTTTCAACCGCTTCGGTCACGGCGTCACGAACTCGTCTTACTGATTCGGCGTAGCTGAGCGGCGCTGTGGTATCCATCTGCGCTTGCCAGTAACGCTCCTGAGTGCAGTTATGACGATCCAAAATCAAACGTTCGCCGGGTGCCAGCTTCTCGATTCCGGCAAACATGGTCTGGGGCGGTGGCACGTAGCCGAGTGCCAGATAATAGGGCAGCACATCGGCGTTCACTTCACGCTTGACGCCGGGATGCTCAAACAGCGCCTTGATCTCCGAAGCGAATAGGAAATCATCGCCTGCCCGCGTGTAATACAACGGTTTTTCGCCAAGCCGATCCCGCGCCAGGAACAGCCGTTCGTTCGCCGCATCCCATATACCGAAAGCGAACATGCCGCGCAACCGATCCAGTACATCGACGCCCCACTGCTCATAGCCATGCACGAGTACTTCGGTGTCTGTGGCGGTTGTGAAGTAATGACCGAGTTTTTGGAGTTCTTCACGCAACGCGCGGTAATTGTAAATTTCGCCATTGAATACAACACCCACCTGCCGATCTTCATTGAAGATTGGCCCCGCCGCTGCCGGCACATCAATAATCGCCAGCCGCCCCGCGCCAAAGGTCAAGGGCGTGCTGCTGTAAATGCCATAGCCATCCGGCCCGCGATGCGCCAAACAAATTGCCATTCGTTCGATGAGCGCGCGGTCAGTGCCGTGTGGGTTATACTGTCCAAAAATTCCGCACATAATGTCCATGTCAGTTACGATGGTTGAGCCGGAATTATAGCATATTGAGGATTAAGCCATTTTAATGAACGTTTTGATGATCAGCATGGACGCGACTCTGCTCACTGGCACAACGGGCGATTCGCGTGCCCGCCATGAAATTTATGCACGACGGGCAGGTTCACTGAGCATTGTCGTGTGCAGCACCGCTTCGCTGGCTGATCTTGAAGCAGACCCACTCCGCATCAGGCCGACTCGTTCGCGCAACCGACTGGCCTATTTGCTGGATGGCTACCGGGTTGGATTGCAGATGGCTGCGCTTTGTCGCCCGGCTGTGATCACTTCGCAAGACCCGTTCCTGACCGGGATCGTCGGACTGTGGCTGAGCCGAAAGCTCAAAGTGCCGTTTATCGTTCAGGATGTGACCAGCGCCGTCGAGAATTGGGAATTTGCCCGCGAAAGCCACCTCAACTGGGGATTGCAGCAAATGGCGCGGCAGGTTGTGCGCCGTGCAGATGCCGTGCGCGTTCTGAATCATGGCGAAAAAATGGCGTGCGTGCGGCTCGGTGTTCCAGCGGATCGTGTTCGTGTAATCCCGATCCCAACGGATCTGTCGCGTTTTGTACAGCCCTCACGAGAAATCAACTGGCGCGAACGGTTAAACCTTTCGCCAGAGGATCGGGTAGCGTTGTGGGTGGGGCGGCCTGTCTATGTCAAGAATTTGCCGCTGCTGCTCGATGCGTTTGCCCGCGTTCACGCCCAACTACCTACCGCGCGACTCGTTCTGGCGGGGGATATACGCGACGCCGCGACTCCGGCACAGATCGAACGCTTAGGATTGTCATCGGTGGTCAGGCTGGCCGGGCGCGTGGCTCATACCGATTTGCCATCACTGTATCAATCGGCGGATATATATGTTCACAGCAGTCGCTATGAAGGCTTTGGCGTCGTACTGATCGAAGCCGCCGCCGCCGGATTGCCCCTGATCAGCACCGATACGGACGGCGCACGCGAAATCATCCGTGACGGCGAAACTGGCCTGATCGTGCCGCAAAATGTTGAAGCACTTGCTAAGGCAATGCTCAGATTGTTAGGCGATCCGATACAGGCGCGCGGGATGGGTGAACGTGCCCGCGCCGATATGATAGCCCGCTTCGACGGCGAAACGATCATCGATCAGTGGGTGGGCATGTGGCGCGAGGTGGCAGGCTAGCCCTCACCCCCAGCCCCTCTCCCGAAGGAGAGGGGAGTCCTATTTGCCGCGTCGGGCTGCCAACGCCGCCGCGCCGATGATGCTCACGTTTTCACCGAGTGCCGCCGGAGCAATGATCAACTGATCCCAGTAAGCCGCATCAATCGCATAGGTTTGGATCGCCTCACGCATCGGTTTGAATAACAGATCGCCCGCGCCATCAGCCACACCACCACCAATCACCACGATTTGCGGATTGAAAGTATGCAGCAGACTCACGATTCCAAGCCCTAAAATTCGTCCAGCGCGTGCCATCAGCCGTACCGCAATCGGATCGCCCTCACGCGCGGCTAGAGTCACATGCGCCGCTGTGATCGCTTCCAGATCGCCGTTCGCATGATCAAGAATCCTGGTCTTGCCACCACTTTCGATCATGGCTTTGGCGTAGCGCGCAATGGCCGGACCCGCCGCTTCTTTTTCAAGCGTAGAGACCCGATCTTCATCGGTCAATATGATAAGGTGGCCGCACTCCGCACCGATGCCCGTTGCGCCGATCAGCAAATTGCCATCGGAGATCACGCCGCTCCCGATCCCGGTACTGATCGTTAGGTAAATCACATGCGTGTAACCCTTCGATGCGCCGCGTTCAGTCTCGGCCAGAGCCGCAACGTTGGCATCATTGCCCAGGTAAACCGTCGCGTTCAGCTCCCGTTGTAGAATTTCTTGCAGCGGGATGTTATGCCAGCCGGGTAAATTCGGTGGCGCGACGATCACGCCTGTGTAGGGGTTAATTGGCCCCGGCGCGGAAACGCCAACGCTCAAGACATTCGCGCCATCTTTCGGCCAAACGGCACGCGCCTGCTCAACCATGCGTTCGATCACCGCGTCGGGCCCATCAGCAGCCAATGTTTTCGCCTCGACGCGCTCTTCAATTTCCAGCGCGCTATTCAAACGAGCCGCACGCACGCGCGTACCGCCTAAATCGATCCCGATGTAAACATCCTTCGACATAAAATCCTCAATGCTTTGTTCAATTAAAATGGCTAGAACAGGAGTTCCGCTGACCGCTTGTGAAGGCGAAATGACGCGGTTAGAATATCACGTTGATCCCGATTTGGAAAAGACAGAAAAGATAATATTCACATGCCGAAGGTCACTCCCTCTCGTCAGCAGTACCTGGACATCAAGGCGCAGTACCCGGATGCAATTGTGCTGTTCCGGCTTGGCGATTTTTATGAAACTTTTGATGGCGATGCAGAAACGGCTTCCCGCGAACTCGATCTGACATTGACCGGACGTGGTGCTAACCGTGAAGACCGTGTCCCAATGGCGGGTGTCCCGTATCATGCCGCCGAGACATACATCGCCAAACTGGTCGAAAAGGGTTATCACGTCGTCGTTGTCGAGCAAATGGGGACAGAGACGGTCAACGGTCTTGTCCCGCGTGAGGTGACGCGCATCATCACGCCCGGCACCGTTACCGAACCGACGATGCTGGACACGCGCCAGAACAGCTATTTGCTGGCACTCTGCCCCGAACCAGATCGCAAGGGGCAAACCTGGGTGCGCGTCGGGCTGGCCTATGTCGATATTACAACAGGTGAATTCGCGGCCACACAGCTTGATACCACGCCCGAAACTGAGGCGACAATTGCCGTCCTTGAAGAACTGGCACGCCTGACCCCGCGTGAAGTGCTGCTCCCGCGTGCCTGGGCAGATCGCGGCGTGACGCTGCCCAACAATATTCACCTGACCGCTACTGCCGATTATTATTTTGAGGCGGCCACTGCGCGGCAAACTCTTTTAGATCACTTCGCCGTCAATTCACTTGAAGGGTTTGGCTTAGGCGCAGAACAAACACTGGCGATCAATGCAGCGGGCGCGATCCTGCAATATTTACGGGATACGCAGCGCAGCGCACTGGCTCAGATCGCGGAACTGAACGCCTATTCGACTGCCGGGTTCATGGTTTTGGACGCCAACACGCGCCGCAATCTGGAACTGTCGGCAACCATTCGTACTGGCAAAGCGCGCGGTTCGCTGCTCGGCGTATTGGATCATACGGTAACACCGATGGGCAGCCGCTTGCTGCGAACCTGGATCAATCAACCACTGCTTGAAATTCGCCAGCTTAATACGCGGCTCGACTGTGTTGAAGCCCTTTTCGACGTTGGATTTATTCGGGCTGAGGTGCTGGACTGCCTCAAGCCAATTGCCGACCTGGAACGGCTGGCTAACCGCGTAATCGGTGGGATCGCCGGGCCGCGCGAACTACTGGCGCTTCGTATCAGCATCGAAGGTATTCCGGCGCTGCGTCGTTCGATTGAAGAATGCGCGCCGCTGCAACCGCTTCGTAACCAGCTTGATCCCTGTCATGACGTTGTGGAATGGATCGGCAAAGCGATCAGCAGCGCGTCGCCCGCCGTATTGGGTGTGCCGGGAATCATTCAGCCTGGCCACAGCCCTGAACTCGATCATATTCAGGAAGCTACCCGCGAAGCCAAAGAATACGTTGCCTCGCTGGAAGGCATTGAGCGGGATCGTACCGGGATCAAGGCGCTGAAAGTCGGCTTCAATAAAGTGTTTGGCTACTACATCGAAGTTAGCAGCGCCAATTCGTCCAAAGTCCCCGATGATTACGTTCGCAAGCAGACATTGGTCAATGCCGAACGGTACATCACGCCGCTGCTCAAACAGTACGAAGAACAGATTTTGAGCGCCGAAGAACGCATTATTGAGATTGAAACGAAGTTGTTTCACGATCTGTGCGGCAGTATCGCAAGCTGCGCCAAACGGTTGATCAGTACCGCGCGCGCCGCCGCTGAACTTGATGTGTACGCCTCTTTAGCCGAAGTCGCCGCGCGCGAAGATTACACCCGCCCGGTCTTGACCAAAGACGATGTATTGATCATCCGCGAAGGCCGTCACCCCGTCGTTGAAAAACTGCTGCAAGGCGAACGTTATGTCCCCAACGATACCCATTTTGATACCGAAAGCCGCGTCCACGTCATCACGGGTCCCAACATGGCAGGCAAAAGTACCGCGATTCGGCAGGTGGCGATCATCACACTGATGGCGCAGATCGGCAGTTTCGTCCCGGCGCAGGAAGCAACGATTGGTATTGTGGATCGCATCTTCACGCGGATCGGCGCACAGGATGAAATTCATGCCGGACAATCAACATTCATGGTCGAAATGACCGAAACGGCGGCGCTGCTGCAATGTTCTACGTCGCGTTCGCTGCTCATTTTGGATGAGATTGGGCGCGGCACCAGCACTTACGATGGGTTAGCCATCGCGCGCGCCGTGATCGAATACATTCATAATCATCAACGGCTCAACTGCAAGACGTTGTTTGCCACGCACTACCACGAACTGACCGAACTCGAAAAAATTCTGCCGCGCGTGCGGAACTACAACGTGGCCGTCGCCGAAGACGGAGAGCGGATCGTGTTCTTGCATCGGCTTATTCCGGGCGGCGCGGATCGCTCGTATGGTGTTCATGTCGCGCAGTTGGCTGGGATGCCGCGTTCGCTGGTAGCGCGTGCCCACGAAATCTTGCGCGATCTGGAAACGAACGGCA
>JBBSEU010000165.1:0-13289 GCA_038239365.1 Aggregatilineales bacterium
CTGCCCCGTGTGGCGAATATTGGCCGCGCCGTGATGCCACCGAACAGCACTGTGCCGTTGGGCGTTACGTTGAACAGGTTCGTCAGGCTGCTGAGCGAGCCGTTTTGAGCCAACGCATACAGGATCAAAACGATCATTAACAGGATCAGAATGGCACTGGCACGATTACGCATGGTCGCTCTCCTGTCTTAGTACCTCACCGCACTCGCGGATCGCAAGTGTCGGTGAGTCTGACGATTCGCGAACTACTCGCTTGCGTCGTCGCGGTAGGTGGTGACGACGGAGTTATCGCCACTGAACGGGTTTGGAACGTATTTATCGGCTTCCCAGTCGTTTTGCCAATCCGTCGTATTGATCAGGTAGCGATATTGATATTCCTTATCGTTATCCAGATCAAGTGTGATAGTGAAGCGATTGCCGCGCTTTTTCTCCAGCTCGGTGGCGCGTTCATCCCAGTCGTTGAAATCGCCGACCAGATGAACGGTTTTCGCACCTTCGGCGATGCTTTCGGGCAGTTCGAACGTGACTTTGCACTTGGTCTTGAGGAACTTCTTTTTTACCATACCCACCTTGTTATGCCTTTCTGAGGTGTACGTGGCTATTCTATCATATTGAATCAAAACAATTTTTTACGGGTTAGATGGTTGCGTGTTTAAGGCTCATGCACTATTCTGTTAACCAAATCCCTTTACCAACCTTTTTGAAACCTGGAGGCTGCACAGATAACCTTATGAGTAATCAATCATCGGCTTCTCCTTCGTCAACGGGCGCACCCGGAATGAGCGGTATTCCGACGCCCACCGAACAGTCTCCTAAAGCTAAGCCAATCACCCAGGAAACGGCTGGTTTTCGCAAGAACTGGCCGGCCTGGATGAAGCAATTGCCGCGCCTCAATTTTCCACCACCCGATCCGACGTTTCAGTTGATTGATCCAGTCAAGCTGGACGAACTACTCAAAGACGCAAACCCGGATGTTGTACGTCAAATCAAGGAAGATATAAAGTTCCTCGATCACGAACTATTACGTCTGTTCCGCGAACGCGACTATGAAGCCAGCATTCAGCAAAACCGCTACCGTAATTACCAAATCGGCTATATCCTGCTGGCGACATTGGCAACCCTGATCGGCTCGATTCAGGCGTTGGCGCTCAATGGTCAGGCGCGCTGGGTGCCCGCGCTCGCTTTTTTCGAGACGGTGGTCGCCTTGCTTGCGACTTTTCTGGCGACCATCTCAGGCCGCGAGGCACCTTTCCCGTTGTGGATGGCAAACCGTCGGCGCGCTGAGAGTCTACGCCGCGAATATTACAAATACCTGATGCACCTTGCGCCCTACGATCAATATGATCGGCAGGAAAACTTTCGACGGCGGCTGGCGCTTTCGGCACGTGCCGCAGACATCAATCGTGGCGTGTTTCCTAACGAATCGCAGGAACAATAAAGGGAGTTTATCGTGGCAGAACTCAATCGCCAGCAAATGGAAGCCCTATATAAGCTGTTCAACAAGTTCGCACTGGATGATCAGCGCGTTTATTATGAAAACACGATTTCCAAGCATCGCGCGGCAGCCAGCCAGGTCAACAAGATCAGGGCGCTGCTGTCTTTCTTTACGGGTTTAGCCTCGGCAGCGGCAGGTTTGATAGTGCAATATTCGTTCGATGGTACTGGGCAATGCCTGCTCGGCAATCAGGCACAAACCAGCCTCGTTGGATTAGTCAATTCGGTGGTTGGCGCTCGTGCCAACTGCACGTTCATTCAGGGGATGGTCCTGTTTTTCCTGTTGATGGCCGTCGTTACGCCTGCCTTTGCTGCCGCTTTCAACATTCTGGCCGATCTATATCAGTGGGATCGGCTGATCACGATCTATGATACGGCGCTCGAAAATATCGAAGTCGCTGACGCGCGCTCGCCTGACCCGGAGATGGACGATATGACCTATCTTGCCAGCTTGCGCGCTTTCGCGGAAGGCACATTGGGGGTCATGTACGACGAAACGGCGCAATGGGGACAGCTGATCCGCACACCGCCACAGTTGGAGGAGTTCATTCAGCAGGAGCGCGAAAAAGCGGGCACTCTCGGTGGCGATGCAGACGCGCTACCCGCTGCGCCAAAAGTGGACGGCAAAGCAACAACGGGTACTTCTGCAACAAACGCAGGCAACACACAAACGACGGCCAAGACTGACGAAAATACCGCGCAAGGGTAACTGTTATGCCTGGGACTCACGTCCCAGGCTTAGCCTATTGGCGTTCGAGGAGGCCCTGTTCGCTCGGCAAGCTCTCGTACAAGAAGCACGCCGCGTCGTGATTGCCACCTTCAATGTTGTAGAGGGTGGGTTGTGCGTCCAGACAGCGCCCCATGCGACGTGGGCAGCGCGGATAGAAACGGCAGCCGCTGTTGACACTGCTACGCATTTCTTCCTCGCTGGGCAAGCGAATATCGGTATCCCATTTCTGAGTCGGATCAGGGACAGGGATCGAATCGATGAGCAGTTGCACATACGGATGCTTGGGATGTTCGATGACTTTGGCGGTTTCGCCGCGCTCAGCAATCGACCCCTGATACAGAATGTAGATTTGATCGCCGATCTGGTAAGCGGTACTGAGATCGTGCGTGATGTACAAAAACGAGATGTTATGTTCATCACGCAGACGCAGCATAATGTCCAGGATCATCGCGCGCAGTGAGGCATCAACCATCGAGACGGGTTCATCCGCTACGATCAGGCTGGGCTTCAACAGATAGGCGCGGGCAACCATCATGCGCTGTCGCTGGCCGCCGCTCAGTTGGTGCGGATATTTTTCCAGCACTTCTTCGCCGCGCAAACCAACTACCTTTAATGCCGACTCGATCAGATCGCGGGCGTCATTGCCATTTCGTGCCAGTTTGAACTGCCCGATCACCATGTCGAATATATGCTTGACGCGGTAGAACGGGTTATAGACTTCGTAGGGGTCCTGGAAAATGGCCTGCACATCGCGGCGATAATCCAACATTTGCTGGCGGTTCAGTTTGGCAATGTCTTGTCCCCGAAACAAAATCTGGCCGGAACTCAGCCCGGTAAAGCCCAGTACCGCGTTCGCCAGAGTCGTCTTGCCGCTGCCACTTTCGCCCGCGATAGTCGTGATTGTTGCGGGTTTGTTGCTGATATCCAGTGAGAAGGATTGCAGCGCGACCGTTTGCGCGCCTGAACTGAGAAAACCGCCGCCATACACTTTGGTGGCGTTTTTTATTTGGAGAATGGGTTCGCTCATAAAGTTAAATTCCAACTACTCATACAAATGACAGGCGACAAAATGATCGGGGCGCAGTTCACGCAGCGGCGGCACGATCTGGCGACACACGCTCATCACCTTTGGGCAGCGGAACTGGAAGATGCAGCCCGGCGGTGGGTTACGCAAATCGTGCGTCAAACCTTCGGTGATCTTGAGCGGCTTTTTCTCTTTGATTGACGGGATCGATGCGATCAAAAGCTGCGTGTAGGGGTGCATTGGCTCTTCAAAAATGTCTTTGACGGGCGCGATCTCGACGATATTCCCGGCATACATCACCGCGATTCGATCAACCAACTGCGCCTGCAAGCCCATATCGTGACCGATCAGGATCATTGACACGCCTAGTTTGGCCTTCACATCGAGTAGCGTTTGTGCCACGACGCGCTGTACAACCACATCCAACGCACTGGTCGGCTCATCGGCCACAATCAGCGTCGGGTTGAGCGAGATCGCCATCGCAATACACACGCGCTGCTTCATGCCGCCGCTCAGTTCGTGCGGGTACATATCGGCCACACGCCCCGGCAAGCCCACCATGTTCAGCAGCTCAAGCATACGCTCTTTGATCGCACCACGCAGTTGTCGCCCCTCGTGCGCCAGGATACCGTCTGCGATTTGATCCTTGATCTTCATCACCGGATTGAGCGAGTTCATCGCGCCCTGTGGCACCAAAGCAATATCGCGCCAGCGGACTTCCCGGAGTGCGTCATCGTCCAGTGAGGCAAGGTCTACACCGTTGAGCAAGACCTGACCGCCGACGATTCGTCCCGGCGGCTGCACCAATCGCAAAATACCCATTGCCGTTGTCGTTTTGCCGCAGCCCGATTCGCCGACAAGTCCTAACGTCTCACCTTTGCGGAGATAGAAGTTGATACCGTTGACGGCGATCACATCGCCGCGCGGCGTTTCATAATGGATGCGAAAATCTTTGACATCCAGGATGATTTCGCGCTTACTGTATGCAGTTTCGGCAGCGGCAGCCATAACGTTGTTCGTCATTGAGACTTGACTCCTCTCAGGCGTGGGTTGGCGATCTCATCCAGACCAGTCGCAATCTGGAACAATCCGGTGAAGATGAAGATCAAGACCAAAATCGGGAAGCCCCACCACCACCACATTTCGCGCAGGATAGCGGTTCCACGAATGGCATAGTTAACCGTCATGCCAAGTGTTGGGACGCGCGTGGGGCCAAGACCTAATGCTTCCAAACTGGCCTCTGCCAGGATCGCGCCCGAAATGTTGCCGACCAGACTCGCGGCCAGATAGGGTAGCAGGTTCGGCATCATCTCCTTGAACATGATCCCCATCGTGGACATGCCCGACAGCCGTGCCATACGAACATAGCCGCGTTCACGCAGGGTGAGTGCCTGTGCGCGAATGAACCGCGTTGGTGCAGGCCACGCGAACAGCGCCAACAAAAACGCCATTTCGTTCAGTTCAAGGTGTTTCAGGAAAGCGGCGATAACAAACAGCACAGCGATGACCGGGACAGTGAACATAACATCCGATGTGGTACGGATCACCGCATCGACCCAGCCGCCCAAAAAGCCCGCCGAAAAGCCCAGGAAAATGCCCAACAGCATCCCGATAGATGCCGCGATGAATCCAACTTTGAGCGAAGCGGGTGCGCCAGCGATGATCAGTGCCAGCATATCGCGGCCTTGATCATCTGTGCCAAGCGGATGCTTGGGGTCGCCCGTCGGGTTGCCCGGCCCCACGTCGCCGGGATTGCCACGACCTGGGGCGGGTGTGCTTTCCATTAAGTCCAACATGCTGCTGCCACCGAGTCCGCCGCTGCTCGTGTTGATAGCGGTGGCGGCTGCCGTCGCTACGGCCACAGGTTCGGGAGTCGGCTGTGCAACGTGAATCCAGGCAGGCGGCAGGTTCAACGGGGAACTGGCAACATACACCAGATTCATATCCCAGACGAGCGGCCCGCCGATGCCGATCAATAGGACGATGCCAACCATCGTGACGCCGATCACCAGCCGGGGATTAAACCAGGGCGAATCGAAACGATTGATCCCTCTTTTTTTGGCTGGCGTACTATTTTCAATTGTTTTTACTAATTCAGCCATCGCGTTTTACCGTTTCTACTAACGCTTCTGATAAGAGATACGCGGGTCGAGCAGCGGATAAATCAGGTCGATGATCAGTACCGCCGTCGAAGTGGTCAGCACCAGAACAAACACGATGCCTTGAATGAGATTGTAATCACTGGTCTGGATCGCCTCATAGAGCAGATAACCGATACCGGGATAGGCAAACAGGTATTCAACCAGTACCGAACCGCCGACAATCGCACCCATGCTCAGCGCCAATGCCGTAAACTGCGGCAAAATCGCATTGCGAACTGCGTAGCGCGTAAAAACACGGCGCGGGCGCAATCCTTTGGCTTGTGCCAGAATCAGGTAATCATCGCCATCGCTGGTGATCATCATGCCCCGCATTCCAAGCGCCCAACCACCCATCGAGGTCACGACAATCGCCATAACAGGCAAAATGCCATGCAGGATGACGCTGCCGAAATATTCGGGCGTGACTGCCTCGGTGACACCGCGACCTGCCGAACCGGTAGCCGGAAGAATTTTCAATCCATAGGCGAAGACATAGATGAATATCATCGCCAGCATAAAAAATGGCACTGAGGTAAAGGTGAGCGAGAAAGGCAGTATGCGTTTGACCCATTTGGGGGTTCGCCGCCAGCCCAGCAGCGCGCCAATTGTATTGCCCAGCAGGAATGAGATGATCGTTGCAACCGTCAGCAGCCCTATTGTCCAGGGCAAACTACGCGCGATCATTTCAGTCACAGTGGCTGGAAATGAGGACAGCGAATAACCCAGATCACCTGTCGCCAGACTGCCTATGTAATGAACATATTGACCGAGAATTGGCTCATCCAGGCCGAATTTTGCGCGCCACGCCGCAATCAGGAGTTCGGCATTTTCAATACGGCCACCAACACCTGTCATCCGCCCGATCATGGCTCCAACCGGATCGCCCGGCATCAGGCGTGGGATGATGAAAACGAGCGTTGCGCCAAGCCAGATCGTGAGTACGAACATGCCCAATCGCCGCAGCACATAACCCTTCGTAAGTCCACGCATTAATTATGTTCCCTCAAATCTAGTTTCGGTTTTACGGTATCCATTAAAGGCTTCAAAAAATGTTGATTTAAGTTTACTACATCCGAACCGCCCTCACCCTAAATCCCTCTCCCGGGGGAGAGGGACTTCCAGATCAGAGGGTTATCATTTGACTCCCCTTCCCCCGAGGGGGAAGGGGTTGGGGGATGAGGGCTGGCTTTGACTTTGCTCGCGCCCTATTTCCCTTATGGAAAGGAGTTGCGGCTAACGATTTATTGCGCGGGCTTGATAGCAGTCAGAATTTCGTAGGTACTCTGCCACCATGTCCACGCCGACGCATAGTTGTTCTTGGCAGTCGGCCAGTTCGTCCAATAGGTCGTATTGAACGGGATCAGCTTACGTGCCTGTGTAATCGGGATTGAGGGTAGTTCGCTGTAGTAGATGTCCATCGCCTTCAGGAACAGCGGATCGATCTTCGGATCGCCCAGCGCCATCGTGCCGATCTGGTCTACCAGATCGCTGTAGGTCTTGTTCTGCCAGTGTGGGCCGTTGCTGTTGGCGAGTTCGCCAACGGGCTTGTACCACTGGATATTGAGCGTATCCATCGACGCCCACGGCTCGTTCACTGAGGCGCAGTTGTGCCAGTTCATCTGGGTATCGTAGTTACCACGGTTGCGGTTATCGTCCCAGGTGGTTCCGGCTTCATCGTGGCGGGAAGCCTTGATACCAGCCTTCTGGAATTCTTCAACCAGCACGTCGGCGATACGCTGCTTCTCGATGAAGGCGTTGTTGGTGGAGATGTCCATCGTCAACGTCTTGCCATCTTTGGCATAGTAACCGTCGCTGCCCATCTTGTAACCAAGTGCTTCGATCATCGACTTGGCTTTGGCCGTGTCATGTGTCCACAGCGGGTACTTATCGAAAATCTTGGCGTCTTCCAGCTTCTTGACATACACGTTCAGAGGCGCGTAGGCCGGGAAGAAGCTCTTGGACTTGACGGTTGTACCTTCGTAGGCAACCTTGACGATTTCATCACGATCCAGCGCGTAGTTGACCGCCCAACGCATATCCTTGTTGTCCCAGGGTGCTTTGGCGGTGTTGAACATGAACACGCGGGCGCATGGGTCAAGCGTCACATACGGCTTCTGGTCAAGCCAGGCGATGACGTTCTTGTTCTTGCCTTGCAGTGCGGTGAACGTACCAATGTCCACGTCCATCAGGCTGTCCAGCTTGTTATCAGCCATCAGCGCGGCGCGCGCTTCGGGCGGACCAGCCCAGGTCCAGACGGCTGTTTTTGGCGCGGGCAGCGGCTTGAAGCCTGTCTTAGCGCCCCACCAGTTGTCGTCACGAGTATAGGTGAATTCTGTACCAGCGGCGTTGAAGCCTTTCAGCTTGTACGGGCCGCTGAAGACCGGGTAGCCTTTGGCCGTGTCATAGTTCTTGAAGGTCAGTGGGTCTTGATCTTTCCAAATGTGTTCTGGAACGATATTGACACCACCCCAAATACGAACGGCAAAGTAGTCAAGCTGGAAACGTGGATTGGGGGCGCTCAGGTTGAAGACAACCGTCTGATCGTCTGTCGCCGAAACATCCTTAACCCATTTTTGCATAGCAGGTGCATCTGCAAGCGTGGCGTTTTCCTTCTTGAGCAGCATATTGATCGTGAACACGATGTCTTTTGAGGTGTACGGCTGGCCGTCACTCCACATGACACCCTTCTTGATCTTGAGAGTCCACTGGTCGAGCTTATCGTTCGACTTCATGCTCTCGCCAACCCAGGGGTCAAAATTGCCCGTTTCGTAGTTGAGAATGAACAGTGGCTCCATAACTGACTGGTGGAAACCATGATCGCGGCGACTGCCCGGCACAAACGGGTTCCACAGATCGGGGGCAACGACCTTGCCACCGTCAATGTCGAAGATCACGGTGGTTTTGCGATCATCGGCCTGCGAACGGGCGGCTGTCGTCCCAACCAGTGACACTAAGGTCACGATTGCGATGGCAACCATAATCAATCTTCTCTTAAGCATTTCCTGTCCTCCAGAATCAAGCGAACTAATTCAACTTAGCATTTTCCGAAAACGATAATCAGGGATGTTCACCTCCATGATTAGCGATAACGAACAACTCACGAGTCACTCAAAATGCAGATCAGACTGCACAGAAGTAAGCACTGGAAATTTTGAACTGGAAAAGTTTTTTCGCCCTCGAAAAAGCATGAACAATGTTTTGAACGACGTTCTACTTTTTTCGAAATCCAGTTCTAATCTACTCAGCTTTTGCTATTTGTCAAATTTACTCAACCAAAGCATATAGAGTATATATCAAGTTGTCCTGATCTCCCAATAATAGCCACAAACACACTGCCAACTTGGTATATCAACATACGCTACTGGCGACTGATTTCAATCACCAGCCGAATAACAGTCAGTTGGCGCGGACTCAAGCTAAGACTCAAGCTGCCGTCTTTGACCGGAATTGCATCACCCGAATTGCCGAACAGATCACACTGTTGTGCGGCGCTGATTTTTAACAGCCCAGAGCCGATCATCGTGTTTTGCGACTCATCACTGGCGTTCAACAGGCGGACGTATACCGCATCCCGTTCGGTGTCGTTTTGTGCCCAACCCGGTAGTACATCCAGCACCAGGACGGGCGGTTCGGGAAGGGCGAGGAGGCTGGCCGTGCGTGGCAGATGGGCTTCGGGGCGCGCTGGCTCAAACGCCGATTGGAAGATCGCGGGCGTGCTGACTTCTGCTCCAAAGCGATGCGCCGCTGCTTCATCGAACCCACCCGCATGGGGCAGCACCACGTAACGCGCCGTGACTTTGCCGGGTTGATGCGCCCGAAAGTTGGTTTCCCAGTAGTTGTTCGTGACCCAGCCCAGCAGCAGCGCCCGTTCCAATTGGAAGTGCTGTAGATTATGACCGAAGTGAAAATCGCCAAGCTGTACCATCGGGTTTTCCGGGCAGGCGATTGTCACCCCCCAATCGGCGGCGGAGAAATCAACCCAATTCTGGACGGTGAAATAATCGCGGCAGCAGCCAGGAATTTGATCCACTTCGGGCTGCATGGCCTGACCACCCAGATCAAGCCGCACGGTTGCGTCAGGTACATCAAACGGCAGGGTGATATACGTCGCTTCGGGGCGCGGATTCAAACCCATCAGCCAGTGGGAGCGGAAGTCAACCCAGGATTCGTTATTGGGCAGGTAGACCCGATAGGTAACTGGCGACGCCAACCCTTCAACTTCGACCACCTGAACAACTTCCACACCGTCCGTCTGCTGCGTCACTTTATGGGAACGGACGCGCGATGCGCCCCATCGTTCTACATTCCATTCGGGACGCCAGCCGCGCTTATCCACCACCTCTGTAACCTGATCGTACAGCAAGCGACGCGGCGAAGGGTGCTGCTGATCGGCCAGTCGTTCATAGATCAGCCCGCCGAAGGGGAGTTTCGCATCCGCGTCGATGATCTCTTTGCCCAGGCGTTTATCGTACCATGAAGTCAGGCCGCCGTGTGTGCGGTCAAAAGTCAGGCGGTGATAGTCATTCTCAACGACGGTACTTTCGCGGTAGGCTTGACTGGCCTCGAACAACTGTTGTTGAAACACATCCCGCCCGCCCGATTCGAGCGCCGTGAGTCCATTGTGTTTGATGACGGTATACCCAAAGGCAGGCGTTTCCACCGCGTTCACCCACCAGCGGCGGCCACCACGCATCCGATCCTGGTGATGACGCGAGGCAGACGGATCATCGCCAAAGCCGCGCGGCGCTACCACCATTTCGGAGACTAACCCGCTGATTGTGCGTTTCCAGGGGAGCGGATTGAAAACGATCAGCGCGTCATCATCAGTATGCGGGATCAACAACGAAAGCTCGGCGGCAGCGTCCCGTTGCAGCATCAAACTGAGGCTGCGCGCCTGATAAGCATACTGTGCTTTGTGATTCCATTGTGCGGCGGTATCTTCGTTGTCGGGCTGCGAGACGGCCACATCAGCGCCCCAGGTATGTTCATCCCACAAATAAAGCGACTTCCAGGCGTTTTCGCGGTGTTCGGGCGCGGTTGCCAGCAGCAGCGACGGATCACGACCCGGCACATCGGTTGCGATTGGCTGATCAACGCCGTCTTTGGCGGGAGTGATGCCGAGCGGTGCAAGGGCGCTGTACAGTTTATCGGCACTGATCAGGCGGGCGCGGCTGGCACGGTTAATCGTCGTTTCGCGGGCGCTGCTGATGCTCCCGAAGTTCCAGTAATCCGTCCAGTCGCCGCGAAACACGGGTAGTTGATCGGCATACGGGCGAACCGCGTCCCACCAATCGGCATAGGTTGTCAGCCGGATTTTAGGATTTTCGCCGCGTGCGTTCCATTCCTGAATAAAATCGCTCAGGTGGAAGTTCGCGCTGCCATTATCGCCAAAGGGGTGATACGTTTGTACCAGCAGCATGGGCAGCGGCCAATTGACTTCATCCAGTTTATTCAATAACCAGGGCAGCCATTGAGTACGCCAAGTTTCGGCATTCCGCCCAATTTGCATATGATCGCCCATCGAGTACGGCCAGCCATTGTAGGCCGGAATCTGGCGACCATCGGGGCCTTCCCACTTGAACACGTTTGGCCGCTGGAAGGGCGCGCCGCCCGCGTGCTGATTGATCGCCATCGAAAAGCCTTCGATCCCGGCGTCGAGCAGCACATCGACCAATCCCCAGTTTTGCCCGTTCACGTCGCAATCCATCGCGTGCCGGATGGTCATGCCGTAATCCTGACGCAAACGGCGGATCGGCTGGAACATCTCGACTAGTTCAGCGGTATCAACCAGCGGTGTGATATGAGCAAACATGCCCATCACTTCGATTCGCTTGGCGCGTTCCAGTTCCAGAAAGCGTTCGATCTGACGATCACTGGACTGTTCGAGCCAGGAGAGCAGCGGCGCGACAGTTTCAACTACCCAACGAAAAGCATGATCGCCATCGTGATCGGCATGTAGTTCACAGGCATCTATCGCGGCATCAATGAATCGGCGCTGTAATTCCCACAAAATGGGCTGATCGTGGGTATAACCAATATCAGTGTGTGAATGATGAACAAGATAAATCGTTTCGAGTGTTCTGGTCATAGGGTTTGATATAAGTCTTGAACGCTGATTAAGTAGTCACACAAAATAGTCTACATCAGGTTTTCACAATATGCAACATCTTTTTTCGCAAATTCACAAATTGATGTTAAAATACGAAAGCGAAGTCAGGCTCAGACGACTATGATCCCATTACAGCGACGGCAGCAAATTTTGAAAATACTTAAGGCTCAAGGGACGGGTACGATCCCCGAACTGAGTCAGAAATTTGGTGTCTCGGAAATGACCATTCGGCGTGACTTGCAACTCTTGGAGAAGGACGGTTTCCTGAAATCCACACGCGGTGGTGCTGTCGTGCAAACCGAGGAAACACTTTCGGAGCTGCACTTCGCCACAAAAACACTGCTGAACATGGCGCAAAAACAGCGTATCGCAGAGTACGCCGCCGAAAACTTTGTTGAGGATAATGATATTATTTTGATGGAGCCAGGAACAACGGTCGCTGCTATGGTGCCCTTTCTGGTTGGCAAAGCCAATTTAACAGTTGTCACCAACGGTTTGTTCACGATGAATGCCCTGCGAAGTCTGGTACGCAATTCAACGGTGATTTGTACAGGTGGTATCTTGCGTGATGTATCGGATACGTTTGTGGGGCCGCTGGCCGAACGCTTTTTCAGTGAGTTTTACGCGCGCAAATTATTTTTGTCCGGGATTGGCTTCACACTTGAAGCCGGGCTGACCGATCCGCAAATGATCGATACCCAGGTCAAGAAGGCGATGATCGCCTCAGTCGATCAAGTGATTCTGATGATCGACTCCAGCAAGTTCGGGATCAAATCGTTCACGCAGGTGATTGGGGCTTACGACATCGACGTGCTGATCACGGATGAAGCCGCGCCACAGCCAGTTTTGGATGATTTGCGCGAACATGGCATCGCGGTACACACGGTAGAGGGGAAAGCGTCATGACGCTGTCACTCGGCATTGATGGCGGCGGGACACACACACGCTGTCTTGTGATTGACGAACACGGCACGGTAATCGGGAGCGGGCACAGCGGTCCCTCCAAACCAGACGCCGTCGAGCCGGAGCTAAGCCGCGCCAACCTGCAACAGGCGATTCGGGCGGCCTGTGCGCCGTGCGGAATTGCAGCAGTGGATACGATGTTTGTGGGCATGGGCGGTGTCATTTGCGACGCGGATAACGCCGTCGTGCTTCAACTGCTTGAAGGGCTGAACTTGCGATCAGATATTCCCATCGGGATCGATCATGATGTTCGAGTGGCACTGGCGGGCGGCACTGCCGGGCAGCCGGGCATCGCGTTGATCGTTGGTACGGGGTCATCGTGTTACGGGCGCAATGCGGCGGGCGAGTCGTGGCGTTGCGGCGGTTGGGGTTACATCCTGGATGACGTAGGCAGCGGTTTTTACCTGGGACAGCAGGCGATTATGGCGGTTGTGCGCGGCGTGGACGGGCGCGCTCCGGCGACGGCACTGCAAGCGCGAATATTGGATGCTCTGGGAATCCACGAGCCAAACGACATTATGCACCGCATCTATCACCCACGCCTTGATCACACCGGGATTGCGGCGCTTGCTCCGATTGTGGTGGAGATGGCGGCCAGTGACTCGGTGGCAAACGGGATCATCGAACGCGGTTGTGCGGAGTTGGCCGAACTGGTCAGCATCACAGCGCAGCAATTGCACTTACCGGCTGATGTGACGGTTGTTCCGGTGGGCAGTCTGGCGACGGCTAACCCATTTTACCGAGACGTTTTGGAACGGGCGATTCATGCCCTGCTGCCATCTGCTCAGATTCGCGGATCGCTTATTTCGCCCGTTGCTGGCGCGGCAC
>JBBSEU010000166.1:0-13225 GCA_038239365.1 Aggregatilineales bacterium
AACGCGGGAATCGCATAACGTGTATCCTGCAACCAGGCTACTTTCGAGCCGCCGAGCGCCCGTATCACAACGTTGATCAGTCCGAATTCGGTGTTGAACATCCATGCCCACAGCAGCGCATTGGCGACTGCCGGTACAATGCTTGGCAAGTAAAAGATTGTGCGAAAGATGGCAATCCCACGCATCTGTGTATTAATTAGCATTGCCAGGAAGAAACTCAATAAAAGTCCAAGCGGGACGGCCAGGCCAGTGTAAAGCACCGTTGCTTTGAGCGAAAGCGGCAGTATTGGATCGCTGAACAGTCGGTTGATATTTTCAAGGCCAACAAATTCGGGCGGTGTTACCAGATTCCATTTTTGAAAAGTGAGGTAAACAGCCACCAGCGCCGGAATCAAAAACCAAAAAAGAAAGCCTAAAATAAATGGGGCGATAAAAATATAGCCGATGATCGTGCGCCGTTGAGTCATCGTAAACATGCTTTTTTGCTGCAACCGCCCGATTTCTGTCGAAGTTGTACGACCCGTATTGATTGTCATACGTGAATTGTTTCCATCTATTATTCATTTTTTGGGGCAATCCTGACGCTAAACTGCAACCCACTAAATATCGCAAAAAGAAGGCAGGGGAATTTACTCCCGTACCTTCTCACAATCATCAAGCGACTGGCGAGCGACTGGACTTACTTTTGTGCTTTGGCGATGATGTCGTTGACCTGCTTCACCATGTCTTTTGTAATGGCCTTGTCAGCCGACGTACCTCCGGCCAATGCCTGGAATGCAGGTGTGATGAAGTTGGCGTCCGCTTCCGAGTAACCTGCCGGGATACGTGGCGCAACACCATACTTTGGCAGGTAGTCGGTCACGAAGGTGCTATAGTTGCTGGTATGAATGCCTGGTGTAATCCACGATTTGACGCCTTCTGGACTGAGTAACGCGGTTTGGCTGGGCAACCATAGCCCGATCTTAAGGAATTGTGTCTGGTAGAACGGCGTCGCCAGGAAGCGAACCCATTGCCAGGCTTCTTCTGGATTCTTTGTTGTTGAGATTACACTGTGAAAGTGTGCTTGCATCAGCGTGGCTGGCTTCTTCATCTTGGGCAGTGCGCCAGTCCCAATTTTGACATTTTTCACAGTAGTGGGGTTCATCCAGGACAATGCCCACGACCCGTCTACCCCCATCGCCAGCTTACCGTTATCGATCATTTGCGTGTTGGTCATGCCCAGGTCAGACATCGCCGCACTTCGCGGTGCAACCTTATGGACATAAATCAATTCATACAGCCGCTGCATGGCTTCCATCGCTTCGGGGCTGTCAATCTCCAGCTTGCCGTCCTTGATGTAATCGCCACCGTTGGAGTGAATTGCCGACGCAATTGGAATCCACCACAGCGGCCAATCCACTGCCCAACGCTGAATATTATCGGCGTTGAAGCCCGCATCGCCGGGGTGACGCCCTTTATCATCAATGGTCAGTTGCTTGGCGTTCTCGATGAATTTATTCCAGTCCCAAATTTCGTCATCCTTGAACCCCGGTGGCTTGATGCCTTCTTTATCGAGTAAATCTGCGTTGTAATATAGATGTGGAGCCACCCAGCACGAGCCGATTCCATGCCAGCGCCCTTTGTCATCGGCACTGCGAAAGGATTCCTGGGGTTGGATGAAATAATCTTTCTTGCCCAGCAGCGGATCGGCGGTGATCCGATCCGTAATGTCCATCAAAACACCCTGCTTACCAAGCGTTTCATAAGAGTCGGCAGTGATAAAGCTGGTATCGGGTGCAGTATGCGCGGCATAGTTGGTTAGCAGCACCTGCATATAATCAGCCGCTTGCGGCGTGATCTGCCAGGTGACCTTAATATTTGGACTTTGTTCCTGAAAGGCCTTGATTGCGCCTTGAACGCCATTGTCTTCGGCGGTGGCACCCCAGCCGCCAAACACGATTGATTTAGCATCTTGCCGCGCTGGAGCTGCAAAAGCACCCTGCATTCGCATTCCAGAGGCAAGCATCGCCGCTGTTGCACCCGAAAACCGAAGAAAATTCCGTCGTGAAAGTTCATGCTTAGCCATTTTTCAAACTCCTAAAATCATACTACCGAATATTGTTGTATACTGATCTTTTAAACCGATTTGCCGACAAATACCCCGTAAACGCACCTCCCTTCTAACTTTGCTGGTTTTCCCTAATCCATACGCGCATCTCACCGGGTTCACGATTAGCCCAGAAACAATACGGAATTGCTTTGAGGGCAACAGGTGTATTCACATAATTTAGAACTGACTCAGGTTGATATAGACCACCAGGCCAGTGCTGTGGCTCGACGCGGAGGGCTTCGCCACTGATCACGCTTACTCCGCCAAACAAACTGGCATCGAATACTGCCGAGAGATTGGCAGTGCGCGGCAGCACCAGACTTGCCAATGCCGCCCCGTTATCGACTTCTTCCAGACAGTACACAATTGGGCCGCGTTGTAATGCGATACAACCCGCATCCTGGCGTACTTGTGGATGAGCAGCAATTCGTTCGACGGGCATCGCCAGATGCAGTGTTATTCCGTCACCTGTTTTCCATTCGCGGGCAAGATGCAGATACCCCCGGACAGACACCGCATCCATAGGCCTTCCGTTTATCAAGACCTGAAAATCTCGACACCAGGCGGGAATACGCATTGCCACTGTAAAATGAACGGGTTGGTCAACCTTAAGGCTGAGTTGTACATCGCCATCCCAGGGATAATTTGTGCGCTGCTCGATTTCAATGGCACTGTCCGCTAAATGAAGGTGTGTGCGATTCTGGTTATACAAATGAACGTATACGGTGTCGGCGCTGGTGGAATAGAAATATTGGCCGATACCTGCGATCAGACGTGCCAGGTTGGGCGGGCAGCAAGCGCAGTCGAACCACTCGGAACGACGATAATGCCCTTCGATGACATGCCCACCATACGGATTGATCTTTGGATACGAGGCAAGCGGGTTTGCGTAGAAAAAAGTTGATCCCTCAAATGACACACCGCTAGCAAAGCCGTTATACAGCGCACGTTCCATCACATCAATGTAGCGGCTGTCGGGATCGATATGGAACATCCGTTGTGCCCAGAGTACAAGCGCAATTGAGGCACAGGTCTCGGCGTAGGCTTCTTCATTTGGCAGGTCATAGCTAAAGGTAAACCCTTCATTGGTATGCGCCGGCCCAAGTCCGCCCGTGATATACATCTGGTGCTGAGTAAGGTCGTCCCAAATCTCCTGGCACACACCCAACAACGAGTCATCATGCGTTAGCGCAGCCAGATCTGCCATGCCCGAATACAGATAGACCGCTCTGACAGAGTGCCCGGTGGCGCGATGTTGCTCACGAACGGGCACATGTGCCTGACAATATTGATAGGTCTTCGCCCAGAATTTGCGTGGATCCTCACCGCGTGCCAGGGCTTCCTGGTCAAAATAGAATGGCTGACGACCACGCTCATCCACAAAATATTTGGAAAGCGACAGATAACGCGCTTCGCCTGTCGCTTTATAGAGTTTTACCAGCGCGAGTTCAATTTCGGGGTGACCGCAATAACCGCGTTTCTGCCCGTCATTCGGCCCAAACATCGTATCAATATAATCAGCATACCGAATCAGCACATCCAACAATTTGCGCTTACCCGTAGCTTGTGCATAGGCCACTGCACCCTCAATCAGGTGTCCGGCATCATACAGTTCGTGCCAGTCACGCAGATTTCGCCACTTATTTTGAGGCTCAACATTGGTGAAAAAGATATTCAGATAGCCGTCGGGCTGCTGTGCTTTTTCGATCAGATCGACGACTGCATCGACCTGTGCTTCAAATTCTGAGGAAGGGTGTGTCATCAGGCTATCGCCAACGGCCTCGATCCACTTTCCGACATCAGAGTCCCAAAAAATATGCGGTTTGGGCAATTGACCAGGTTGCCATGCTAAACGCCACGCATCGAGCCGTCCGGTAGCTTGCAGTTGATGGTAAACTGACGGAATTGTCTTGGTACGGTTGGTTACCTGACGCTCACCCCAAAAACCGCTTTGGATTTGAACATCATGCACAGGGGCAGCAGACAAATCTAAGACTTCAGCTATCAAGGGAGCTTTCTCCAAAAAACACATACTATTTTGCTGATCTATAAGCACAACTATACGGCAAAGTTAAATAGCAGAGAAGAGCTTGATTCGTATAATAGGAGGACAAATTCGACTTTTGAGGATCGAAAATAATGGTTACAGGATCACAAAGCGTACTTCACTTGAGTGTTCCGCACACGTTGAAAGCTCAGAACGCTGGCCTTTTTGTTTCGCGGGGGAGTGCCATGCACCCGACGCGAGTCATCAATTCACACGAGCTGATCTTTGTCAAACAGGGTGAATTGGATATGTGGGAGGAAGATCAAATCTTCCATCTATGCGCTGGCGACACACTCCATTTGTGGCCTAATCGACGACATGGTAGTACGCAGATTATGCCGCCCGGACTTAAATTCTATTGGATTCACTTTGATCTTGTCGCTGGCATCCAAACCAATCGACTTGGAGCAGACGAAGCATTGAATTGGTCAATTCAGATGCCGCAAATGAATCGGATCGCCAAACCCGAAAAACTGGAACAGCTATTCCACATGTTCCTAGACGATCAGGAATCTGGTAATCTTCAGCCCGGCGCGGCCAATCTGCTGATGCTCTTAATGCTTGGGGAAGCTTCGCGTCCGGCTGAAGAGAACTCGGTAGAACTCGATGCAATCAAGACTGTTGCAACGTGGGCACATACTTACATCAAACTAAATTATGATCGCCCGATCAGTGCGGGTAAGATAGCCGAAGCGATTGGGTACAATCTCGATTACGTGGGACGTATCTACAATCAGGTCTACAATTGTACGTTAACAGATGCGATTCATCGGCGACGCATCCACGTGGCTTGTCAGTATTTACTCGATACACGGGTCACCATCGAACAAATTTCAAATAAATGTGGCTTCAATGACCCGGATTATTTCCGCCGTATTTTTCGGCGTTACATGCAAATCTCGCCAGGAGCGTATCGTAAAGAATATTCACGGATTCATGTAAATACTCATTAGCTGCTATCTTCGCTTCTACCGCCAGTCTGGTAACTTAGGAAGTGATACGGTTTCCGGGTGTTAAATAGAGGGATGAGGGCTATCGGCGGGTCGTCGCCCAACTGAAGCGCGAAGGCATACTGGCGGGCGAAACGGTAGTGCGACGTTTACTGCGCCAGCTGGAAAACAGCCGCTCGGTGGGCCAAGTGCGTGTCCAGACCACCGGCAGCAACCATCCTTACACTCGTTACACCAATCTCATTCGCGTTATAAAGCCCAAGCACCCCAACCAAATTTGGGTCGCCGACATTACCTACATCCGTTTTGGGACACGCTTTCTCTATTTTCATTTTTGAACAAAGCTAACATTTTGCTTACCTGATGTCCCTCTCCATACGCCCCTGATTTTTAACGTGGGCTGATAGCGATCAGTATACGCGGGATCGCACTATATTGGCGCTGAGTCCTGACGCAATCTCATTCGGCAGGCCTTTCGCTTCTATTTACGCAATCCGTCCATAGTTTCACCTTCAACTGCGTAACTCCTAAATATGTTATTCACCTCATGCTGCTTTCGATTCCGAAAGTAATATTGACAAATTCCGAAAGATAAACTACAGTGAGCGAAATATTCATGTTTGATTTTTGAGAAAGCAATTTTTCAGTGTCCCAGAACACTCAGACTCGTCGCCATCGAATCCTAGAAATTCTCCATTCTCAAGGGTTTTGCAGCGTGGTTGTGCTGGCTGAAACACTTGGCGTTTCCGATGTCACGATCCGAACTGATCTGAGTGCATTGGAACAGGAGAAGAAAATCAACCGTATTCACGGCGGCGCAGTGTTGACGAACCAGCCGCGCAGTCAACATTTTCAGAGCCGCACCCATGTGAACGAGGAAGAAAAGCGTTGGATCGCCCGATATGCGGCAGAACTGGTTGAAGATTTCGATACGATCATTCTGGATGCCAGCACAACCGCCTATCATATGGCTGAATATCTTGCGGCATGCCAGGGCTTGACAGTCTTTACCAACGGCGTCGAAGTTGCCTATCGACTGGCGCAAAATGCCAGTAACAAGGTGATCCTGACTGGCGGATTGCTTCGGCTTCATACCGACTCAGTTGGCGGACAATTCGGGGAGAGCGTGCTGGGCAGCGTCAAAGTACGGAAAGCGTTTCTCTCCTGTACCGGCTGGTCAGCTTCTTTTGATCCGATGGATGATGATCTGTTCGAGGTGCAGACCAAAAAAGCAATGGTTGCCTGCGCCGAAACCGTCATCATCCTTGTCGACTCGACAAAATTCAGCAAACAGGGTTTGGCCGCATTCGCCAACACCAGCCAGATTGATCGCGTGATCAGTGATGCCCAGATCATGGACGATCAACTCAGTGCGCTTCGGCAAGCAGGTATCCAGGTCATGGTTTGCAGCAATTATTCCACACGCATCTTGACCCCTGAAGATGTCCAGAAGCCGATCCGCATCGGTTTTGCCAATCTCAACGATGAGGTTGCGTTTTCAATGGCTGTGCGGCAAAGCCTTGTACGAGCAGCCGCCACCCACAAAATCGACTTGCTGTTGACCGATAACCGCGAAGATGGTGTTACGGCACTCGCCAATGTTGAATACTTCATTGCGGAAAAAGTCGATCTGGTGGTTGAGTTCAACCTGGACGCGCGCTACGGAAATGTGCTTATGGAGCGCCTGCGCGCGGCGGTGATTCCAGTGATTGCCATCGACATTCCGCTTCCGGGCGCAACCTTTGTCGGCGTTGATAATTATAAAGCCGGGCTAATGGCGGGCAGCTTGTTGGGCTGCTACGCTATCCAGCAGTGGGGTGGCAGAGTCGATAAGGTGCTTTCGCTGGACTTGCCGCTGTCCGGCGTCATTCCGGGGACACGGATGCAGGGTCAGCTAGACGCACTGCGTGAACTGATCAGCATTGATGATGATGACATTATCCACCTGGATAGCAAAAATTCCTTTGAGCAGTCCCGTCAAACGGTGGCCGAAGTGCTGCCCGCCTTGAAAGCGGCTGAACGAATCGTCGTCTTGTGCATCAATGACGAAACGGCCTTAGGCGCTCAAACGGCCTTTGAAGAGGCGGGCAGTGGGCAGCGCATGATCACGGTTAGCCTGGGTGCCGATCAAGTAGGGCTAACCGCACTACAAAAACTTGATAGTCGCATCATCGGCGCTGTGGCGTTTTTCCCGGAACAATATGGCGAAACCATTATTTCGACGGCGCTACAAATCCTGGGTGGGAAACCAACACCGCCCGCCATCTGCACACAACATTTACTGATCTTACCAGCCGAAACGCTCCGAATTTTGGACTTGAGCCGTTTCCCTTACAGTGGGATCACTGCCGAAGATTACGCCGAGAGTCAGCGCGGCGAATTTGTGAATCAGCCGAAAAATTTATTGCTTAAGGGGGTGATGGAATCATCATAAACCGCTAATCAAACGACGCTGGAAATAATTCACCTGACATCTAGAAATTTTGAGGAGAGATCAATGTTTAAGTTACGCGCATTCAGAACACTCATGGTCGTTTCGCTGTTCGTGAGCGGTTCGCTGTTTTCAGTCACTGCTCGCTTTGCCAGCCCGGCCAATGCCCAGGGCGCTTGTCCTACCGCCAAAGATCACTATAAAATCGGCTTTGCCAACCTGACCGATAGTGTGGACTTCACCAAAGCCGTTGAGGCCGGCATGAAGTCTGCCGCCGCGAAAGTGGGCAATATCGAACTTGTGGTTGCCAATAACAACTTGGATGGGGCAACGGCGCTCAACAATGCCGAAAACTTCGTCGCGCAAGGGGTTGACGGCGTCGTTGAATTCCAGACCGACGAAAAATTCGGCAACGTCATCATGAACCTGTTCCAGGGGCAGACCCCGGCAATTCCGGTGATTGCCATCGACATTCCGATGCCCGGCGCGACGTTCTTTGGCGCGAACAACTACAAGGCTGGCCGCATGGCTGGCGAAGCGGGTGGCGACTATGCCAACAAGAACTGGGGCGGCAAGGTGGACTACATCCTGGTACTTGAACTGCCACAATCCGGCCCCATCCCAGCCGCGCGTATGCAAGGGCAGGTCGAAGGCATCCAGGCAAAGTTGAAGACCAAAGTCGCCGATGATCATATCATCCGCCTGGATAGCAAGAATACCCAGGATGTCGCTTTCAAGGCGGTCAGTGATGCTCTGCCAAAGATTCCAGCCGATGCCAACATCATCGCCGTTGAAATCAACGATGATACGGCACAGGGTACGGCGGCAGCATTGGAAGCTGGCAAGCGCAGCGCACACGCCATCGTGGTTGGTCAGGGCGCTGTCGAAAGCGGGCTGACGGAAATGTTGAAGCCGAACAGCCTGTATCTGGGCGCAACGGCCTACTTCCCGGAGCGATACGGCGATAAGATCATCCCCGCCATGCTCGACCTGCTGAACTGCAAAGCAGTACCACCCGCGATCTACGTCGATCACGTTTTCGTCACCAAAGAGAATATCTGTCAGGTAATCCCCGACAGCAAAGCGTGCGCGACGATCAAGGGTGCGGGTGGTGCAGCAACGCCTGCCGCCACTGCCGCTGCAACTGCCGCCAAGTAGTCACTTTTTCGGGGGCTGGTCCTAAAGACTGCCCCCGGTCTTATTTTTTCAAAGACCATTACTGAATATCAAAGTCGATTATGCTGCCAGAAACGGTTTCGAGACCCGCCCAATCCTCGGCGCTAAAAATTAACCCAACAGTGGCGCTGCTGGCCGCGTTTGTGGTGATGTGCCTGCTGTTCGGCCTGCTTGCGCCGACATTTCTCAGTCTGGATAACGTCGTTACCATCGCCAGCACGCTTGCAGTTGTGGGCATTTCAGCAATCGGCATGACATTAG
Organism: Aggregatilineales bacterium; assembly: GCA_038239365.1. Lineage (GTDB taxonomy): Bacteria > Chloroflexota > Anaerolineae > Aggregatilineales > UBA2796 > JBBRMW01. The sequence goes on from JBBSEU010000166.1 coordinate 8,955, forward strand.
TGCTGATCACAGGCGGCGTCGATCTATCCGTCGGATCGGTGGCCGCGCTGACGGGTGTCGTGACAAGCCTGCTCTGGCCGAGTGCCTTACCTATTGGGCTTGCAGCAGTTGTTGGTTTGTTCAGTGGTTTAGTAGTGGGCTTATTCAATGGGCTGGTCATCACCCGCTTGCGAATCAGCCCGTTAATCACCACGCTTGCCACTTATTCGGCAGTGCGTGGAATCGCGTTTGTCATCTCTGGCAGCCAGGATAATCAATTGGGGGATGCCAACTTTCAATTTCTGGGACGGGGCAACATCCTGGGCATACCCTTTTCTCTGATTCTGATGCTGGCACTTTATCTGTTTTTCTTTATCGTGCTGCGTTATACCCGCTTTGGACGCAATTTATTCGCCATTGGTGGCAGCCCGGATGCCGCACGACTGGGTGGAATCAACATCAACGGGCATTTACTCGTTGTTTACGGCCTATGCGGTCTGCTTTCGGCACTATCCGGGCTGGTCAGTGCATCACAGTTGGCGGCAGGCCGTCCGCAGGCTGCCTTTGGGTTGGAATTTGCCGTGATTGCTGCGGTGGTATTGGGTGGCACCAGTCTGGCCGGGGGCAAGGGGACTCTGCTGGGAACGCTGATTGGCGTGATTTTACTTCGGACATTGGATAATGGCCTGATCCAGTTGAATGTATCGTCCTTCTATCAGGATGTGGCGCGCGGCGTGGTATTGCTGGTCACTGTCGGAATCGATCAACTTCGCCTCAAGCTGGAAAATTCGGATAAAAAGTAACATGACCATGACAGGGGCACCACTGCTGCAAATGCAGAACATCGAAAAAAGTTTCTATGGCGTCAAAGTGCTGGATCAGGTTTCACTCGATCTGTTTGCGGGCGAAGTGCTGGCTTTACTGGGCGAAAACGGCGCGGGCAAATCAACGCTCATCAAGATTCTGAATGGCGACTATCAAAAAGACGAGGGCGCTATTCTGGTCGATGGCAGCCCGGTGCAGATTCATCAACCGCGTGATGCTGAGGCGCTGGGTATCCGCATGATTTATCAGGAACAGCACTACGCGCCGGAACTCTCTGTGACGGAAAATCTACTGATTGGTCATCTGCCAACACGCGGCATACTGGTTGATTGGAGGCGAGCGCACCAACAGGCCAGTGAGCAACTCAAACTGCTCAAGGTAGACATTGATCCCAAAATGCTGATGATGCACCTGAGCGTCGTTGAACGGCAGATCGTGGAAGTCGTCAAGGCCATCTCCGGCAAAGCACGCATCATCGTCATGGATGAACCGACGGCGGCTTTCCCCCCCAATGAAGTTGCACTGTTGTTTGATGCGATCCGTGCATTGGTCAAACAGGGCATGGCGATTATCTATATCTCACACCGCCTGGATGAGATTGCCCAGATCGCGGATCGGGCAACCGTGCTGCGCGATGGCAGGCTCGTTGGAACCCGGCGCGTCTCCGAAGTTACCCAGCGCGATCTGGTTCAGATGATGGTCGGCCATGATGTGACGCGCGGCACTTCGGATGCTTCAATACCAACAACGGCGTCGGATGGAAAGGCGGCCTTAAGGGTTACCGGACTGTCGCGGGCGGGTCTTTTCTCCGATATTGATCTTGAGGTGGGGCAGGGTGAGATCGTTGGTATATTCGGCCTGTTAGGGGCAGGTCACGATGCGATCATCAACGCGATTTTCGGCGAGATTCCATTGGATACGGGCACGATTGCGGTTGATGGTGTTCCCGTTTCGATTGCCAGTCCACGACAGGCGCGCCGCGCCGGAATCGGGCTAGTTCCGGCGGATCGAAAAGTGAAAGGGCTTGTGCTGGATATGAATGTCCGCGAGAACGTGACGCTCTCCAACTGGAGTCCGCTCGCCCGCTGGGGGTTTTTCCGGGCGGGTGTTGAAAAGCAGCATGTGCAGGAATGGATCAATCGTCTGGGAATCCGAATGGCGGGGGGCATGGCAACCAAACTGCGCTTTCTCAGCGGTGGCAATCAGCAAAAGGTGGTGCTAGCCCGTTGGTTGGAAGCCAATGTTAAGGTGCTGCTGCTCAATGAGCCAACCTGGGGCGTCGATGTAGGCGCGCGCGGCGATATTTATGTGCAGCTTGAGGCCTTAGCCGCGAAAGGACTGGCAATCCTGTTAGTATCATCTGATCTGGATGAGGTGTTATCGGTCAGTCATCGCGTGCTGACCGTCTACAAAGGCCAATTGACAGGCCATTTCAGCCGGGCAGAAGCAACCCGCGATAAGCTGCTCCATTCCGCTGCGGGAGGTCTGCTGTGAACGACAACACCAAACCGTCGATAGCCCCGCCGCCCACTCGCGCACCACGTATCGGGCTGGGCAATGGCGTTGGGCTGCTTGTCCTGTATATCCTGATGATTTTTGTCATATCGCGCCTGTCACCCTATTTTCTGGGTTCGCGCAATCTGGTGAACCTTCCCGTATCAGTAGCGGTGATTGGCATGATCGCCATTTTCAGTACGATGCTTATGATTTCCGGGGGTCTGGACTTATCCGTTGGTGCAACCACCGCCCTTGTCGGAGTCGTCACAGCGTCGATGCAAGGGGTGCTTGGCGTGTGGGGTGCGGCGGCACTTGGCCTGGTGGTCGGGCTGCTGGTTGGTCTCTTGAACGGCGTACTGGTCACTCGCATCGGCATTAATCCACTGATCACGACGTTGGGAATGCTCTCAGCAGGACGAGGATTGGCGTTTGTGTTTTCCGGCGGATTGAGTATCGCCATGCTGGATAAGGATTTTGCCCAGCTTGGACGCGGAACGATTGGCGGCATCCCGACGTTGGTAGTCGTGGTCGTGATCATGTTTGTTGGGGCGGCGGTTGTGATGCGTTTTACGACTTACGGACGCGCGATGTATGCGATTGGCGGCAACAGCCGGGCTAGTCATTTGGCCGGGCTGCCTGTCAAGCGTTATCAGTTGACCGCCTATGTACTATCCGGTCTAAGTGCCGCCATCGCCGGATTATTCCTGACCTCACGGCTCGGTACGGCTGCACCACAGGCTTCAACCGGGTTGGAGCTGAAAGTCGTGGCCGCGATCATTTTGGGCGGAACAAGTCTGACAGGTGGCAAAGGAAATCTGTTTGGGACACTGCTTGGCGTACTGATTTTGGGAACGCTGGATAACGCCATGACGCTGCTCAGCATTTCCTCTTATTACCAGCAAATTGCGCTTGGCGTCATTCTTTTGCTGGCGGTTGGTTTGGATCAACTGCGCGTCGGCAACCTGAGTCATTTGCTGCGTTCACGAACTGGATAGGAAAGATCGCATGACTGATAGACAACCGCTTTCCCCCGAAAGTGAATTTCAGATCGACTTTAATTTTCATCAAGTGCCGTCTGCACTGGCGGTTGACATTCCACCAGAGGCGGCAGCCGCCATGCTGCATATCAGCGCGGCACAATTTGAGACCTATATTGCTACGGCATTTGCAGAATGTACCCGTGTGGCACGTGCCTTGTTAGACAGGCCGGGTACGCTGGACGCCATTCGTAAATTGAAGTCATCGCGCAACGGTCAGACCGGCACCATCATGACCGTTGGCGATTCGATCACCACTTACCGCTACGGTTATGCCGAAATACTCCGTGCGTTGTTGGGGCTGGTTCAGCCAGATCAGGCCATTCAATTCTACAATCACGGGCGTTCGGGTTACACATCCACACATGGGCTGGAACACACTTTCACGCAATATCTGGCTCAAAAACCGGATTGGGTATTCCTCAAATATGGCGTGAATGACACAAAACGCTTTGGCGGGGCGCGCGGCAAGCTGCTCGTTTCGATTGAGGAATACACGGCCAATATGACCCAAATTGTGGATGCTTTCCTTAGCATTGGCGCGCGCCTCATCGTGCTAACCCCAACGCCCATCATCGAGTCACTGGTCAACATCAATCCTGATTTTCAGGCAATGTCGATGACCTGGAGCAATGCCGATTTACAGGCGTGCGTCAACGCCCTCAAACTAATCACGCAACAGCGCGGTGTTCCCCTGATCGATCTGGTCGCGCTGTTTACCCTTGCACCTGATGCCGCTTTGTATGTGGCGGACGGATTACACCCTGGCCCCGCCGGGCATCAAATCATTATTGACAGGACTTTCGCTTAGGGTAAAAAGCGGTTAATCTCAGGAAATGATAAACCGACGCGAGTATATCGAATATCTGATCAGCACGTCAGATAATTATACGTGTTCAAATTTGGCTGACCACCTAGAAGGAGTGAGCCATG
>JBBSEU010000167.1:0-13167 GCA_038239365.1 Aggregatilineales bacterium
AACATCGAATCGTAACGGCACTGAGGCTATTATCCTATGCTGATACCGCCGCAACTCAAGTATCAGAATACGCTGCAAACGTAAGCAAGTCAAGGAAAGGAAAAAGCGCATTCACCACCAGGTTAAAACCCGGTGTCCCCTGCGCGTAATTTATGGTTAGCCGTACAACCGAAACTCTCGATCACCTCGGTGACGTGGTTGGAAGTGATTTACGGCGCACCGGGTAAAAGCGGTCAGGCGCGGAGTTTGAGTCTGTTTAAGCAATTTACTCTCGAATATATTGAACAAGCGGATCAAGATTGGGCAATGACGCAAATGCTTACCTACCGTCTTAGTCGCGGCTTGGAAATCAATGATTGTTTGATCGCGTCTATAAGCTATCGGTTACAAGTTCCATTGTATACGCATAATCAGAAGGATATGCTCAAGGTGTTGCCTGCAAAACTTGTTGTGCTGCCTTACAATCCATGAATTGATGTAGATAATTCTGCCAAAAAAGGAGTTTTTATGTTGCGAAAACCTCATGTTTTGACACGCCTTTTGATCCCAATAATTTTAGTGGTTCTCATTATTTCGGCAGTTGCACCGAACACCGCGCCTGTCCATGCGCTGCAAGCTGGGACGCTGGTTGTGATTCCTGGCACGATTCAGAGCAAAGCCGGTTGCCCCGGCGATTGGCAGCCCGATTGCCAGAAAACCGCCCTGACACTCGATTCAACATCCGGCGTTTACAAAGGAACGTTCGATCTACCCGCCGGGAAGTATGAATACAAAGTGGCAATTGGCGGCACCTGGGCAGAAAACTATGGTCAAAAAGGCAAAAAGGACGGCGCAAACGTTCCCCTTGAAGTGAAGGACAAAGGACCCGTCACATTTTATTACGACCCGACCACGCATTGGGTAACCGATAACCGGAGTTCGGTGATCGCTACACTGGTTGGAACATTCGGGAGCAAACTCGGTTGCCCTGCCGATAACACTGCCGACTGCCTCAAAACGTGGCTACAGGATATTGACGGCGACGGCGTGTACACACTCACCACAACGGCCATCCCCAAAGGCGATTACGAAGTGAAGGTTGCCACCGACGAAGGTAAAAGCGATACCTTTGGCGCAGATGGCGCAAAAGATGGCGCGGCCATCAAATTCACCGTTGCCAACGATAAAGACGAAATCTATTTCGAGTTCAACGCGGCAAAACATCTCTTGAAAGTATTTCCGGGTGGTGCGCCACGCGGCGATTTGAGCCTCGCCCAGGCGCAGTGGGTCACCCAAAACCTGATTCTCTGGAAGCTCAAAGACAACTCCGACGAAAACACGTATTCTCTATACTATGATCCCGATGGCAAGATCAGTCTGACACCCCAGGGCGTCGTTGGTGGTCAGTCGATCCCATTGCAGTTACAGGCACTGGGCCCGAACCTGAATGCGCTCGGTGTGCCGCATCTCAAAGGCTACGATACCCTCAAAATCGCGGATAAGTATCTGGACAAAGTACCGGGGATTTTGAGGGGTCAGGTTGCCGTTAGCGTAACAAGCAAGAACGGTAAGCTGATTGATGCCACAACAGTGCAAACATGGGGCGCACTGGACGCTTTGTATAAATACGATGGCGATTTGGGTATCACCTATAAAGGTGATGTGCCAACGCTAAAATTATGGGCACCGACGGCTAAATCAGTCGATGTGCTGCTCTTTGATTTCAACGACTTGAACGAAGAAGGCAAAGCCATACCCATGTCGCTTGATCCGGTGACGGGCGTTTGGAGCGTAATGGGCGATGCAGGGTGGACAAATAAGTACTATCAGTATCGGGTCAACGTTTACACGCGCGCAACGGGCAAAGTCGAGACGAATATCGTCACCGATCCGTACTCGATCAGTCTGTCGATGAACAGTGTGCGGAGTCAGATCGTCAACCTGAACGATCCGGCACTGATGCCACTCGGCTGGGGCAAAGTCAAAAAGCCCGAACTGAAAGCGCCCGAAGATGCAGTGATCTATGAGCTGCATGTGCGCGATTTCAGCATTAACGATCAGACCGTTTCGGCGGCCAACCGGGGTACGTTCAAGGCATTTACGGAAACGGTCTCGAACGGCATGAAGCATCTTAAGGCGCTGGCCGATGCCGGACTGACGCATATTCATTTGCTGCCCGTGTTCGATATTGCCACGATTGAGGAAGATGCCTCGAAACAACAGTCGCCCGATCCGAAATTGCTCAAGACGTTCGCGCCTGACTCAGATCAGCAGCAGGCCGAAGTCGCTAAGACGAATAATCAGGACGGCTTCAACTGGGGCTACGATCCGTATCATTACACCACGCCCGAAGGCAGCTATTCCACCGACCCAAACGGATCAACACGCATCCGTGAGTTCCGCGAAATGGTGCAGTCGCTTAACGGAATCGGGCTGCGGGTGGTGATGGACGTGGTTTACAACCATACCAACGCCGCCGGGCAAGACCCCAAATCGGTGCTGGATAAGATCGTGCCGGGCTACTATCACCGCCTCAACGCCGATGGCTTCATCGAGAACAGCACTTGCTGTGCGAACACGGCCACTGAACATGCCATGATGGAAAAGCTGATGATCGACAGTCTGCACACCTGGGCGACGGCCTACAAAGTGGATGGCTTCCGCTTCGATCTGATGGGGCATCACCTCTTGCGAAATATGGTCAACGTTCGCAAGATGCTTGATGGCCTGACGGTTGATAAGGACGGCGTGGACGGCAAAGCGATCTATATCTACGGCGAAGGCTGGAACTTTGGCGAAGTGGCCGATAATGCACATGGCAAAAACGCGACTCAGATCAATGTCGCGGGCACAGGAATCGGCACGTTCAATGATCGCGTGCGCGATGCGGTGCGCGGCGGCGGGCCATTCGATGATCAACAGCAGCAGGGCTTTGCAACGGGCTTATTTACTGAGCCGAACACCAAAGAAAAGCGCACGCCTGACGAGCAGAAAACGAAACTGCTCCAATATGGCGATTGGATCAAGCTATCGCTGGCAGGCAACCTGACTACCTTCAGCTTGACCGACGCGACAGGCAAAACCGTTACAGGCGATCAGGTCAGCTACAACGGCGCTCCGGCAGGCTACACGAACGATCCGCAGGAACAGATTGTATATGTCTCCGCCCATGATAACCAGACGATCTTTGATGCCGTGCAGCTTAAAGCACCGGCCAGTGCCGATATAAAGGCGCGCGTGCGGATGACCAACCTTGCTCTGGATGTTGTCATGTTGGCACAGGGCGTACCGTTCTTCCATGCCGGTGATGATCTGCTGCGCTCTAAAGACATGGACAACGATAGCTACAACTCTGGCGATTGGTTCAACGCACTTGATTTCACCTTCGAATCGAACAATTGGGGAGTTGGGCTGCCAATTGCCGATAAAAACAAGGCGAACTGGCCGATCATGCAACCGCTACTGGCCGATCCGAAGTTGAAGCCGAGCAAGGATGATATTCTGTTTGCGGCGGCACATTTCCAGGAAATGCTCCAAATCCGCAAGAGTTCAGGTCTGTTCCGTCTTCAAACTGCCGATGATGTGCAGAACCGCGTCAAGTTCTACAATGTCGGTTCCGATCAAATTCCGGGCTTGATTGTTGAACGCATCACCGATGACGGTGACGCCAAACTCGATCTCAACAATATCCAGATTGTGATCCTGTTCAATGCGACGGGCAAGGACATCACCTATACCGAGAAGGCGTTTAGCGGTCTGGCACTTACGCTGCATCCCATACAATCTGCTTCGGTTGACCCGGTGCTGAAAGGCGCGAAGTTCGATCCGGCGTCCAGCACCTTCACGATCCCGGCACGGACGACGGTGGTGTTCGTCCTGCCGAGAAAGTGAAATCAGTCAATTTTGATTCTATCGCCGACTACTTTTGCACTTCCGGGTCGTCGGCGATGCGGCTCGGAATCAGACCTTGTTGATCAGCATATTTGGCCTGCGCCTTGCGCCAGTAGGGGCGATCCGCTGGTGTCGATAACTGCTCAAAAGTGATTGAGCAGACGCGAATACCCGGATAGAGCGCGACAGGCATCAGGCCATGATTGGCAAGTTCCAACACGACGCGCCCCCGCCAACCGGGATCGATTACGCTGGCCGTCGCATGGACGATGATCCCCAGGCGGCCTAAGCTGCTGCGACCTTCGAGTCGTCCGACAATATCATCTGGCAGTTCAAGCCGTTCAATCGTCACAGCCAGTACAAAACTACCCGGATGCAGCACGAAATAAGCGTCATCTTCAACGCGAATTTCGCGCGTCGTTTGTTTGGCTTGCTCCGGGTTACGAATGTCGATGAACGGGTACTTGTTATACTCGAACAAGCTGAATTCGTTGCTCAGACGCAGATCGAGCGAACACGAGCCAAGTTGAAGGTCTAATTGGGGTGCTGGCTCAACACGGATCGTCCCGGCTTCGAGCAGCCGCCGAATGTCCCGATCTGAGAAAATCACCCTAGAAGTCCATTCGTTTGTGGCGCATGATGACGCTCTGAACCAACCCGATCCCGAACAGCAGTGTCAACAGCGAACTACCACCCGAACTGATGAAGGGCAGCGTCAGCCCCGTGACAGGTAAAAGCTGTAGATTCATGCCAACCGAAACAAAGGTCTGGAAGAAAATATTGGCCGCCACACCATAACAGATCAGGCTGCCTAACGGATCGCGCGCCAGTGAGGCAGCACGCATGATGCGCCACAATACGATCCCGATCAACACCAACACCGCTACCGCGCCAACGAAGCCGAGTTCATGCGCGATTACAGCGAAAATGAAGTCGGTGTGACGCACGCGCAAAAAGCGAAGCTGTGTTTGCGTGCCGTTGGCGTAGCCCTGCCCCGTTGAGCCGCCCGAACCAATGCTGATCGCGGCCTGATTGATGTTGTAGCAGGCGTCTTTATCGGCGCTGGATGTGCAGTTGCCCGATGCAAAGTTGATGAACGAGAAAATGCGCCCTTTTTGATAATTTTCCATGCGTGACCAGAGCAGCGGCAGACCGATCAGCAAAACCACGACAAAGAGCAAAATATGCCGTCCGCGCAAGCCCGCTGCCCAAACCATGACGAACCAGGTGAACATCACCAGAATCGTGATCCCCAGGTTCGGCTGGATAAAAATAAGCAGTGCCGGAATGCCGACATAACCCAGCGAAATCAGTACAGTGCCGAGTCGATTCATTTTTTCGTACTGGTGCTGCAAATGTTGAGCCAGTGCAATGATCAACAGCACTTTGGCAAGTTCTGAGGGCTGCACCGGGATACCAACGGTCAGCCATCGCTGCGCGCCCGCCGCACCGACCACGCCAAGCACCGCCACTAACGCTAGCAAACCTACCAAAACGGCATAAATATAGCGATGCAGCGCGCCTAACAAACGATAATCGAGCGCGGCAGTGAATAACAAAATCGCAATACCGACAAAAGCGTATTGTTCCTGGCGGACGACGCGATTGGACAGATCAGTATCGACAGCACCCAGCGTGGCACTACGGATCATCAGTACGCCGTAGATGATCAGAATCAGGGTAACGCCCATCAGCACGAAATCGAAGTTTCGCCAGATGCGCGTGCGGGACGCGGCGGCTTTTGCGGGAGCAGCTAAAGTTGCCAATTCAAACTATCAACTCATTCACATTCAGGCGACGTATTGTAGCAGATGCGATCACGACCAAACCTGAGCGCAGTCTGAATGTTTTGAGCCGATCCCCGAATCAGGCATCTTCCAACCCGGTGCTTAATGGCCGATCTTTGTCTTTGATAAGTGGTATATCCGCCACCAGCCAGTTATCCCGCTGGCGCTGCTCGACGTTGATCTCCACCTTGTCCCGGGCAATGTTCACATACTTGGAGATCACGGCCACGATCTCATCTTTCATGGCCTGCAATTTTTCCGGCGAAAGATCGCTGCGATCTGTGACCAGCACCAATTGCAATCGCTGTTTGGCTGCTGTGCCGCTGCCATTGTTGCGGCGGCCCAATAAACGATCAAATAGACTACTCACCGTGTTACCCTCCAGACCCACCGAACAGACGCGCAATACGCTGCAAGAGATTACTATTGCCGTCCAGGTTCAAAAAGGGGACTTCTTCCCCATTAAGACGCCGCGCAATGTTGCGGAAGGCTTCGCCCGCCCGCCCATTGAGCAGTTCACCCCGGTTTGACCCGATCAGAATACCCTCGTCGTCGGGGACTACGCCAATCGGTTTGATGGAGAGAATATCGACCACATCATCAATGGACAGCATCTCCCCTTTGCGAACCATATCCGGCTTGACACGATTGATGATCAGGCGCATCGGGATCTTGCGTTCGCCCGCTTCGATCAGCCCGACGATCCGATCTGCGTCACGCACGGCGCTCACTTCCGGGTTGGTCACGATCAACACTTCATCGGCCCCCGCCACCGCATTACGAAAACCACGTTCGATCCCGGCTGGACTATCGACCAGCACAAAATCGAAATCGGGTCTCAATTCGTTGATCACTTCGATCATTTGCGCCGGGCTGACAGCGGTCTTATCGCGCGTTTGTGCCGCCGGGATCAGATATAGTTCCGGGTAACGTTTGTGCTTGATCATGGCCTGGCGCAGCTTGCAGCGTTTCTCCACCACATCGACCAGATCATAAACAATTCGGTTCTCGACGCCCATGACCAGATCAAGGTTTCGCAGGCCAATGTCCGCGTCAATCGTCACGACGCGCTTATTCAGGCTGGCAAGCGCCGCCGAAAGGTTGGCCGTTGTGGTTGTTTTGCCCACCCCGCCCTTGCCAGAGGTTATCGTGATCACTCGTGCTGTCATTGGCTTGTGAATTGCCCCCTTGATCGAATTACTTCAATTAATCTTTCCACATTTCGGCGACGATGCGACCATCACGCACAGCGGCCATTTCCGGGCGCGGCTTGCGGCGTTTATCATCAGGTGAAGTGGTGATATAGCCCGCGATGCGAAGCTGCGTCGGCATCAGATCGAGCGCGCAAACAACGGCCTGTTCATTACCTTCCGCGCCCGCATGAACACGCCCGCGCAGCTTGCCCCAAACGATCACATTGCCCCCTGCTACAATTTCCGCGCCGGGATTTACATCGCCAATAACGATCACATTCCCACGATTACGGATCGTGCGCCCGCTGCGTAACGTATGATCGATTACGATACCCAGCGTGCCGGTTTCCTGGGGATCAACCTCAACGGTTTCCATTTGTTCGTGTTCGGGGATGAGACTCGTTTCCAGTCCCAGGTTGCGCGCCGTTGTGTTGGTGGTGGCGCTTTGGCTGACCACCGCCCATAGCGTTAATTCACGACGGCTGAGCAGGGCTTGCAGGCTTTCCAGTTCATGCGGGCGCAGCGGGCGATCCCCAACGTCGAGTGCTACCCGCGCGCCCTTGAAAAACGCGGCCTGCTGGTCGATCCGCGAAGTGACTTTCGTTGTCAGTTCCATCCATTCGCCGCCATCTGGCTTGATGGTCAGCAGCAGCCCCTCTTTGATGCCCTTGATTGCGATAACGTCATCCATAGCGTGCGGTGTTCCTAAAACAAGGTGGCTTTGTTGCCGGGGCGTCCGTCATAATGATTAGCGAACTGTTCCAGCACGTCTTTTTCAACAAGCCAGGCATGGGCAAACTTTTTGGCGGGTAAACGCCCCTGACGGATCAAACGCCGTACCGACTCAGGATGAATGCTCAACCGCTCGGCAGCATCGCGGACGGTGGCATAAGTAGAGAGTGGACTTGGCTCGATCATCGATCTCGGCATATTCCGTGAATAATTTGTAACACTATACCACAAGCGCGTAGGGTACGCTCAATAATCCGAAAAATTTATGAAATTGATGTAACATGGCTTGTGCGTGTTGGAATTGGTCGTACAATGGCAGTAATCTAAATTGTTCTGATAAGAAAGGTATTACAAAATGCCCGTTGAAGTGCTATGGGACGAACGCTCCTGTCCGGCTATCCGTTTTGATATGGAGGGTAGCTGGCAGTGGTCAGAACTTTTGGATGCTTTCGAGGAAGCACATCGGATGCGCGAACAAAGAGATGTGCATTATGTGATTGTGAATCATCTGCCAGGCGCAAAACCACCAGTCGGTTCCTTCTGGGAAGCGCGCCGTTTGGTGGAGCGTATGCGGCTGGACGTGATCATTATCAACGCAGGTGGAAATGCGTTCATTGCGGAGTTGGTTCAGATTGTTTCATTTCTGTATCCCAAGTTCGGGGCACGCATCAAAATGGTGAAAACGCTGGAAATGGCCTATTCACTTTGCGCGAAGATTGAACCTTCGTTTGCCTCATCCCGACACTGATGAGGCACTGAGCGGTGTCTCATCAATAGCGCGGGTCACGATAGGCACGCACGCGCACTGGCTGTACCACACGGCGCTGATCATTCTCGAAAAACCAGGATCGCGTATACTGCACTGTAGCTAACATCACAATCGATCCGATTACCATCAATACCCCAACCCCTAACATCACTTCAAACATGACCGCGACTCCGCTTTGCGTGAGACCTAACCGATGTGTCTCTAAAAGCAAAGGCCGTGCCGCCCAACAAGCCAGACAATCTATCAGACCGAATCGATTCGGGCGCGGCAGAGTTGGCTGTATTCGCAATAATCTACACATTTGCCGTGTATCGCTTTGCCCGGCGTGTTCGGGAATTCGCCGCGCCGTGCCGCCATCACATTCGCGTGAATCTGGGCTTGTGCCGCTTCAATCAGCTCCGTGTGTTCAGTAAGCTGCACCTCACCGCTCAATTTGTGCTTTTTAATGTGCCAGAACGCGCCGCCAATGATTTCAAGCCGGGAGTCCTGCACAAGTCGGCGCGCGGCCAGGATATAAATCAACATCTGAACATTTCGGCCAGCCGTCATATCTTCAATCTTGAAGGGTGTACTGCCGCTTTTGTAGTCCAGAACCAGCACGCGCCCGTCGGCAGCATCCATTCGATCAATCGAACCCTGCGCGCGAATTGGCCCCGCGTCACCGTCGATAATGACCTGTACGCCGTCACCAAAGCCCGCTTCCTGCCCAAGCGGGCGACGTTCACCACCCAATAATTCGGCGACCGGACTCTTGGCTGAAAAATCCAGCGCGATCAGATCATATAACCAGCGTCGAATCGAGGCTTGTTCCTGCTGCCAGACTGCCCCCGCCACAAAGCCATATTTCGCGGGTGCGCCAGGGAACTGATCAGCCATTACAGTTTCAAGAATGGTGAGTGCCGTCGTTTGATTCTCTGGCGTGATCGTCAGGCCAAGTTCGGCACATCGCCCGTAGGTGATCTCCAGGATTTTGTGGATCAGCGTACCCGATTGTGCGGGGGTCAGGCCATCTTCGGGTTCGGCTAGTGGATTGAGTTTGAGCAGTCGCCGCGCGAAAAACTTAAACGGGCACAACCCATACTCATTGAATTGGCTGGCGCTCCATACCCGTGCTGGCCCCAACGCATCGCCTACCGCCTCGATCATTTGCCCGTATTCCAGCAATCCAGCGTGCCGGCCCACGCCCGATTTTTCGCGCTGTAGTTCGATCTGCCGTCCCAACAGTGCGTTTTGCCAGCGTGCCGCATGTTCAGGATGGGCATTCAACCAGGCATGTGCGCCAAGCGTGGATAGCTCCGCCTGCCGCTCATTAAGGTTTTGCGCGACGGCGACTACCACTTCGGAGAGCCGCGCCGCCTTATCGAGTGTTGCTGCTTCACCGAGCGGCACTCTTTTGACAGGTGCATCGATCACGTTTAGCACTGCCCGCCAATAAGGCGACTCCGGCCACAGATCGCCTTTTTCGGTATAGGGGCGCGTGAGAATCAACGAATGCCGCGCTAAGGCCGTGACTTCGTAAAACAGGCTGCTCTCGTCGGCTTCTTCGGCGCGCGTGAGTAAGGCTAAACCGCTGTCCTTCAAAGTGAGCCGTTCGCTGTCGTGGTAAAGCGCATCTTCGGCGGCGCGCGCCGGGAACGATCCTTCCGACAGCCCCAACAAAAACACCATGTCGTGTGCCAATCCACGCGCTTCATAGACACTGCTCACCAGCACCCGCCCGACTCGGCTCTGATCACGCTTCGGCTTGATAGTCGTGTTATCAACTGCAATCGCTAACTCCGTGCGGAATTGCTCCCAGTTGATCGTTTCGTAGGCATCGATCAACTCATAGGCCGAGAGCATATCGTGCAGCACTGTCTTGAAACAGGCGAAGGCGGCCAGATCGCGCGCTGGAATTGCCGGATCAATGCTTTCGCCAGCCCGTATCTGGCTGATCATGCCGAAGTGCGATAGAGCATCCGCTGTTATCACTGCATCCGCATCAGAAATCGCCGCCGGGTCAGGGCCGATCAAGCCTTCAATCCAGCGCACATAATCGCGGGCCGTGCCGCTTTCGGGCGGCGTGATGCGCGTGAAAAACGAGTCGAGTGCGACAGTTAGCTGATCGGCTGTATCAATATCAAGAATCGACTCGGCTTCGTTATCATCTTCACGCTGGAGCGGAATCGCGGATCGGGCAATTGCATCGAACCAGCTATCGCGCCCGACTGTGACCAACTGTGTCCGACTGATGCGTTCCAGCAAATCAACAGCGGTGCCGTTCAGATCAGGGCAAGCCAGATAGGGACTGTGCAGCGCGTCCATTACCGCCCGCCGCCGAAAATCACCTGTAGCGGTATCAATTAAGGCCAGCAAGTTGGCAACTGCCGGGTTTTCGCCAAGTGGTGCGCCCAATCGCGTCGCTATTGGCACGCCATAACTTGACGCCAGTTCCAAAAAGTAAATCGCATAGACAGATAGATCGCGTGCCAGAATAGCCATGTCGTCCGGCTGAGCGCCTTTCAACAGCGAACTTTTCACCTGACGCAGCACATATTCAACTTCGCGGCGCGGATCGGGCACTTCGATCAAGCTGATGGTGCCATCGTGATCCTTTTTGGCGGGAGTGGACTCAAAGATCGATTGGGTGAGGTGGTGAAGACATTCGCCGCGCCATATCTTCTGAGATGTTGGCAACTCAAGCGGCTGTTCGTCCCATTCGCGGCAATATTGGAAAAGCCGTTGGCGGGTTTGGGCGTAGCGGCGGTGAGCAGTTTGGGCGCGTTCAGGTTCAAAGGTGAGCGTCAGGACGGTGTTTTTGATGCGGCGGGTCAAGAGACCAAGTAGTTCGGCCTGCACGATATTGAACTGATCGAAACCGTCCACGATCAACAGACTGACACCCAGATCAAGATCGGGTTGGCGTTCCAGTTCGGCCAGTGCCAGCCAGCCCTCACCTTCGCTATCGACCAGCCCTTCGCTTCGCAAAAAATGTTGGTAGCTGTTGTAAATAAGTGCCAGATCACGGTCTTTGTCCGTCTGTGCCGTTCGCTGGAACGACTCCGGCTCGATGCGTGCCTGCTTCAATTCCTGGATGAAATTTGCCGCGATCCTGACAAAGCCGGGCGTCTGACAAATCCCGGCAAAGTGCGTCAGATCGGGTTGCAGACCATCCAACACATGCCGTAGCACCCGGAAACGCGCCGTATCAGTCACCCGGCGCTGTGGCTCACCGGCGATTCGTAACAGGCGCTGATATAACGTGTAAAAGTCGAATGCTTCCACACCGAAACAAACATTGCTGCCCAGTTCGGCCAGTAGCCGCGCCCGAAAATTGGCGATCTGTAAATCAGTGGGCAGCAGCACCCAGATCGTGCTGAAAGGATCGTGCCGGATCGATGCTTCCGCGCGTCGAATCGCGGCCAGTGTTTTGCCCGCGCCAGCAGACCCGGTCAACAATGTGGCGACCATTATGCTCTACCCTCAAATGGTAAACGGTTAGAAAAGCATTTGGGTAGTATAGCACAATGGTCAGGGGCTAGAACGACTCGTTACGATTTAGGGCAAGTGCCGCCGCTCCTGAAAAGATCACGATGAACAAGATCAGGACGCCCCAATGCAGTATCAAGCCGCCTGCGTCAGTCGGATAATCCACGTTGAGCGCCGACGGTGCCGGGAAAATGCGCTTGGAAGGGGGCGCATCGGGCAGCACATTTCCTTTTTTATCGGTAGCGGCGCTCACCACCACGATTCGGCCTTCGCTGTTACGTGCGGTCATGTTGGCCGTGCCGCCGAGTGCCTCCAATGACCAGCGCGTGACGGTGATCAGTGACAGCGGCTTGAGCGGCCCTTCCATTTTGAACAGGACGCCGGGAAACAATATCTGGATGAACAGGACGCCCAACACAGCGTAAGTAGCCGCGTCGATCTTGCCCGTCAGTGCCGAAATGAGCAGTCCCAAACTGACTCCGGCAAAAGCAGTCAGCGCCAGTGTGATGAATAGTTCCAGCGGCCCCCAGGTGATTAGCCCTTGATCTGGCAATCGCACACCCAGCGATACCGTAATCAGCAGCAGCACGCAGCTAATCAAGGCCAATCCGCCGTAGACCACTAGTTTGGAAGTGAGATAAGGTGGTATTCGCAGATTGACCATTCGCTCACGCAGGAACAGGCTTTTTTCCTCGACAATGGTGTAGGCCGATGCGAAAATACCGAGCAGCGTTACAGCCAGCGACATCATAAACAGCAGGCGTTGGGCGTCGTTGGCCGGGGCAAAAGTTGCCATTCCGCGTACTGCCCCGGCGGGACTCGGCGTTTTGGGCTGATTCGGGTTGGCGCTGACCTCGGTTGTGTCGACTGAACTGAGCGGCAACCGATCCAACACGTCGGCGCGCAAGGTATTTTCATCACCGCGACTGACCATCATCTGACCGCGTGTGCCGAATGTCGCATCGAAGTTGATCAAGGCCAGGAACAACCCGACCAACGGCAAGACCAGCAGCAATGCACCCAACGTCCGCGAATTGTGCAGAGCTAGCGTGAAAGTGCGTTCAACCAGCACCCGCGCCTGCTGCATAAATGTCCCGCGCCGACTGCCAGCCAATCGTTTGTTCGAGAGCGCCGAAGTGTCTATTTCTTTTTTCTCAGCCGCCGGAACCATGCGGTCAATGACGTACTTGGTGTACAGCGGCGATGCTTTGAAACGTTCTGCCCACTGTCGCGCCGACTCGTTGATCGAAGCGGATTGGGTGCGGTCTACGGGCTGAAAGACGCGGTTGTACAGTTCCGGGTAATTGCGAACGCCAAAAAAAGTGAGCGCCTCTTTGGGCGGACCAAA
>JBBSEU010000168.1:0-13042 GCA_038239365.1 Aggregatilineales bacterium
GGTTTCGTAGGCGTCCTGAAACAGTTCGCCCGCCTGAAAATCGTAGACGACTTCGACATTCGGCAAGTTGGGGAATACTTCATGGATCAACCAGGCGACGCGCATCACATCCGCCGTCCCATAGAAGCCGATCCGTCCGCTCAATCCAAGTTTATCGAACACGGCGGCCATGTATTCACGCTCGAAAGCGGTCAAATCGCTTTTGTGGCGCTGCCGGATTTCGCCCGCGCCAAAGTCGAAAGGCGTATAGATTTTGTGACCGCTTTTGCCCGCGTTATCGATTTCCATCGGGCTAACAATCGCAACGGGTTCGGAGCCGCGTTTCTTGATCACCCAGCCGCCCGCATCCGCGCCGTTCATCAGGTAGGTGCGGTGCATATTCGGTTCTTCGCCACCATACACGAAGATCACATCCAGGTTGTATTTGCCCATCAAACGATCAAGATCGGATTTCATTGAGTCACTGAGTCCTTATTCAAAAATGTCCGTGCAAAGCCGATGAACTGATACACATCGGCAAAATTAGAGGCGATTCCCAGTGAGAGGCGCACCGCTCCGTTTGCTTTGCCGTCCATCACCGTGATGAACTGCTCGAAACTCATCCGATGATCACCCCGGAAGTAGCCCGTCAGGTCTGTCGGAGTCAGGCCATTGATCACTTCGCCTGCCCCCGGATTGCAAAAGCAACCCGTTCGCAGCGAAATATTGAAGCCATTGGCCGACTCTTCAACCGCGCGCCAGTCGAATAAGTGGCCGTGCGGATCGTAAAAATTGACCGTGACCGTCCCGCCGCGCATGGCCGTGTCTACCGGGCCGTACAGACGGATCAGCGGCGAACCGTTGGCATGACGCAGCGCGATCAGGTTTTGGATCAACCAGTCGGTCAGGGCAATCACCCGTTCGTGGATCAGGTCTACGCCGACAGAAGCAATATACTTTAACCCGATCTCGACGGCGGGTAAACTCAGATAATTGATCGTGCCATCCTCAAAGCCCGCTTCGCCTTCGTGCAGGTAATGACCATCGCCCTGCACCGACGCGATCTCAATCGTGCCACCCGCGAACCAGGGACGGCGTAAGCGTGCCAGTGCTGCCTTGCGCGCGATCAGGCAGCCGACGCCCGTTGGATAGCCGAAAATTTTGTAGAACGACAAATCCACGAAATCGGGATGCCATTCGCTCAGATCAAGGCGATTGGTCGGTGCAAAGGCCGCGCCATCGAGCAGCACGTCCCAACCTTTGGCTTGTGCCCGCGCGATCCATTCCAGCGGGTGCTGCACGCCCGAAAAGTTGGACTGAGCCGGATAGGCAAACAAGTTCGGCAATCCGGGCGCAGCCAGATTGAAATAATCGTCCAACGAAGCCGGATCGACGCGCAAATCGGGCGCAACCACGGGAATATACGTGACCTCTGCCCCTTTGACGCGCGCGAATTCTCGAATGCCGTTAACCGAATTGTGATTATCGAAGGTCAGCAAATAGTGACTGCCCGGCACGAATGGGTACGCTTCGCCAACCAGTTTCAGCGCGCCGCTGGCATTCTGTGAAAAAATGACGGTGTACTCATCGGGCGAGGCATTGAAGTAGCTCAGCACGAAGGCGCGCGCTGCTTCATCAAGGCGCGTCATGGATTGCGAAGTCGGGTTCGTCGAATGCGGGTTGCCGAAGACGCCTTTTTGCAGCATGGTCATGTGCGTCTGCAACTGCGATTCGGCGTACAGACTGCCGCCTGTGTAATCGAGGTAGATTTGGCCTTGTTCATCCAGCCGACGGTATTCAGTGGCGCGCAAGGTGTCGAGTCTGGCCGTCGCGCGATAGCCGGGGTGCGTTTCGATAAAGGCCGTACACGCGGCCTCGATGTCTTGGGCGGTTGTTTCCATCGTGTGCATCCTTTGCAAGATGGGTTTGGGACTCACGATCAATTATGCCTCACCTTTCGTTTTCAGGGTCGATTTGCGGTAAAATAGAGCCTCACATCCCGTCCCCTTTGATCCTAGAATTCAGTATTTTTATGCGGGTTGAACACCTCTCGCTGACGAATTTTCGGAACTATACGCGGCTGGAGGTCAGTTTGCCACCGGGTCCGCTGCTGCTCTATGGCGAAAACGCCCAGGGCAAAACCAGCTTGCTCGAAGCCATTTATTATCTGGCAACCTCTCGTTCGCCCTGGGCAACCTCGGATCGGCAGCTCCTCAACTGGCGTGCCGAATCGGATATTTTGCCGTTTGCGCGCATCAGCGCCGAAGTCGTCAACAGTCGTTCCACACTCAGCCAGATCGATATTACGCTCGTCCGTGAGTCGCAGGAAAGCAGCGCCCGACTCAAAAAGGAAATTCGCGTCAACGGTGTGACGCGCCGGGCAATGGATTTGCTTGGCGAAGTGAATGTCGTGATGTTTCTGCCGCAAGATTTGGCGCTGGTTGAAGGCACGCCGACGGATCGCCGCCGCTATTTGAACGTCACGCTGGCACAGACCGATCACGAATACGCACACGCCCTGCACGTCTACGAAAAAGTGCTTGAACAGCGCAATGCGTTGCTGCGCCGCATCCATGATCGGCAAAATTCGCCGCGTGAACTCGATTATTGGGACGAACAGTTGAGCAGTACCGGGAGCGTGATCGTGGCCGGGCGGCAGCGGCTTTTGCGTGAACTGGAAGGGCTGGCACAAGAGGTTCACAGCGATCTGACCGACGGTTCAGAAACGCTCGAAATGAGCTATCTACCCAGTTTCGCGCCAACCGCCAACACCGACGGCCAGCTTTCGTTTGATGCGTTTGGGCTTGATCTGCACCGACAGCTTGATCCGTGTGAGATCGCGCCGCAGTTCCAGGAAGCCCTTGCCGCGAACCGTGATAAAGAGATCGCGCGCGGCGTCACACTCACCGGGCCGCAGCGTGACGAATTGCGCTTCAATGTCAATGACCGCGATCTGGAACTGTACGGCTCACGAGGACAGGCGCGCACAGCGGTCATGGCGATCAAGCTGGCCGAACTGGGTTGGATGCGAAAGATGATCGGGGAGTGGCCGATCCTGCTGCTCGATGAATTTATCGCGGAGCTGGACTCGAAACGGCGCGCTTATTTGCTGGATCGGATCGACGGCGCGACACAATCCATTTTGACGACGACAGAGCCGGATATTTTCACGGCGAAGTTTCTGGGCAAAGCGGCGCAGTGGAAGGTTCATGCCGGGCAGATCGTGCAAGCGCCCCAGTGAAGTTATACTGTCGGCTTCCAGTGTCCTAACCACCGAATCAAGGACGACCTGACTCACGACTTTTCCTCGCGCAGTTCATCGAGAAGTGACAGCGCACCGACGGTCACGCCCTCGCCCAGTCGTAATCGGATACTGGCCTGCAATGCTTCGACCCGTACCCACCAGTCATCATAATCAAACGCCGATTGGGTGCTGCTGGTCAGCATTCCTAACACCCGCTGTCTGGCAACAGGTTCCAGCAGGTGAAATTTCTCAATAATCTCTTGTTCCAAAACACTCATAGTGGATGCCTTCACTTATTAACGTGGCGTTCATTTTATCCTGATTTTGCCTGATAACGCGATCCTTTGCTGTGTCCTCCAGGCAACCTTGCAATTTCGAACGACACAGCAAATAATCCCCAGCACTCCGACTCCTCTTCCCCTCGGAAGAAGGGGTTGGGGATGAGGGCTTTTCAAGGAGTAATTTACGATGGAAAAGCAAAGTCAGGATGTGGTCATTGTCGGGGCAGCGCGCACACCACAGGGGAAATTTCTGGGGGCACTCCAACCCCTGAGCGCGGTGCAGCTTGGCGAAACGGCGGTCCAGGCAGCAGTTGAGCGCAGCGGGATCGCCCCGGAAAGCGTCGATGAAGTAATACTCGGTCAGGTAGTAGCGGCGGGCGCGGGGCAGGCCGTCGCGCGGCAGGTCTGGTTGGGCGCGGGCTACCCGGATCGAGTCGGCGGGTTGATGATCAATAAGGCGTGTGGCAGCGGCCTCAAGGCGATCATGCTGGCCGCGAACGGGTTGCGTGCGGCGGACGGATCGGTGTACGTCGCGGGTGGCATCGAAAGCATGAGCAACGCGCCTTACCTGAATTTCTCGGAACGATCTGGCGCGCGTTATGGGCATGTCGAACTGCGCGATAGTTTGCTACACGATGGGCTGTGGTGCAGCCTGCAAAATTGGGCGATGGGCAATGCGGCAGAATTCATCGCCAATCAGTTCGAGGTGAGCCGCGAAGAAATGGACGCCTTCGCGCTGGAAAGTCATCAAAAAGCGGCGGCGGCTGAGGACGCGGGCAAGTTCAAAACCGAGATCGCGCCAGTGATCATCAAGGGCAAAAAAGGCGATCTGAAAATTGATACTGATGAGCCGATTCGCCGCGATACTTCACTCGAAGCATTGGCGGCGCTGCGCCCGGCCTTTGAAACAACTGGTCGCGTGACGGCGGGTAACGCGCCCGGCTTGAATGATGGTGCTGCCGCCGTCGTGCTGACAACGCGCGCTTATGCCGACGCACACGGCTTGACGCCATTGGCGCGCATCGTGGCCTACGGCCAGGCGGCAGTACATCCACAGTGGTTGTTTTATGCACCCGTCAAGGCAATCCCGATTGCGCTTGAACGTGCGGGCTGGACAATGGCTGATGTTGATCTATTCGAGATTAATGAGGCGTTCGCGGCGCAGGTGTTGGCCGATGTGCGCGGACTCGAGCAGGACGGCTACACGCTGCCAATGGAAAAACTAAACGTACACGGCGGCGCGATTGCGCTGGGTCATCCGGTGGGTGCCAGCGGCGCGCGGGTAGTGGTGACGCTCATTCACGCCTTGAAGGATCGCGGGTTGCGGCGCGGCGTAGCGGCTTTGTGTTTGGGCGGCGCGGAAGCGGTAGCAGTGACCGTTGAATTGGAGACCTAGCGCGGCACCCGCGAACGGATCAAAAACTGTTCGGCATTTTGCAGGAAACTATCCATCAGTTTGGCAATGGTCGGTGAGCCAGACGTGCCAGACATAGTACGCCGCCGCCAATCTACCCGAATCTGATCGAGGCTTGCCCACAGGTTTTCGTCTTTCGCTTTGACCTGTGAATGCAGCATCAACCCGGCCAACACAAAGGGCACATAGACGTGAGACAGACTCAACGGCTGCGCGCCGTCCAGTGCGTTCACCACATAGGCGGCCTGGGCAGCGTGATCGGCGGGTGTTCCCAGTTCATCACGCATCACCCGATCCTGCACCGTCCGGCTCAGCATGTGATAGCCAAGCCGCACCGAATCATACAGAATGCCTTTGTACAGCGCGGCGATCAACTGCGCCGGATCAGAGAGCAGTTCGTCATCCTCGATATGTGCCGCCAATAGCTGAAACCAATGCCCCTCGGTCAGGCGGAAGCCGCCTTCCAATTCAAGGCCATCCTCCATGACATAGGTCATCAGTTTGGCGGCGGCGATCAGTTCACCCGGCAGCAAGGGCAAGTCTACCTGTCGGAAATGTTTCTCGGTTTCATCGAGCAGCGGTTTGTAGACTTTGGTACGGGTAAGCGTGGCTGAGACCTGCTGCGCGCGCGCCTGAATTGTCGCGTACTTTTCCTGATCTTCTGCCAAACTCTTGCCATTCCAGAGCGTTTCGTAGCGCGCCGAAAGATCGCCCGTCTTGGATAAAATGTGTCCCGGCAAAATATCGAAGCGGCTGATTAATGAGTTAGGCGCTGCTGAACTGCCGCTGAAACCAACTTCGTACAATAACTGCCGACGGTAAGGGGACATGGGCAGCAGCCCGGCCACGCGCCCGCCTTCGGGAACGCGGATCGGTTTTGCGTTACGAGGACGGCGGCCTTCAATCACAATCGACACAGCCAGTCCGTTTGTTGGCGCTGTGGGTAACTGCGGCACAATCGGGATGTGCAGCAAGCCCACTTCGCCCGCTTGTACCGTCACAGTGATCGTGTCCTGGGGCGTGAACAGACTCAACCGATTACCACCTGCATCGCGGCGCGGCAACTGAATTTTGACGTTGACCGATACGGGCTGATCGCAAACGCTTTGCATCAAAACGAGCGCCTCAAACGGTTGCCCGACTACCGAACTACGCGGATAGATACCCAGTGCGGCCTGTACAACTTCGGTATGAAGTCGCGTACCGCCGCTGAGCATCCCCAACACATCGGGGTAGGTATAGGTTATTTGGCGCTGCATGATCGATCATCTCTCATCTAAATGGACAAATTAATTATCATGTGGACCCGGATAGCGCAACCGCTCAATCGGATCGAGATAGCGTTGCAGGGAAGTGTCGTTTTGCGCTAAGGCGCGGTCTAGCAAACTATCCAGCAGATCAAAAACAAACTGATTATTATCGTTGCGCTCATTATTGCGGTGAATGCGCGCATTCACGGCCAACTCCAGCGTATCGAGCGGCTTTTCCTTCGACATCATCACCTTCTGATGAGCCAGCAAGCCACCCAAACCGAGTGGCAAATAGAAGTGCGTGAAATCCAGTGATTCGCCTTCGCCGTTCAGGGTTTTCACGAGCGCATCAGCATACTCGTTCATTTCTTCAGGAGTACCCATATCTTCCGCTGTCGCCGATTTGACCATCGCAAAAGCATTCGCCACACAGTCATAAATCAAATCGGTATAAAGCAAATCCGTCGCCAGCAGCTCGCCACTGGTCGCCAGATCGGGGCGGCGCACCAGCAATCGGCACAATTGCAGGAACCAGCGCGGATAAGGCGCGGCAGCCTGACCGGGCACGCTGACCGGCTGACCAGTTTCCAGAACCAGCGTCATCAATTTGCTGAGCAGCACGGCCTCACCTGCCCACAGACGCAAGCCCGCGCGTTCGCAGCGTTCCTGGTTGGCACGTACCAGCGCAAAGAAAACATGATTGCGGGTAAGTTGCGGCAGCGCAATCGCCGTCAGGGTACGGGCGCGTTCGGCCAACGTGGACTCGTCAAGGTTATCGTGCAGAGTCCATAGGCTGCGCCAACCCGCTTTGTTGGGTTCCTCAAGGCGGCTGATACCGGGCGGCGCAACGCTAAATGTGGTTGTAAGCGTTGCGCCTGTGCGAGTCGGGCGACCAGTCGTCGTGGTGCTGAATTGCAGATCGCGCAAGTGAGCGATCTGTTCCTGTGCCGCCGCTGGCAGTTCTTCAAGCGTCAATGCCGAACCGCCCGCTTCGCTGCGAACCCGCGCGAATTGGCGTGCGGCGTGCTTGATCTCGACTTCGATCCCCAGCGTGTAACCCTCACCGGATGCGGTTTGCGGATTCGCCAGCAAGGGCAGACTCACGTAGCCCGTTTCGGCAGGCAGCAGCCCCACCACGATTCGTTTATCGGCTTTGCTGCTAAAGCGTCCGCGCGCGCCTTTCAGGTCTTTATCCGGGATGATCAATTTGACCTGAGCATCAATTTCGCAGTCTGCATTGTTCTGGATAATCAGGATCGCATCGGAAGGACGCCCGGCCACTACCTGAGTCGGATCGATCCCAAAGGCAACGTCGGCCACGTCCAGACTCAGCCGTTGAACACTCGAAATCGCGCCGAGAATATCTGGATAATTGGGGCTATCGGGCACAGTGCGGCTCCTCTCGATGAGAACTATTAAGGGAATTATAAGGATAACCCCACTGCCGTACACGGTACTTAAGGGTTAAGTTTGTGGATTATATCCGGGAGTGGCCTTCTATTTGAAAAGGCATACCGTATCTACATCAGTGATAACGTTCGCGCGCGATGTTGATCATATCGACCAGCACGCCGTAAGCCGTTGAAGTTGGGCTGCCGTGATGTTCGGTAATACCCAGATGAATCACGTCCGTCTCGAAGATGATGCTGTTCGTGGGGCCAACGATGTGACTGAGTGGATCGCTAGCTGGGAGCGGCACTGGCCTGACCGATGCTCGAACCGTATCGTTCTCGCGCGTAGCTTCGCACAGCAGCCGAATCGTTTGCCCATCACGGTTCGCGGCTTCAAGGTCTGCCGCCGAAATACCGCGAATACCCGTTCGGTCAACGTCGTTCGGGCGCAAATCAGCACCCATCAGCACATTCGCCAGAATCACCAGTTTGACGGCGCTATCCCAACCGTCAATATCGTTGGACGGATCAGTTTCGGCCAATCCTGCGCGCTGCATCTCGATCACCGCTTCATCGAATGCTACCCCTTCCGCCATGCGCGTCAGAATGCTGTTCGTCGTGCTGTTCAAAATGCCGCGTATCCGCCCGAAATCGCTGACAAGCAGGCATTCCCGCGCCAGGTCAATCGTGGGTGCGCCACCCATTACCGTCGCCTCAAAAAAGAAGCCGGAATCCTTTTCTACGGCCAGTTTTTTTAATTCGTGATAACCATGCGCCAGCGGACCCTTGTTGGCCGTAACGATATGCTTTCCAGCGATCAAGGCCGCCCGCAAACAATCCAGTGCTGGTTGGCCGCTTTGTGGATTGAGCGGCATCAACTCAACGATCATATCAGCAGGCACCTGTCGAACAAAGGTCAGTTCATCAGACACGGGCGATCCCCTGTGCAGCGAGTCGAGCGTCTTGCTTTCGGCGGCCTGCAATGCCCGCGTGAGATCAAGCCCATGTTCATCAATGGCCGTACCCCGGCTGCGGGTGATGATCCCGGTGACGGCGAAGCTCAGGCCGTATTGTTCACGCATGGCTGCCGCTTTGGCCTGCATCAGGCGAACCAGCGCCTGACCGACATTCCCAAAGCCCAGCAAGGCGATATTCATATGACGCGAAGGTTGAGGCATTTTATAGTCCCTGTATAGCACGGTGAAATGGATAACGTTCCGGGACGTATTTTAACGCTTAAACCAGCGATTCCTTGTAAACACGCAGTGTGCAACTCTCATCACCCCGCCCGCGACAGGCGACTTCTTCAACGCGGAACTCGTGAGCGGTTGCCCAGTGCAAACCTTCTCGTAACAGTCCGGCGCAAATATCACACGCAAAATAGTCCGTGTGCCGTCCCCAACAGGCCGGACAATTTTTGATGATATAGTCGAAATACTCTGATTTTTCCTCGACTTCGCTGCGCTGATCGCTGAACGCGCCAAAGACGGTTGCCATCGCCACCAAACCCAGCTTGATCTTGGTGTTCATCGAGATCGTGCGGAAGCCCAGCGCGACTCCACCCGTCCCGGCCAGCCCGCCAAACGCATTATTGCCGCCTTTGAAGCAGCCCCGCCCGACGCGATCCATCAGCGTTTTGTCACCGTTGGCCGCTGCAATCGACTCCAACCCCATGACCAATGTCGAAAAGTCGGCAAAATCGAAATGCCGTTCAAGGTTAGTGGGCGGCAGTTGATCGATGTAACGCTCCATGCTGTACTTACGAAAAATATCATTCGCAGCGCCCTTGCCGATTTCGGACTCACAAGATTGAAGCAAAATGCGCGCGATCAGGTTGGGATAAAACAATCCGCTTGGCGGGACGGGTGAAGTTGCCATTTTTTCTCCAATCTAGCCCTTCTGATTCAGGCGATCAACGGCTTCTTGTACCCATATCAGCCGCGCCTGAATCTCCAATGTGATAGATCGATGGGTTAGCCATTCATGCAGCGTCAAAGCCGTTTCGCCTGTTGATTGATCCATAACGCGATTCACCTGTTCCGCGCCCTGAATGATCATGCGATAGGCTGTCAGCCAGTCCAGCACCTCACTGCGCGTCAGGCGATACTCAGCTATCAGGAACTTATGCAGCGCCATATCGTATTCTTCGATCACTTCGCGCATAGTGGGCGGCTGTTTTAGCCACGCATCCAGCAACTGTTCGCCTTTCGGCAGAAGCGCGTACACCTTACGCGGGCGCGCTTCGTAGTCGCCTTCAAGCTGACTGTTGATGATCACCGCCTGCTCCAACCGCTTGAGTACCGGATAGATCGATCCGGCACTGGCACTCCAACGGTACATCCCGGCTTCCACACGGCTGATGATCGCATAGCCGGACTGCGGTTTGACGGCCAGGAAGCCCAGGATCACATATTCAAGTGCGGTCAGTTCCCGCTCAGGTTTGTTTGCCACGTGCGTATTATACAGCGGCCACCTGACGCGGCTTGACTTTCATTCGCAGCCCGTCACCATGCCGTTGCAACAGGACGATCTTTGGTTTGGCGCTCTGGCCGGGCGTGCGCGTGAAATCGCATCGCTGCACAAGCATCGCCAGCACGACTTGTAATTCCATCATCGCCAGGGCTTGCCCGGTGCAGACGTGAGGCCCACCGCCGAATGGAAAATAGGCATAGCGCGGGATGGTCTTCTCGAAGCCTTCCACGAACCGCTCCGGGATGAATTCCGTCGGGCGCTCGAAATAGCGCGGATCGCGGTGCGAAATATGCGGACTCAGCATCACGACGCTGCCCTTTAGAATCGTGTAGCCGCCAATCGTCACGTCTTCAATCGGTTCGCGTCCAAAGGCGTGTGCGGTGGGATGCAGGCGCATCGACTCCTTGATTACCCTTTCGGTATAGGGCAAATTGCGAAGGTCGTGCAGCGTTGGCGAGCGACTTCCCAGCACCCGATCCACTTCTTCGCGCAGCTTGGTCACAACCTCCGGGTGATTTGCCAGTTCCGCCAGTGTCCAGGTCAGCGTATTGGCCGAGGTTTCATGTCCCGCGCTGAACAACGTAAGGGCTTCATCGCGCACTTCCTGATCGTTCATGCGGTGTTCTTCGTCCGCCGCCAACAGCAGCATTGAGAGCAAATCGCCTCGGTCTTCGTCAGACTGTCGCCGTGTGTTGATGAACTCGTACATCAGATCATCGAACAGCTTGATCGCGCGGCGGAAACGAATCTGATTGGGCGTGGGCAGCCAGTCGGGCAGGTTATAAAGTGCCGTCATTTGCCGTGTTTCTTCGGCCAGACACACATCCAGCGCGTGGCTGATCACTTCCTGACGCCCGGCAATATCAGTGCCAAACATGGTTTTGCTGATGACGCCCATCGTGATTTTGAGCATCTCCCGCGACATATCGTATTCGATGCCGGGTTGCCACGAGTTGATGGCCTGTTCTGTTTCGCTCACTATCACATCAGCATAAGCCGCGATGCGTTTGGCATGAAAAGCGGGTTGAACCAGTTTGCGCTGCTGTTTCCAGTATTCGCCGTCGCTGTTGAACGTGCCGTTGCCGATCACTTTGCCGATGACCTTTTTCTGAATGCCCATCTTGTGGAATTTATCGGCCTGTGCGACTAACACTTCATGCACATAGTCCGGGTGAAACATCAGGTAGCCATGCACTGGACCCACCCGTACATAGACCATATCGCCATAGGTTGCCATCTGATCGAGAAAACCGATCATATCCCGTTGAAAGTGCAACGAATGGCTGATGATTTCGGGCAGAGTGTTGGATGGGCCGGGCGGCAACTGCTGACTCGATATGTTCGAAATGTCGGTGGCTTGCATGGCATTTGCTCCTTCGTAACGCTTGTTCAGGTTCGATATATTACGTTTCGATATATAGCTATCATATGAGCAGTTTTGGGGACTGTCAAGCAGCAAACCTATAAAAGAGTCCGCATAACTTGTAAAAAGGGAGTGGTAAACTTTGTGGGGGTGAAGTCCGAAATTTGGCTTCAGTAGCCTTTTCTTGAAACATATTACGCACGAGATTCAGCACTCCCAGGATTTTAGCGCCAGGAGGTTTGTAATCGGGTGTAGAAATAAAAAACCGCCCATAAAGGGCGGAACAACCTAGCTCTGTTGAGCAGCTTACCGATACGGCCAGTCTTCGACTGTGATTTGACCACATTGTACAGTCGGTTGTATTTAGCAACATGCCCGTAATTTCCGATAGGGATTTGTAAGGTCTGCCCGGTACAGTAACGGCAAACTGGACGGAGTCTTGAGACATGCGATTTCCCCAAATGGTTGGCCTGATCATGTTAGCGGCGGCACTCAGTTTGCCCGGTTGGGCGCACTTTGCCCCACAAGCGCAAGCCGATGATCCGCTGGCCGATAGAGGCGCAGCCCCCGAACTGACCAACGATACCTGGATCAACACCGATAAACCGGTTCACCTCTCCGATTTGCGCGGACAGGTGGTGCTGCTCGATTTCTGGACGTTCAACTGCTACAACTGCCAACATACACTTCCCTACATCAAAGATGTATACGCGCGACTGCATGATAAAGGTGTGCAGGTGATTGGCGTTCACTTCCCCGAAACAAGTTATGAACGCAACGTGGACAACGTAAAAACCTTCGTCGCCAAAGAATCGATCAATTACCCGATTGCGATTGATAATGATGGGGCGGCCTGGAATGCATATGAAATGCACGCCTGGCCTGCGGTTGAAATTGTCGATAAGAAAGGCCATCGCCGTTATCGTCAACTGGGCGAAGGTAACTATGATCGCATCGAAGCGGCGATCACTGCACTGCTGGCTGAGCCTTACGAACCGGAGTTAAAAATGTCAACCGATCCACTGGTTGCGCTGGATATGGGCGCAGCACCCGAAATGCTGGATACGCAGTGGCTAAACACCGATGGCAAAGCCTTGCAACTGGCTAATTTGCGCGGCAAGGTCGTCATCGTCGAGTTCTGGACGTTCGGCTGTATCAACTGCTACCACACGCTGCCCGCCATGAAGGACTGGTACGCCAAATATCACGATAAAGGGCTGGTGCAGATCGGCGTTCACTTCCCGGAGTTTGGCTACGAACGCGAAGTCGATAACGTGAGCGCCTTCCTCAAAAAAGAGGGCATCGAGTACCCGGTCAGCATTGATAACGACGGCGCGACGTGGCGTGCCTACAACCAGATATACTGGCCGACGATGTACCTGCTCGATAAGCGCGGCCACATCCGTTATCGTGCCATTGGCGAACACGACTACGCCCAGACCGAACGGGCGCTTCTGGCCTTGCTGAGCGAGTGAGAGAAGCCCCCGGATTTATCCGGGGGAGTGATCACTAGTACCTCAACTTGGTAAGAATTCAGGGTAGTACTGGGCGAAAACACGGCGGGCATCTTTCAGGGAAAACGACCAGTGAATCTTGGCACATTGGCTGTTACGAAAGTGCTGCCAAGCAGTGAGTTCAGACTGAAGCA
>JBBSEU010000169.1:0-12898 GCA_038239365.1 Aggregatilineales bacterium
GGCGGTAAAGGCGTTTCGACGGCGGGCGGCACCTGGCTGATGCTTGTCCCTGCGCCTGTTTTCCTGATTACGGTGGGCTTATGGGCGCTGCTGGTACTTGGCACGCGGTACGTATCGCTGGCCGTGTTAATTGCGTTTGGCGTCGGCACGCTCTGGATGTTGGGTTTGGTTGGCGCGCGCCTGATCGATCCGCTCTATTCGATCTATGTGCTGTGCGTTTCGAGCATGGTTTACGTGCGCCATTCGGAAAATATTCGCGCACTGCTTAATGGTTGCGAACGGCGGCTTGGCGAACGCGCTAAAGCGTGATGCGTCGCGTCTGGTTATTCGTCATTTTGCTGCTGGTTTCGGGGTGCGCGTCAAAGCCCCCCATCATCGTTCAAACGCCGCAAGTTGTCACTTTGCCCGCCGAACGCCCAACGTTACCGCCCACCTGGACACCGATCCCGACACTTACCCCCTTGCCAACGCACACGCCCGAACCGACTCAACCGCCAACACCAACCCTGACCGCCGCCGATATTTGCCGCGATTTCGGTCCGGTAGCCGTTCCAGGCAATGGCGCGCAGTACGATTTTGATGCGAAGGTGACATTCGGTTGGCGGGGTGTCCCGGATGGTGTACCGATGGCGCTCACGATTACCCTGCATGGGCAAAAAGCAGGCGTGCGAATTGATGTGAAAACGCCGGGGGATAGCCTGCTGCCAATTCCGCTAACCCAACTGCCACAAGAGGGCGATTACGATTGGAAATTGTGGCTGCAACACCCGCAGTACGGTGAAATATGCGTTTATACCGGGACGTTCACGCGCAAACCGCTCACGATGATGTAGGACTGCGGCGCGGTTTGGCGGCCCGGCGATGTGTCCCGCCGCGATAGGGCGGCACAGACCAAACAGGTACGGTACAGCGCGATTTATTCTCGATTCGGCTGGCGAGTCGTGCGTCCATTTTGCCCTGATAGGTCGTGATCACCGTCGGCAAATTGCAGTCGAAGCGATAGGTTAGGATGTCGTACAATTTTTCGCGCGTCCACGAGGTGGTATGCGCGTCGATCTGCAAATTATCGAGTACCAGAAACGACGCTTGCTTAATCTCGTGCAGGCGTTTATCGAAGCTGATAGGCGATGCGGGGGTGAAGGCCGCCCGTAAATAATCGGTCAATTCCGAACACACCACGAAGGCCAGTTTATCGCCGTGTGCCTTGCGTTCATGGGCAATCGCGGCGGCCAAATGTGTTTTGCCGATGCCGGGCTGCCCGATAAAAACCATCCAGCCCGCCGGATGTTCGGCATAGGCGCGCGCGATTCCGATCAAATTCTCGAACTGCTGCTTTTCCTCATCGGTCAGCGACTCGGCACGTCGATCCTCGAACGTCTCAAAACGCATCGACTGATAACGATCCAGATTCGTCAGGTTCAGTTCAATTTGTGCCGCGCCCGGCGAACGGTGATCAGGAATATCCATCTGTACCGTGCGCGTCAAACCCTGATCGGTCAGGCGGCTGCGAATACGCCCATCCATCACTTCCACATCGGAGTTGGTAGTGATCACGGTTGGCAGTTGCGCGCTGTGGCGATGATTGAGCAGTTGGTAGAGTTTTTCGCGTGCCCAGGGTGTCGGGCTTTCTGCGCCCAGATCATCCAGCACCAGCAGCGGCGTGTTGCGTACCCGGTCAAACAGGGCATCATAGGCGATTTCAGAGGATGGGCCATAGGTGGAGCGCAAGTGATCAAGCAGATCGGGCGCTGTGACCATCATCACCTTTTCGCCGTAAACACTGACCCGCCGATTGGCTATCGCCACCGCCAGATGCGTCTTGCCCGATCCGTAAGAACCCGTCAGCAGCAGCCAGCCGTCCGGCGCATCGGCATAGCGATAAGCCAGTTCGTAGGCGCGGCGCAGTATATCGTTCTGAGCATCAGTCAGTCCGGGGCGAGTTGCATCAAATAGTTCAAACGTCTTTTGGCTGAACGCCTCAAGCGAACTCATGGCGCGGATAGCGTGTTCGTGCTGCACACGGCGCTTATCGGCCTGACACTCACACGGAAATGCCTTCCCAAAATCGGGGTGGCCGACGGGGACATCGTGCGTGATATAACCTAGATCGTCGCAAATCTGGCAATCGGGCGCGGCAGGCTCAATCCTTGTCCCAGAATCGCTCGTAGTCGGCGTGCGATGTGCCGCGATCTTTTTGAGCGTTCGCTCGAATGGGTCCATCTTCCTTACCTTTTGTTTGCCACCGCTTTAGAATACCTTCGACGTAGTTCCAGTTGCGAATATTACGTTCGACGGCAATTTGCATCGCCTGGGCAATCCATTCTGGCTGATACGTGCGTTCGGCATCCCGCAAATAGTCGGCCATCATCGGCGTCAACGGGCCGATATTCTGTTCGTAGAGCGTAAAGATCGGCGGGCGCACGACGATCAACGCCACTGGCACATCGTCTGTGCCGGGCTGCCAATCACCCGCCTCAAGCGCGGCCACTGCTTTACGTCCGCGTGCTGTATTCATAAAGTACAGGTGATCATCACCCGCCGCGCCGCCCAAAATCACATGGAGCAGCGTACCGCGCGCCGTTGCCCGCTCAAGCGCCTGATCGAGCAGTGAAAGCGCCGCAGCGTGATCGGTGGACAGCGCCCGCAGCAGCAGGTCATCTTCGAGCATATCACGCCGCCGCACATAGCGATAATCGCCTTCGCGCTGCTGCAATGCCCAGAAGCAGTACATGGTCAACTTGAGTTCGGCCACATCATCGATCAGCGGCAACAGTTCGCTAAAGAACGCATTGGGTACGCTCGTATGGCCGGATTGACTGGGTGGGAAACCGCTAAAGCCTTGCATCATCAATAATCCGCCACATTTACAGAATGCTTCTTCATGTTTGAAAATTGTGTTACTGCTTTATTGAAATAAAGTGTTACTACGCCAGTGGGTCCACTGCGGTGCTTCCCGATGATAATATCGGCTTGGTTGGGTCGTTCGCTGTTCTCATCATACAAATCTTCACGGTAAATGAACATCACTATATCGGCGTCCTGTTCAATCGACCCACTTTCGCGTAAGTCCGAGAGTTGGGGCCTCTTATCGGCGCGCTGCTCGACCTGCCGCGAAAGCTGTGCCGCCGAGAGCAGCGGTACGTTCATCTCTCGCGCCAATTCCTTGAGGTTGCGCGAAATATAGCTGATCTCCTGCACGCGGTTATCGTTGTGCGTCATCCCGGAGTTCATCAATTGCAGATAGTCCACGATGATCAGATCGAGGCCATGTTCGCGGTACAGGCGGCGACATTTGGCGCGCATTTGCAGCGGCGTGATCGCAGGCGTATCATCCAGAAACAGGCGCAGATTGCCCAGATTGCCGACAGCTTGCGTAAACAGCGTCCATTCGCGTTCATCGAGTTCGCCGCTGCGTAACTTTTGGGAGTTGATGCCCGTTTCGGCGGAAACAAGACGCTGCACCAACTGTTCTGCCGACATTTCCAGCGAAAAGATCGCTACCCGCGCATTATTGCCGAGTCGGGCGGCGTTAAGCGCCATACTTAGCATTAGACTGGTTTTGCCGACGCCCGGACGTGCCGCGACGATGATCAGGTCAGATTTTTGGAAGCCGCCCAACAGTGCATCTAGATCAGTGAAGCCTGTCGGCAAGCCCACCGGTTCGCCGCGATGTTCGTACTGCTGCTCGATCCGATCATAATATTCGCTGATGGCGATTCGCATCGGAGTGAGTTCGCGGCGCAAATTGCGTTCGGTAACGCCAAACAGCGTGGACTCAGCGCGATCAATGACCTCGTTGATGTCCGATTTTTCGTCCTGCGCGATCTGAGCAATATCGCCAGCAGCGGCCAGCAAACGGCGGCGAATCGAGGAGCGTTCCACGATGCGGCCATACGTTTCGGCGTGAATGTGAGTCGGCGTGTTGTTCATCAGGCGTGTGATAAAAGCTGCGCCGCCAATATCTTCAAGCTGATTACGCGCCCGCAACTCCTCGATCACGGTCAGATCGTCAATCGCATCACCGCGATCCTGAATCGCGGCCAGTGCTTCCCATAGCACACCATGCCGATACAGGAAAAAATCATCGGCACGCAAAAACGCCGCGATCTCCAACATCGAGTCCGGGTTGATCAGGATGCTGCCCAGCACCGCTTCTTCCGATTCGATGGAATGCGGCGCTAACCGCTCCGGGCGAATCGGCGTTGATTCGGGTTGTGGGGCGGCAATTTGCAAATCGAGCGGATACTCGTCGCCCGATCCATCTGTGCGCGTGTCGTTATAATCCATAGTTAGTTCTCAGGAGAGTCAAGTTTGGGCGAAAACGGGGCACAATGGCCCCGTTGAGTTCTATAAAAGTTGGGCGCGTGTTATCAGGCCGCGAAATCGTTATTCGCTGTCGTCCAGATCGTCGAGGTTCAACGAGTCGATATAATCTTTGAAGATGCTCAGGCGTTCATCGGGCGTTTCGTTGGGCGTCTCGTTCTCGACTTCTTCATCGGGCGCGGTGGCAGCCAATTCGAGAACCGTCTCCTCAACATAGATCGGGACATGGACACGCACGGCAAAGGCAATCGCATCGCTTGGCCGCGAATCGAGTTCGAGTGTACGGCCATTCTGCCGGATCACGATCCGCGCATAGAAAATATCGTTTCGCAGCGCATGAACAACGACGTGAACGGGTTCGCCGCCCATTTCGTCAATGACCGATTTCAGCAGATCGTGGGTCAGGGGGCGCGGCACTTCCTGCTCTTGCAGCGTCACCGTGATCGCGTCCGCTTCGCACGGCCCGATCCAGATCGGCAGATAGCGATCACCTGCTTTGTCTTTGAGGATGATCACGCGATGGTTTGACATCAAACTCACGCGGATACTATCAATTGTGACTTCAACCATAGTCATTAAGCCCCTCGCCCCATTTACATCCAACACGCTTAGCGTGGTTGCCCGATATTCAATACTGGCCTGAGTATATCAATTTTGAGGCCGCAAGCCAATGCAATTTTAAGGCTTGGTGGAGTTGGGTTCGCTTGTGTGGCGCGTGCTGGCTATAATGGTCAGGCTGTTTTGCCCTATTCAGAAGTACGGAGAGCGGACGTTTTGCTAAAGCTGTCGGTAATTATCCCCTGTTTCAACGAAAAAAGTACGATTGAAGACATTGTGGCCGCCGTGAGAGCGGTGGGGCTGGCACACGAGATCATCATTGTAGACGATGGCTCGACAGATGGCACGCTCGATATTTTGCCACAGTGGGAACATGACGATCTGGTGCGCGTGATTTTCCACGAACATAATCAGGGCAAAGGCGCGGCAGTGCGAACGGGTTTCAAGGCGGCGACGGGCGAAGTGCTGCTCATTCAGGATGCCGACCTGGAATACGATCCGCGTGAGTACGCTTCGCTGCTCAAACCGATTGAGGAAGGTAAAGTAAAAGTCGTTTATGGCTCACGCTTTTTGGGTGGCCCCCGTAAAACGATGTTTTTCTGGAATATGATCGCCAATCGCAGTCTGACCATGATTACGAATGTCCTCTACAACTCGATTTTGAGCGATATGGAAACGTGCTACAAGGTGTTCCGCGCCGAAGTCGTGCAAGACCTCAATTTGCGTTCGCGCCGTTTCGAGTTCGAGCCGGAGATCACGGCGAAGGTATTGAAGCGCGGTTATCGCATCTACGAAGTGCCGATCTCGTATAATGGCCGCGAATGGAACGAAGGCAAAAAGATCAAGTGGACAGACGCCCCCATCGCCGCCTGGACTCTGATCCGCTACCGTTTCACCGATTAGCGCAGCTTAGTGCGCCGCTCCTTATTTTATTACTGGGGGTGGCGCTGCGTGTGCCGCTGCTCACACGCGATATGCGCTTTGCGGCAGATGAGGCGTTGTATGCCACTTTCGCCCGGCGCATTGCACTACATGGCGATATTCTTTTAAGTGGTATCCAACTTGATAAACCGCCACTGCTGTTCTACTCCGTTGGCGGATCATTCGCGCTGTTTGGCGTCAATGAGTTCGCGGCGCGGCTGCCAAACCTTGCCGCGAGTCTGCTCACTTTGGCGGTTGTTTATGCGCTGACACGCCGCTTATATGGTTTGCAAACGGCGATCCTGGCGATGCTATTATTATGCCTATCACCATTTGATCGAACGTTTGCCGCAACCGTCTACACTGATCCATTGCTGACACTGTTTGTTGTTGCGGCGTGCCTCGCGGCGGTTCGGAGTCGCTGGTCATTGGCCGGGTTATTGATCGCGCTGGCCTTCGCCACCAAGCCCAATGCCCTGCAATGGCTTCCGTTGGTGATTGCACTGGGAGTTGCGGCACAGGGTTCATTTCGCGGAATACGTCGCGCGCTTCCGTCGTTCGGCTTCGGCGTTGCACTATTGGTCATATGGAGCATCGCCCGCGCCACCACGCCCGATTTTTGGACGCTCAACGCCTTCAACAACACGCCCAATCGCTTGATCCGCGCTAATGAGGTTATGCCGCGCCTGACTCATTGGTGGCACGATGCCAGCGCGATTTTGCCAGTACCCATCATCGGTTGGCTGGCCGTTCCGGTACATCTTCCAAAATCGCCCAATCAACGCAGCCTGTTCGATCTGATTCTGACCACCTACACACTTGCCAGTATTGTGGCCTTATGGTTGATCGCCTTCAACACCTATGATCGCTATTTGCATACCCTTGCGCCAATTTTGCTGATCCTTGCCGCGCGCGTATTGATCGGTGTTTGTGGGCGATTATTCAGGCCGCGTGGTTTTGTGGTGGCGGTTTTGATCGCGTGCCTGATGCCATTTTTTGCGACTCGTCTGGGCAATGAGGCTGATCAAAATGCCGGGATTGATCGGTTGGCCGCCGCGCTCAACCAGTTACCAGCAGGCAGCATCGTTTACGATCACTGGTTAGGTTGGGAACTTGGTTTTTATCTGGGTGATACACCGACAGTTCAAGTGATCTGGCAGTCAACCATTGATGATCTGGCTACCGCCGTGCATCAGCAGCCCGGCTACTTTGTGGGCGAACGTGACTCGGTGCAGGACTGGACAGAGGTTTTAGCAGACATGGGCATTACGGTTCGCGTGGTTGCCAGTGAGGGTAATTTCATGCTTGTGCAGCTACGTTAATGGCGCGGATCGTGCTAACGCTTTTCCCAATGCGATCTATGTTGAATTGAGGTGAAGTCGTGGAAAGCAAAGTGAAATTCATGGGGCACGCCATTCATCCCCTGTTGATTGCCTTTCCGTTGGGATTGTTATTAACGTCCGTCGTCTTTGATGTACTGGCGCTTCTGATGCGGAGCAAACGGCTGGCGATCAGTGCCTTTCATATGCTTGGCGCAGGCGTCATCAGTGGTTTGGCTGCATCTGTGTTTGGGCTGCTCGACTGGCTCAACATCCCGGAACGGACGCGCGCCAAACAGCTTGGGGCGCTGCATGGAATCGGTAACGTGCTGGTTTCGGGGCTGTTTGGGGTAAGCTGGCTGATGCGCCGTGACGATCCAAAACGGCCTGAGCCGGGCGCGCTGTTCTTGTCCTTGATCGGAGCGGTATTAGCAGGTGCAACGGGCTGGATGGGCGGCGAACTCGTGGAACGGTTGGGCGTTGGCATAGATCGTGGCGCACACCTGAATGCGCCCAACTCACTTTCCGGGCGACCCGCGATTGAAGATAACACAGCACCGGAGCGCCTCATTATCAGTTAATGGGGTGCTGGCACACAAACTGCTTTACAGGCGGCACACGGCATTGTACTGGTAGGGGAGTGGTTTATCGTGTTATCTGAAAGCGAACTGATGCAAAGTGCCCACCTAATTAAGTCAATGGAATCGGTAGTCGGCTCAAATCGCGTTGTTTATCAGGCGGTAGATGCTGACGGTGAATTATTGCCCATCGTCGTTTCAGAAGCCTACCCGGAAAATGATCAAAGCACCGCGCTGGAAATAGTGGAACTGTGCCGCTGTTCCACGATGAACATGACGGCACTGATCGCCGAACTGATCAATGACGCCCCTGTACTGTATGAAAGCCTTCAGGAACAGCGAACGATCATCGAAAAATATCACCGGCAAGTGGTGGCGCTTTCGGACGCGATTGATGATGCGCTTTCGATCTTGCGAAGTGGCGGCGAAATGTCTTTTTCAAGGACAGAAGATGTGCTGACGGCGGGCATTTTTGAATCAGCGCGTTTGATTATCGGTGATGATGCTGATCAAGATGAGAACGATTAACCGTTTACTATGATTTGACCCAGCCCTGCGCCTTCAAAAAGCGCAGGATCGCCTCACCAACGGCGGTGTTGCCCTGATCGTTCAGGTGCATATCACGCGGATAATAAACCTGATTTCCAGCGTTAGCCTGTGCCAGTAACTCCTGATACAAGTCCAGACAGGTCAGATGATTGGCCTCACAGAAATCATTCATACGGCGGCGCGGCGCGGCAATCGCATCTATTGCAGTTTCGCCCAATGCTTGTTTTGTGCGCGCCCGATAGACTTCCTCTTTGGTAGGCATCAGCACGATCAGAAAATGACCACCATACCCATTGACCAGATCGCGTGTTTCGAGGATGGCTTGCTGACTGTAGCCTTCACCTTCCAAATTGCGCGGATTGGTCATATCGAACGCCTTTTGAACGTAGCTCTGTCCGAACCATAGATCGAGTCTATCCGCCG
Organism: Aggregatilineales bacterium; assembly: GCA_038239365.1. GTDB lineage: Bacteria > Chloroflexota > Anaerolineae > Aggregatilineales > UBA2796 > JBBRMW01. Next base: position 8,672 of record JBBSEU010000169.1, read on the forward strand.
TGACGTGATACGGATCGACAAACTGATCAACCCCTTCGTTATGGCGCAGCAAGGCACTGATCAGCGCATAGATCGCGGAATGTTCGCGCAGCCAGACCAGTATCGGAGCATTCGGTTGTGACGGGGTTTGGACAGGTTCGGGGGGTGTTTTGGCGGTGCCGTTCAACTGCGCCAGACCATAATCATCATTGAAATCGTTGCCGAAAAACTGCCAAATCACGAGCGGCGGCTTGACGGGCATCGCAAATGCTTTGAAAATGCGTTCATGGCTTTGCGAACCCGTTACGGGTTGTCCCAGATTAGCGACGGTTAAGCCCGTGAAGCGTGTCAGGTAGTTAACCCAGCACGATGATATATCAGTAAAGCAAAACGTAAACGAATCGCCGATTGCCGCAATATCAACGTGGCCGTCGGTGGGCTGTGGCGAACGGAAGCCGACTCGTCCGTTCCACCACGAGTAGGTTGAGACGCGAAAGCCGATTTCCGGGCTGCCAAAGGCCAATTCATTACTCAGACCGGGGCGCGTGATCGTCTGGTAGTCGTTATCGGTTTGCCAGATTGGCGCGGGCACTAATCGCTGATCGCTGAATGGCGTGATCCGAACATCGCGCAGGGCGATTTGCAAGCCCTGCGACAGCGAACGATAGCCCAAACGTATCCCGACTTCAACGATCAGAACGGCCAGCAGCACGCCGAAGGCAGCGACGAGCAGCCGCCCCAGACAACTACGAAGCCTCAACCCTGAACGACTCCAATCAGCGTGCCATCCCCAATCCCGATGATCGTACTGAGCAGGTTGGGCGTGTTTGCCCACTGCTGATTGAAGGCACGCATGGTTTCAACGTCTGGGTGCTGATTATCCGCGTTGACGATCTCACCGGAACGGAAGGCGTTGTGCGCGGCAATCAGTCCGCCGGGACGAGTGTTTTTCAGTGCCCAGGCAAAGTAATCCGGGTAGCGATCTTTATCCGCGTCGATAAAGACCATATCGAACGGGCCTTCGCTACTCAACTTTTCCAGGCTTTGCAGCGCATCACCCAGGCGCAAATCGACTTTTCCGCGCACGCCCGCCTTTTCAAAAAATTCCAGCGCAGTATCGGCATGTTTCGGCACTTTTTCGAGCGTGTACAGCTTTCCATCGGCGGGCAAAGCGCGTGCTAACCAGATGCCGCTGTAGCCCGCCAGGGTGCCGATCTCAACGATCTTGCGCGCGCCGCTTGCCGCCGCCAATATTTGCAGCAATTTGCCCTCATCGGGACGGACGGTGATGCGCGGAATGTCACGATCAACCAGTGCCTGCCGCACGGCCAGCAGCACATCATCGTCGTGGGCAAACAAATCCTGAACGTATTGTGTGAGTTTTTCGGAATAATCGGGCATGTTAGGCTTCTTTCTGTTGCTTCATAATACTGAATCGAAATCTTTGCCGCGCCATCAGTGACCAGATCGGCGCGGCGAAGGTGACAAACAGGTTGATTCGTCGGAAAAAGGGCGACATTTCTGAGCGGTTGATCGCACGAAAGCCGAAGCGCGCATACAACGGTTCGAGTGACGATTCGCACATCAGATATAGCGGTTCGTTTTCCCTGGCAAGCAGTGCCGCGATGATCTGTTGAGCAACACCTTTGCCGCGCCATTCCGGGATCACGGCGATAGAAGCCAGTTCGCGGCTGCCGTCGGGATGCGGCTTGACTTGTCCAGTGCCGATGATCTGTCCGTCGGCTTCGGCCAACAAAAAACGCCGCCAATCCAAACCATTCGGGTTGATGTCGGCGGCATGAATGATCGCCTCGATAGTTGGCTGATCGGCTTCGGTGGCCGGGCGAATCGTAACCGTCAAAGAATACTCCTGATTCTCAAAACCCGAAGTATTCTAACGCGGAATTGCGCTGTTACCTTAAATCTGGTGAACACCTCATAATAGGGCGATTACACCTGCAAAGCAGGCGATGCAGGTGTAGTAGCCTTACTAGCAAGCGGAACACTAACAACACACAACCCGTAACCCTACTTCCGGGCTAGAGTTCACGGAAGCGGTGATACACGCCCGCGCCGATCAGCACGATCAAAAGCAGGTAACCGCCAAAGCCAAGCAGTGCGTTGTTAGTGGGCAATGCTGACTGCTGCTCAAGCCAGATTTTATCAAATTCGCGGCGGTTGATCGTTTTCTCGTATTCCATCGCGCTCACGAACCGATCAAACGCTTCGTTGCTCTGGCCGACCTGCCGCCCGGTATTCAACGTGATCGCATCTGCCATACGATTTTGCGCGATATACTGGCGCGTTACCTGATCGATGCTCACGTAATCCACAAGAGCGCGTCGCGCCGTTTCCAGCGTTTCGGCTTCGTGTTGATAGGTCACGTTGGCGACCAGCGGCACCGCACCACCAATCGACGCCGAGTCTCCGCTGTTGATGTATCTGGCGGTTTGAAAAGCCGCATCGTTGATCAAATCGCCACCCGACGTGAATTTATGCGCGGTGCAACCCACCTGACCGCACAGACGCAGTTCAATCGCCATCTTGTTCAGATCGAAGGCTTGCTGCCACCTTGTCAGGTGATCAGGATCGAGCAAGGCGGCACTTTCGGCACGATTGGCTTGATTGGCCTGTGCCAACACACGCGAACTGGCCGTGACACTGTAGTAGGCATCTTCGACCATACTTTTCAGTTCGCCGGGCAAGCCCAATAGCTGGCTCATCATCAGGATCAAGATCATCCAGGCCAGTACCACCGCGCCATCAATTCCCGGCGTCAGGTAGCGGCGTATTTTGCGGCGCAGCCAGTGCGATAGCACCGTCACACCAGCAGCGACTCCGAATCCCAGCGCGCCAACGATGAATGATTGACCAACAATCGTCATCCCGGCTTGTTTTTCGGCTTTGACCATCGCCTCGAAGTTCGTGCGCTCAATCCCCTGTAGAGCGGGAACGATGTTTTTTTCGAGTAAATCGTTGATCGTTACGTAGGTTGTACGGGCAGCGGCGTTGTTGCCGATTTGCTGCTCCCAGAGTGCAATACCAATCTGCGGCCAGAATTGATCGTAGGCAACCTTTTCCAGGGTGTTGATCCCTTCGCGCTCGGTATCGCTGACACCGGCACGCAAGGTGAACATCTCATCCCGAAAACTCTTGAACTCGTTATAAATAGCGGTGAGTGCCTTCGGGTGCGTCGGGCTGTTTTCCGGTGTGATCAGATAGTCGGCAAGCGATGTGCTGGCACTGGCGATATGTTGCAACGCCTGTTCGGAGGCATTGACCTTGACGCTGTTATCCTGAACGATTCCCTGAAATAAACTGTAGGCCGTGTTGTAGGTGCTGCTGGCGGCACTCATTACCAATAACGCGGCTAACGCCAGCAGCGCACCGCCAAGCACCAATTGAAAGCGGGTTTGCAGGCGGGCAAGCGAAGCAAGTGTGAATGCAGGCAGAGCGGCAGCACTTGGCGAACGGGATACGCTAGACATAAGAGCAGACCTTTTTTAATGTAGCGCAGACGGCGGCTCTCGTGTTGATACGGGGTTACAGGCAGGTAGAAGAGTCGTTGAGACCCACCCAAACCCCCAACGTCAGGCTAGCACTAACGCAGGCAAGCTCTTTTATACGTCCAGAACAGGTCAAAACCGCATCAGAACTGCTGAGAAACAGGTCAAGAAATGATCAAGATTTCAGGATAGAGCGGCGCGTGCCATGTACAGCGCCGCGATCACCCGCGCATCCTGCAAACGAGTGGTCACGATTAATCGCTCGAACGTCGCCAGATTCACCCGCTCAACGCGAATCGAATAATCTTCATCGCCGGATAAACGGCTTTGCACCAGATCACGCCCCAGATAGACATAGGTTCGCAATGCCAGATACTTTGACCAGGGGCGCAGTTCACCCAAAAATTCAAGGCGCTGTGCTTTGTAGCCGATTTCCTCTTGCAGTTCACGGTTGGCGGTCAGGCCATGATGTTCGCCTTCATCGACGGAACCGCCGGGCAAAATGAGCGTTTCGCCCCCAAAAGCGGGTGCTGGCTCAATGATCAACAACACGTCCGAACCGTCTACTGCCACGATAATCGCTTCGTCGGTGCTGCACCGAATGTATTCCAGGCCGTGTGCATCGCGTTCAATCGACATATATTTTGAAGTCATGTTTCCCCCTGATAATTGCTGCTACCTTTGATAGCATCTTTATGCACAAGGCGCAATGTTCAGCCTGAGCATTACTTCCTATGTAGAC
>JBBSEU010000170.1:0-12789 GCA_038239365.1 Aggregatilineales bacterium
CCTGAATTTCACTAGCTATGCGCCGCCCGTCCTTGAAGAAGGCATACGGCGCTTGTGGTCTGCCTGGGCCGCGTAGATTAACCATTTACCAATCCCTCTCTTGCTGACGCCTGATAGCTGATAGCTGATAGCTGATCCCTACTTTGCTCCATTTGTGCATTTTGCTATAATCGGTCTGTTTTATTTTTCACGAATGCGTTTGCCCCAAACGCTGATACATTAGACATCACTTGAAGGAGTGCTGAAAACATGACGGATCAAACCAAAACCCCTGTTGCGCCGCCTGCGGCTGGCAAGGGTCTGCAAAATGTAGTGGTTGGACAGACCAAACTGAGCGAAGTCAACGGCGCAGAAGGCAAGCTGATTTATGCGGGCTACAAGATCGAAGACCTGGCTGAACACGCCAGCTTTGAGGAAGTGATCTATCTGCTGTGGCATGGTCATTTGCCCAATCAAGCGCAGCTCGCCGAAATCACGAAGTCGCTGTTCGACAACATGACGCTTGCGCCTGAGATCATCGCGCTGATGAAGATGCTGCCGCACAACGCGACCCCGATGGCCGTGATGCGTACCGTCGTTTCGGCGCTCTCGTTGTGGGACGCGAAGGCCGATGATAACAGCGTCGAGCAGAACCGTCGCAAGGCGTTGTTCATCACCGCGCAAGCACCAACCATCGTGGCCGCCTGGGAACGTATTCGTCACGATCAGGAAGTGATCGCGCCGCACAAAGACCTCGGTTTTTCGGCCAACTTCCTGTACATGCTGCGCGGCAAGGAAGCCAACCGGAAGGAAGTGGCGGTCATTGATGCCTATATGGTCTTGCTTTCCGAACATGGCATGAACGCCAGCACCTTCAGCGCCCGCGTCACGACCAGCACGCTCTCCGATATGTACAGCGCCATCACCACCGCGCTCGGCACGCTCAAGGGCGCGGCACATGGCGGCGCAAACGAAGAAGCGATGCGGATGTTCTTCGAGATCGGTTCGGCGGACAACGTCGATAAATGGTTCGATGAGAACGTCAAGACGGGCAAGAAGCGCGTGATGGGCATGGGGCACCGCGTGTACAAGGCGCTCGATCCACGTGCTGCGGTTCTGACCAAGAAGGCACAGGACGCCGCCGCCGACACGGGCAATTCGCAGTGGTTCGATCTGGCCTTGAAGCTGGATAAGCGTGCCCGCGCTGATGAGGATTTCATTAAGAAAAACCTGTATGCGAACGTCGATTACTACAGCGCCGTCGCGTTGTACAGCATTGGCTTCCCAATGGATTTGTTCACGCCGCTGTTCGGGATCGCACGTATGCCCGGCTGGACGGCGCATATCCTGGAGCAGTGGGCCGATAACCGCCTGATCCGCCCCGACGTGGAGTACATCGGCCCGCGCGATCAACACTGGGTGGATGTGTCAAAGCGCGGGAACTAACTATTCTCGCCTGACGAAATCCACTTATGGTCTTTAAGAAAATAGGCCGGATATTGTCTGGGACTCCCCCTCTCCGCAAGCGGAGAGGGGGTTGGGGGGTGAGGTTAAGGCCTTACTGCTGACGAGCGGTGATCGTGAAGTTCGAGGTCGCATGGACAAACGGTGCCATGCCGCCGACCACGATCACCGCGCCCTCTTGGGGCACTTTCAAATCCAGCGCCCCAACATTATTCGCATCAATCGTCATTGGGATCACCTGCGGCGGTTGTGTGCGCGTGATGGCATTGACTGCATAGTGTTGCGGCACAGTCTGATTCACGCGGATAAAGCCCTGTGCTTGCCAATCACCGACGCCGCTTTCCACATCATCCGCAAAATTGATCGCTTCGACATGAATATCATCGATCAAAAAGCCCTGTCCGGGGACAAGATTCTGAGTCAAATACTCGAAGCGCACCCGAATTTTCTGACCATCGTAGGGACTCAAGTCAACCGTTTCGTCTGACCACGATTGCGATTTCCCGTCGTAGCACTCCCCACCAAGCCGACACTTGTGTGTGCCACTGGCTTCAACCACATCCCAGCTTTTGCCATCATCTTTCGAGACGAGGACGTGTGCCAGATCGCGGTCGGTGTCGATGTCCCACCACGCTTTATAAGTCAGTGTTGCGCCGCTGCTGCCGCTCAAATCAAGTTCGCGTTCCAGGCGTGCCGCGCCGCGCGGCGCATTGAACCCCCACCACATCCATTTGCCCGATGGTGGACGCGCATCGGTCAGGCGTACCATTTTTTCGCCGCGAAAGCTGAGTTTGTAATCGCCCGCCGTCGAGAGCAGAAAATAGTCCGCGCCGTACTCGTGCAGCGAGTCGCGCTGGGGTTGATCGGCGGTCAGGTCACGCGGATCGGCGCGTTGTGGCAGTTTGAGCGATTGATAGTAGTAGCGACCATCACCTACATACGGACTATTCACGTAGTTGGCAATTGTCCAATCGGTGAAGACCTGATCGAGCGTCACACCTGTTTTCATTGCTTTGAGTGATTCCTCAACAGAAGCCAGCCCCTTGTAAGGCGAACGCGCCAGATATTGAATGAACTCCGTGCCGAATCGCTGGAACAAATACACGGAGAAGATGTACCCGGCGGCATAATTGATCGACGGATCAATATCCTGCGATGCAGGCCAGCTATTCAGTTGAAAATTCGGGTTGTGCAGGTAATCGCGCAGGTTGCTGCTGGCGATATAACGCGGGTTGAAGCCGTTCAGGTGTTCGGCCAATTGTGCCAGTCCTTCATCGAGCCAGCGTTCCTCGTTGCCATCCGTGTTGTACTGAATCAGGTGCTGCAATTCGTGGCTGATCACGGTCAACTGCTGCGACGAATTGACCGGGCCGTAGTCCAGACCGATGTACAACATCTCATGCTGATTCGATCCGGGACAAACCGCTTTGGCACATTCGTCCCGGCTGCTAAACACGCCCACCGCATAGCCGCCGATCTTCTTCTGGTGCAGGATGAACATGTGCGGATCGGCATCAATCCCCGGAGTCCATTCCTCACCGAACAATTTGTGGTCAAGCGGGTAAATGTCGTCTTCAAAGCGTTTTCCGGCAGCCGCCAGCGCATCGGCGGGGGCGTCCGTGCCATCTTCAAACCACCAGTAAGCGTGATCGGTGATGAGTTTCAGCGTTGCTCGCAAACGGCGCGGCGGGTTTTGATTTGAGCCAAAATCGAGCGCATAGAAGTTTTCAGTGTTACCTTCTTTGTAGGCTTTGCCTTTGAATGGGCCGTAGACCTGATCAGCCGTGCGCGCCCCAATATCGACTAACCAATCAGCCTGACTGCGAAAGCGTGCGACAGGTGATACATCTGCCCAGGACAGCACTGGCGCGGGATCGGGCGCGGCCTGCACGGTGAGTGCCGCTCCAATTGTCGAGAATACCATCAGCACGGTCAGCCCGAAACGGGATACTCGTGCGCGAACGATGAATATTAAAGCGTTTTTCACGAGGATTACCTTTCCGGGGTCAATGTATACGAGTAAGGTGCAGGTTCAGTGGTGAATTCGGTCGTGCCAGAAATACTCAACACTATCCGATCCACATCACCGCCAACCGTCAATTCCCATGAACCAGAAATACTTTGCGCGGGATCGAGCAGCCGCGTAACCTGTCTCGTTTTACCGTACATTACCGCCTGAATCAGGTAGCGTTGCGGCAGCGTATTGTCGCTCCGTACCCAACCCTCGGCCTGCCAGCCACCATCATCGGCTTCGGCGTCGGTGCTGTAGCTGATCTCCGGGATACTCACATCATCGATCAACATGCCCGGCAGCGCAACTGCATCATCGGTGATGTACTCGAAACGAACTTGAATCGATTTTCCGGCATAGGCGGTCAAATCGACTTTTTCCTGAACCCATTGTGCCGGCTGATCGTTATCGAAGTCCTGAACGCCGCTGTTGCCGCTGTAGCCCGCACCATAGGCATTATCATGCGGATCGGTGGATAGCGTGTTGGCGGTAGGCAGTGGTTGCCAGGTCTGACCGCCATCCGTCGAAACTTCGAGATAGCCGTAATCCCAATCTTTTTCGATGGCGTGCCATACCCAGTAGTTCAGGGTAGCCGTTGAGACGCCGCTCAGGTCAAAAGCATGAGTCAGGCGCGTGTCGCTTTTATCGGCGCGATTGCTCCACCACATGCGGCGGCCACTGTGCGCGTTCGTTGGCACAATCTGCACCGTCGGTTGCCCGGCAAAGGTCAACTTGTAAGTGCCGGTCGTTTTCAGTTCAAGATAGCGCGTGCCCCACTGATTAGTGGTCATGTCGTGCGCGCCCGGCTCAAGCGCGCCGCTCAAGCGAAGTTTGGGCAGCCGCTCATTGAAGCGGGTGTAAACGTAGCGTCCATCGCCCACCCGCTTATCGTTCAGCAAATTTGCCATTTGCCAGTCAGCATAAAGGTCAATCACGGTGATAGGCTTGCCCGTGAGTGGGTCTTTCGCGCCGATCTTTTTCAGCACGTCGTCGAAGCTGGGTAAGCCATTTTCAGGATCAGCCACCAACGCTTTCACGGCTTCATCACCAAACCGCTGCAAAAAATAGGCCGTGAACAGGTAAGCCGCGCCATAATGCGGCGCGTTGCTACCGCTCAGCGACCAGGTATCAAGCTGCGTGATTGGCACACTCAGGAATTGCGGCGCAAAGCCCGTATCCGCATAGCCATTCAGCAGTCGTGAAAGTTCCGACAAGCCCTCATTGAGCCACGACTCCTCGTTTGGATCGACGGCATTATGCACCATATGCTGAAATTCGTGTGCCAGCAGCCCGTCATAATAAGATGTACCAATCGTATTGGCAACCGTATCCAGGTTGATGAAGAACATCTCGTGTTGGTTGCTAGTTTTGACGACTTTCTGCAAATAGCCGCTGGAACTGCCGAAGTAGCCCGCAATCGAGCGCCCCAGGCCGTGCGCGTGCAAAATATACAGGTGAACGTCTCCGTCAATGCCCGGCGAAGGTTCCAGCCCAAAGTATTGGTGAACTGTCGGGTAAATGTGTCGCTCAAACTCATCCGCCGAACGTTTCACCGCTGCCGGGTCAGGCGCTGCGTCCTGCTCGAACCACATGTAGACGTGCGGCGTCGCATACACCAACGCCGCCGTTACTTGAAAGTTCTTTGCTTCATCGGCGTTATCCGCCCAAAATGTTTCTTGATCGCCAATCTGGTAAACCCGCAGTGGACTCGTCGGCGGAGTTGGAATATCCGTTACACCGCGCAAGCGCCGCGCCAGGTCGATCCGGTCACTATCGGGGATAATCGTTTGTTGAAGGGTTTGCAGGGTTTGCGTGCCGTCACTAGCTGGTTCATCCAAATTTTGCGCGTGGCTCAGTTCGGGTAATGCCACGCTGACTATGATCAACAGCAGCCCGGCCAAAAAAATCCGAGGCTTATGCAGAAACATTGATCCTCTTACACTACAATTCACCCATTATAGCGGTACTGGCGAATCGGATAGGTTATAATCTCATAAATGTTTATGACCTACCAAATCTTGAAAAACACCCCCGCCGATGCCTGGGATCGCTTTGTAGACGCGCACATCGACGGTCATACCCTGCAATGCTCCGATTGGGGACGCCTCAAAAGCGATTTTGGTTGGCAAGCGCAGATCGTCGCCATCACCGATGCTCAGGGGCAGATCGTGGCCGGGGTGCAGCTTCTGTATCGCCGTTTACACCGCCTGATCCCGCTGTCGATTGGCTATATCCCTGCCGGGCCGTTGTTTGCCGCCGATCCCGCCGCCAATAAACTGCTCTGGCAGGCCATTGATCGTGCAGCCACGCGACATGGCGCGATTTTCGTCAAAGTCGAACCGTGTGATTGGTATCGGGAGCGACCGGAACTGCCCGTTCAGTTGGCCGCCGCTGGTCTAAAACCGAGTGTACAAACCATTCAGCCGCCGCGTACCGTTGTGATCGATCTGTCGGGTGATGAGGACGCGATCCTCAAAGCCATGAATCAGAGTACGCGCTACAAGGCGTCCAAAGTCGCGCCCAAAAAGGACATTGTCATTCGCGTTGGCACGCGCGCCGATCTGGACAGCTTCAATGCGCTGATGGCCGTGACGGGTGACCGCGATTCGTTTGGCGTTCATGCACCGGAATACTATCGCCGCGCCTATGAATTGTTCGCGCCGGATGAACGCTGTGCATTGCTGATCGCCTCCTATGAAGGCAAAGATTTGGCTGGGGTGATGGTGTTTCGGCACGGCACAAAAGCCTGTTATCTATATGGCGCATCGAGCAATGAAGAACGCAACCGAATGCCTACTTTCGGTGTGCAATGGGCGGCCATGCGTTGGGCACGCGAACACGGCGCGACCTGCTACGATTTGTGGGGCATCCCCGACTCTGACGAAGCCACTCTGGATGCTCAGTTCGAGAGCCGCCACGATGGGTTGTGGGGCGTGTATGGCTTCAAGCGGGGTTGGGGCGGGCGCGTCGTTCGCAGCGTCGGCGCATGGGATAAAGTCTACAACCCGCCAGCCTACAAACTTTATCAACTCATCCTGAAGCGACGGGCATAGCGTTATGCGCGACTGGAATAACACAATTCGCGCGCTGCCCTACGCGCATGTGCTGCAAACGGCGGAATGGGGCGCGTTCAAGCAGCGCAGCACCGGTTGGCAGCCGGAGCAGATCACTTTCAATGATGCGCGCGGTCAATTGGCGGGCGCGGCACTGATCCTGACCCGACGAGTTGGGCCGTTGACGGTGATGTATGTCCCGAAAGGGCCAATGCTCGATTACAGCGATCCGAAACTGCTGGCCTCGGCACTCGATCAACTGGAACGGATGGCACGGCGGCGCGGCGCGATCTGGCTCAAGATCGATCCCGATTTGGTGATCGGCAGGGGTGTTCCGGGCGAACCAGATTCCGGTGTTGAGCCGTTGGGTGAAGCGGTCACACAAACGCTCAAAAAACGCGGTTGGCATTTTTCGGAAAGCCAGGTGCAGTACCGCAACACGATCACGGTTGACCTGACGCGCGCCGAAGACGAACTACTCAAGCGGATGAATCAGGGCACGCGCTACAAAATTCGCTACGGCCCGAAACACGGCGTCACGGTGCGCGCCGCGACATTGACCGATTTGCCGCTGCTCTACTCGCTCTATGCCGAAACGGGCGCACGTGACGGCTTTTTGACTCGTCCGCTGGCCTATTATCAGGACGAGTGGGGCGCACTGATGCGGTCGGGTTTGGCTCATGCCTTGATTGCTGAGTATGAAAGCACAGCGTTGGCACACGTGATCCTGTTTCATTTTGGCCGGACGTGCTGGTATTTTTATGGCGCGTCCAGCAGTGAAAATCGCAATCTGATGCCGACCTATCTGTTGCAGTGGGAAGCGATGCGTTGGGCGAAGGCACAGGGTTATACCTGTTATGATTTCTGGGGCGCGCCGAACGATTTCAGCGAAGCCGATCCGATGTGGGGTGTCTACCGCTTCAAAGAGGGTTTTGGCGGCACATTGACTCGGCATATGGGCGCGTGGGACTACACGCCCTATCCGATTCTGGATAGGCTCTATTCAAGGGTGATGCCGGGCGTTTTGGGTGCGATGAAAAGGCTGCGGCGTTAGCCTGGGAATGTCGATTCCCAGGCATCGCGTTCTTGTTAAGCCTCTGACCACTCCGGGATCGGGCGACAGCACAGCACCAACTGTTTGGCGGCCAGCACTTCATCGACCCGCCCGACGGGGGTCACATGCGGCGCGCTTTGCAGCAGTTCCGGCGTTTCGCGCGCTTCTGTAGCGATCTTTTTCATCGTGTCGATGAACTGATCGAGCGTCTCTTTGCTCTCCGACTCGGTGGGTTCGATAAGCAGGGCTTCCGGCACAATCAGCGGAAAGTAGTTCGTCGGCGGGTGAATGCCATAGTCCATCAGGCGCTTGCCAATATCCAGCGCATGAATCGTCGGCGCATCACTGAAACGACCTTCCATGACGAACTCGTGGCCGCACATGCGGTTATAGGGCACTTTGTAGGTATCGGCCAGCTTGACGCGGATGTAGTTGGCATTCAGCACGGCGTGGCGACTGATGGCCTTGATTCCGGCGTCACCGTGCAGCCGAATGTATGTATAGGCACGCACGTGCATCCCGAAGTTGCCATGAAAGGCCTTCAAGCGCCCGATGGACTTGGCGGGCATCATCCAGCCATATAGCGGCGCGTCGTTTTTGTCGTTGGCCGTCTCGACGACAGTTACGATTGGCCCCGGCAGGAAGTCGGCCAACTTTTGCGTCACAACTACCGGCCCCGATCCGGGGCCGCCGCCGCCATGTGGCGTGCTGAACGTCTTGTGCAAGTTGTAGTGCATCACATCGAAGCCGAGTTCGCCCGGCTTCACGACGCCCAATAGCGCGTTCATGTTCGCGCCGTCCATGTACATCAGGCCGCCGCAATCATGGATGATCTTGATGATCTCCTTGATGTTACGGTCAAAAACGCCTAGCGTGCTGGGTACGGTGATCATCATGCCCGCGACGGTATCATCGGCTTCGGCGCGGAGGGCTTCGATGTCCACGTCGCCATCAGCATTGGATGGCAGTTCTACCACGCGATAGCCTGCCATCGCGGACGTGGCCGGATTCGTGCCGTGTGCGCTGTTCGGCACGATGATCTTGTTGCGCCTGGTGTCGCCGCGATCCAGGTGCCAGGCGCGGATGATCAGAATCCCGGCCAATTCGCCCTGCGCGCCCGCTGCGGGTTGCAAGCTGATCGCGTCCAGGCCGACGATCTCCGCCAGCCACGTTTGTAAGGTGTGCATCAGCATGAGCGCGCCCTGTGTTTGCGGCGCATCCTGCATTGGGTGCAGTCCCGCGAAACCGGGCAAGCGTGCCGTATCTTCATCGATCTTGGGGTTGTACTTCATGGTGCAGCTACCGAGTGGATAGAAGCCCTTGTCGATGGCGTGATTCATCTGGCTCAGTTTGACATAATGGCGTACTGCGTCCAGCTCCGAGACTTCCGGCAGATCGAGATCATCCCGCAGCAAACTGGCATCGGGCAGCGCGGTTTCGGGCACATCACTTTTAGGCAGCAGCGTTGAGACATAACGCCCCGGCGAACCGAGATCGTAGATCAGCGGTTCGATTACTTTTCCGTGTGTTTTGCTAGCTTCCATCACCATATTATTTTGCTGCCTTCGCTAAACCTTCAACCAGCGCGTCAATTTCTGCTTTGGTGTTTGTTTCCGTCACCGCGACGAGCATCTGACCGGTGCGATCCGGGTAATCCTTGCTCAAATCGTAGCCGCCGATGATGCCATATTCATCCAATAACAAAGCGTTGATCTTATCGACGGGTTTTGGACAGGTGACGACGAATTCTTGGAAGTAGGGCAGCTTCGTGTTCACGCTGTAGCCGGGCAGTTCCGCGATCTTTTGCGCGGCGTAGTGCGATTTTTGATAGCACAGTTCCGCAATGCGCTTCATGCCGTGTTTGCCCATGACAGCCATGTAGATCGCGGCAGCCAGCGCCATCAAGCCCTGATTGGTGCAAATGTTGCTGGACGCTTTTTCGCGGCGAATGTCCTGTTCACGCGGGCGCAAGGTCATCACGTAGGCTTTGCGGCCATCGGCATCAACCGTTTCACCCACGATGCGCCCGGCGATCTTACGGACGTATTCGGTTTTGGTGGCAAAGAAGCCCAGGTATGGCCCGCCGAAACTGAGCGGAATCCCCAGACTTTGCCCTTCGCCAACGACAATATCCGCGCCCAATTCGCCCGGACTCTTGAACAGGCCAAGCGCAATCGGATCGACGACCACGCACAACAGCGCGCCCGCCTCGTGAACCTTTTTTGCCAGCCCTTTGAAGTCTTCGATCTGGCCGAAAAAGTTGGGATACTGCACCACGAACAGCGCCGTGTTTTCATCGAGCATATCGACTAAATCTTCAACCGACGCGCGCCCGCTCCGATCCCCCATAAACTTGACGCCTGTCCCCTGATGGTAGGTGCGGGCGACGGCGCGATACATCGGGTGAACGTTTGGGCTGAGGATCACGCGCTTGCGCTTTTCGCGGCTGACGCCAATGGCTACCGTGACTGCTTCGGCCAGGCTGGTTGCGCCGTCGTAGTGGCTGGCGTTGGCGCTGTCCATGCCCGTTAAGGCAGAGAGCATACTCTGATACTCATACACGGCTTGCAATGTGCCCTGTGAAACTTCGGGCTGGTAGGGCGTGTAGGCTGTGTAGAGTTCGCCGCGCAAGAGCAGGTGATTGATCATGCTGGGCACATAATGGTTGTATGCGCCCGCGCCCAAAAAGATGGCGTGATCCTTCGCAGCCACGTTTGCATCGGCCAACGCCTGAAGCTCCCAGAGGACTTCCATCTCGCTCATCGGCGCTGGCAAGTTGAGTGCCGGGAAACGATGTTCCGGCGGCACAGCATCAAAGAGATGTTCGATACCGTCAATGCCAATCGCGGCCATCATCGCGGCGCGGTCAGCATCGGTGTGCGGAATATAGGCCATAGCGTTTACTAATCCCGTCCTTCGCAATACTTTTCGTAGGCGGCAGAATCCATCAGCTTATCGGCTTCGCTGGCGTCGGTGGGCTTGATGCGGATGAACCAGCCTTTGCCGAACGGGTCCTGATTGACCAGTTCGGGCGTGCTTTCCAGTTCACTGTTGACGGCGATGATTGTGCCGCCGATGGGCATGTGCATATCCGAGGCCGCTTTGACCGACTCGACGCTGCCAAAAACGGCCTCGGCTTTGAAGGTTGCGCCAACAGCAGGCAGTTCGACATAGACCACATCGCTAAGCGCGTGCTGTGCGTAATCGCTGACGCCAATCACCGCTTCGCCGCTTTCGAGACGCAGCCATTCGTCAGTTTTCAGGTATTTCACATCGGCGGGCGTGTTATAAGTTGCCATTGAACAAGTCTCCTCAAGTGCGTTCCAGACAAAAATAAAGGCGCACAGCGATGTTGCTGTGCGCCTGTGTGACCAGGACTATCCGCGCCGCGAGTCCGTTAACCTGAGAGTTTCACCGGGTACTTCAGCGCCGCGCCCGGTTTGCCCCTTCGGTGCTTTTCGCTGTGTTCAAAGGTGGCGAAAAGACTCTCCCCGCAAGCGCATTCAATTGCGGGCAAGGTTAGCGCATCGGGCGCGAAAAGGCAAATCGACTTGCCCAGGACAACCCATTAAGGTAGGCTGTTAGTAACCCGCTTTCACCTGCAAAGCAGGTGATGCAGGTGTATGAGGATCGCTAGCAAACCAAAAACAAGCTGAATGAAAACGCGAAACTGACCGAGCTTTGCGGCGGGGATTTAATTCCCCGGCGCAACCTACCATTAGCTCTCGTTCTCAGCCGACTCCGATGTATCCGCATCAACGTCCGTGTCGGGAGTGGCCGCCGTATCCTGATTGTTCAGCAGCGGTTGGTTGGTGGCAATGTCGATGTTCAGGAAGCGCGACATTTCGTCGACCTGCTTGCCCACCAACTCCGAGTTTTCGCGCACGATCTGATCGGCTTCGTCGAACTTCAAACCGTGTTTCTGTGCCAACACATGCGACGCCACATTTTCGGCCAGCATTTCGTAGCTCAAGGCCAGCGGCGTCATGTTATCGCGCAAACTGTCGTTGTGCTTGAGTTTCATCTGTGCTTTGAGCGTGCCTGTTTTGCGTTTCCAGACGCCTAAGCGCATCGTATTCGTGATCCGTCCGAAAAGCTGTGAGGCGGGGACATTGGCTAACGACTCTTGAAAGGTGGTGGTGAAGCGTTTGCGAGCCTGAATGCCCAGTATCCGAGAGGCGATCCACTCGTCTTTATTGCCGCGTTTGCGGTAGAACTCAATGACCGCTTCGATTACACGTTCCGGGTTCTTGCCGACTACCTGTTCCAACAGGCCATCGGGATCGGTGCGCGCTTCATCGACGATCACGCCCGCCTTTGCCAGAAAGCGAAGGATGCGATCACGCAGTCCGGTTTCGGCGTCCATGCGCTGCGTGATGATGTACAGCCCTTCGGCGGTGGCAAAATCCACGTTGTACTTTTTGCCATTGCTGGCGGTATAGGGCAACTGGTGACACCATGTCACTACTTCAATCTTGGCTTTCTTGAGTCGGCGCTTCATTTTGACCAAGAAATTGCTAGCGTTTGCGGGTTGTGCGACGCCAATAATCCAATCCTGAACGGCGTAGTAGCGTTTGTCTTCAACGTCGTGCCAAGCAAGTGGAAACGACTCCCAACCGGGATTTTCGGATTCATCGGGTTTGCCAGCGGCGACAATTTCTGGGAGCGGGCGCTGATCACCGTAAGCGTTTGGGAAGGACAGCGGGTTTGGGGTAGAGTCGATCATTGTGTTACCTCCTTGTTAGGTACACCACGCCTCTGGCTGTTTCCGCAGCGCAGGGGCACAAAATAATATCAGACATATTCAGTATAAAAGCGTTTTTGAGTGGTGTCAACAAGGCAAAGTAAGGGAAATTTTTCACAGATTTAAGGTTTCAAGAGGGGCAAGTAAGTCCAAACCCGCATCATCAAAATTAGATGTGTGAAAACTATGTCAAGCAGACTGTAGTTTTATCCGCTGTTGAAGCGAACCAGTTTAGCCCAGTCAATCTGCCCATCTGGATAGCAAAATTCAGCGGCAAATCTATCTGTAAACGCTTGATAGACAATGCGTTTTTGGGCTTCAAAAAGGACGTTCTGTTGTTCTGCCTCAAAACCAAGCGGCTCAATGATTTTGAGATAGAGATCAGAATCGCCGGAAATGACTTCCCAGAACTGCTGCCCGATGATCTCCTGATAGTTTCCTCTATCCATGCGCCGACTTTTGCCGTAGCAGATGCCGAGTACCG
>JBBSEU010000171.1:0-12615 GCA_038239365.1 Aggregatilineales bacterium
AAATTGCCCATCATTGCCAGTTGAATCATCGACATGATCTCGCCGCCTTCAAGCCCCAAAATCGCGCAGCCCAAAATTTGCTTCGTATCCATATCGACAATAGCCTTCATAAAGCCGCGCGGCTCATCTACTTCGAGCGCCCGCGCGACGTAATTCATCGGCATTTTAGCGATCTTGACGTTACGGTTTTGCGCCTTCGCTTCGTCCTCACCAAGCCCGATTCGCCCTAGCTGCGGATCCATAAACACGGTGTACGGTACGAGTCGTCCGCGAATGCTGGCCTTGCCACCATCGAGCAGATTCGTGCGGATGATTCGAAAATCATCATAGGAAATGTGCGTGAAAGCGGGGCCGCCCTTCACATCACCCAGCGCGTAAATGCCAGAGACATTCGTTTGCAGGTCATCATCAACCTTGACGAAGCCGCCCTTATCCAATTCGACGCCCGCCGCACCCAGGTTCAACTTATCGGTATTGGGAGTGCGTCCGGCAGCCAGCAGCAAGTGCGAACCGACCAGCGTTTGTTCGCCGTCTTTCGTCTTGACCGTCAGGTGAATCGCGTCGCCATCGCGCCGAACCCGTACTGCGTCACTATCGAGCAGAATTTCAATCCCGTCCTCACGCAGAATTTTGGCAACTTCATCGGCCACATCACTGTCTTCGCGGCCAAGCAACCGTGCGCCGCGCTGTACCACCGTCACGCGACTACCAAAACGCCGGAACATTTGCCCAAATTCCAGCCCAACGTAACCGCCACCCAGGATCATCAGGTGTTCGGGCACGCTGTCCAGTTCCATGACCGTCGTGGAGTTCAAGGTTGGCACGCTGTCCAGACCTTCAATCGGCGGCGTGGAGGGGCGCGCGCCAGTGTTGATGAAAATATTATCAGCAGTCAATTCACGAGTGCTAGCGTCGTTCATATGCACTGTGATCGCTTTTGCGCCGCTAAAACTACCCTCGCCCATCAGCAAATCTACGCCGTCCGTCTCGACGATGCCACGTTCACTGCCGCTGCGAAAACTATCCACAATATCGCGTTTGCGCTGACGGACTTTGCTCATGTCGATGCTAATGTCGCCCGTGTGCACGCCATAATCTGCGCCGCGCCGTGCCAGATAAGCCACTCGTGCGCTGGCAACCATCGTTTTGGTGGGGGTGCAGCCCTCGTTGATGCATGTGCCGCCGACGTGTTCACGCTCGATAATCGCGGTTTTGTGCCCGGCTTTCGCCAGTGCTGTCGAGAGCGGCCCGCCTGCCTGCCCTGCCCCGATCACGATTGAGTTATAATGTGTCGCCATTTTTATCTCCTTGATTATTGCGTTCAGTTTGGTCTGGACAGGTTACGTATTCGTTACAGGCTGCTCGGTGAGCCAGGCCGGGCCGCCGGGCGTAGCGCGCAAGACTTCCGAAACGCCTTCAATGTCGCTTAATTTTGCCGCGATGGTATCAGCATCGCTTGCCAAACAAAGGCAGTGAACGTTTGCGCCTGCATCAATCGTATAGCAAACGTTGAACCCCTCGGCACGCCAATGCCGAACGCTCTCCATCACGGCTAACGTTGCGGGCTGCCAGTAGAACAGCGGCGGCGTCCCGGTCATCATCACCGCGTGCATCACCGTCGAGTCGAGTTCGACCACTTCCGAGAACGTTGGAAAATCATGATCAAGGATCGCTTTTTTGCACGCCGCTAAACGTGCCGGGGCACTCTCGAGTCGAGCGGTTTGCAGTGGGCTGGTGGCCGCGATGGTATGCCCTTCGGTTGAGCCGGTAGTTTTGTGGGTGCGACTCACGATTGCGATCAGATCAACGAGTGCCCAGTGTTCGGGCGGCGCAAACGACTCGGCGTAGCTGTCCTCATGGCGTGGGGCGGCGTGCCACTCGACAAAGCCGCCGGGGATTGAGCGTGAAGCTGAACCCGATCCGAGTCGGGCAAGGACGCTCAGTTCACGCTCCGAGAGGTGCAAGCCAATCGCACTTGTGGCGGCCAACGATAACGCCGCAAATGCCGATGCGGAGGACGCGATTCCGGCCCCCATCGGAAAATTATTCTCTGAGCTTACATGCGCGTATAGACTTGATGTCGCCATACCGCGTACATGAGCGAGATGCCGGGAAACACGCGCCGCCGCTTCACCTTCGACACGCTGACCGCCAATAAATACTTCGTCGTGCGTCAATTCCGGGAGAAATTCAACGCTGGTCGTCGTTGTGAGTCCCGCCAGATTCATCGAAATCGAACTACTGGCAGGCAATCGCAGCGCATCGTCGATATTGCCCCAGTATTTGCAAAATGCCAGATTGCTAAACGCGCAGGCCGTCGCTCGCCTGATTTGCATAGAGTGTTCGTGACCCTTTCCTGATCGATGCGGCAAGCGTACCATGCACAGCCAACACTGCCAAATGGGTTCGTCTTGCATCCCTGCCCGAAACGTGCCACGATCTACGTTATATGCCGCCCACACTTAGAGGAATCATTTAGTGTCTACTACACAGTCTTTTCCGATCCCGATTTTTATTGACCCGGATCGCCGCCAAAAATTATCCGCTACCTTTCCCCAAATCGAGCAGAGTTTCCGCGATTACTGGGAGCAGCGCCGCGTCCCTGGCCTTGCTCTCGGGATCGTCATGGATGGCGAACTGGTCTATGCCAACGGTTTTGGCATCCAAAAAGTTTCGACCACAACACCCGTCACGCCTGACAGCGTTTTTCGCATCGCGTCGATGACCAAAAGCCTCACTGCCATGTCCGTGATCAAGCTGCGCGATGAAGGCAAACTGCGGCTTGATGCTCCGGCGGCGGACTATGTGCCGGAACTGGCCGCGCTGCACTACCCCACCCGCGACTCCGTGCCCATCACCGTTCAGCAGTTGCTTACCATGTCCGGCGGCTTTCCACAGGATGATCCCTGGGCGGATCGGCAGATGGCGCAAAGTGAGGCGCAGCTATCGGAATGGCTGCATGGCGGACTGTCGTTCTCGAACCCACCCGGCATCGTCTTTGAATATTCGAACTATGGCTATGCGATCCTGGGGCGCATCGTGACGAACGTTGCTGGGATACCCTATTCAGCCTATGCGACACAAAACATCCTGCAACCGCTCGGCATGGTGTCCAGCACGTTCGATGTTCACAGCATCCCGCCCGAACGGTTGGCAATTGGGCATCGTTTGGAAGACGGCGAA
Source organism: Aggregatilineales bacterium (assembly GCA_038239365.1). Classification (GTDB taxonomy): domain Bacteria; phylum Chloroflexota; class Anaerolineae; order Aggregatilineales; family UBA2796; genus JBBRMW01. Next base: position 3,184 of record JBBSEU010000171.1, read on the forward strand.
TGGATCGAAGAAATACCGCTAGAGGACGGGTCATTTGCGTCGTTGGGCGGCCTGTTCACAACCATCACTGATTTCTCGAAGTATATGGCGTTTCTGCTTTCGGCTTTCCCGCCGCGCGATGATGACGATTCGGGTATCCCGATCCGCCGCAGTTCGGCACGGGAGATGCAGCAAATCGCGCGCTATTCAGGTGTCGGATCAATGCGCCAAACGCCCGATCTTCCGGCCTACGTATCAATGGGCGGCTATGGTTTCGGGTTAGCGCCAAACATTGACTCGATTCTGGGTTACACCGTTTCACATGGCGGCGGTTTGCCGGGTTACGGCACGTTCTACCGACTCGTGCCTGATTGTGGCGTTGGTGTTGTGGCCTTCACCAATCTGACCTATAGCCCGGTAGGAATGCGTGTGCAGGACGCACTCAACACACTGCATCGCATGGGCGCACTGCAACCACGCACGCTGCCTGTTGCGCCAGTGTTGTTGGCCGCACAAGAGTCGATCACGCAGCTATACGAAAAATGGGACGACGCCAAAGCGCAAACATTGGCGACGGAGACATTTTTTATGGATATGCCGCTCGAAAAACGCCGCGCTCAATTCGAGGTGATGCGTGCTGAATTTGGCGCGTGCCAGTCTGTAGCTGATCTGCAACCGGAAAATGCCTTGCGCGGGCGCTGGATCATGCACTGTGAACAGGGGCGCATCGAGATTTTTATGACACTGTCGCCAACCGTGCCGCCGCAAGTGCAGTATTTAGTGATCACGACTGCAAAGCCGCTCTCTCCGAAATTGCGGCGTGCCTTCGTGCGACTCCTTAAGATGATTGATACCTGGGACGATCTTCAGTTCCGCGTTGTCTTCGCGCCACAGGTCAAGCGTCAGACGACGCAGGGGCAATTGGACGCCCTTCGCGTGCAGTATGGCAAGCTCAGAATGGGCAACGTGCTGGAAGGCGACGGTAAAACACAGGCGCGCGTTCGCGTGTTGGGTGAACGCGGCAATCTGGATGTTCGCGTTGTGATCGATCCAAAATCGGGCAAAGTGCGCGAGGTGGCCTTCACCAGGCCGCGCGAAACATCGTTTGTACCCTGATTGTTGAGTCGGGCACTACAGGTGAAAAACTGACCCTTTATGAACTACGGAAAACCCGGTATAATACCAATCAATCGAAATTGGCCGATTTTGCCTCTTGACAAGGTAAAAAAAGGCCGTTAGACTGTGCAGCAATGGAGCAGCCATGTCTGGTAAAGATGGCCCAAAGCAGAGTATCGACCCCTTTGCGGTGTACAGCCGCGAAGAAGCAGCCCAGGCGCTGGGGGTTAGTCTCAGTAGCTTAAAGAAGTTGATCAACGCGGGCTATCTCCGCGTGAGTAAACCGGCCAATATGCGCCGGATTTTCATCAAGGGCGAGAGTATTCTCGCCATGCTCGACAAAACAGTCGTGGAAAGGAATGCGTAGCAGTGCAGCACGTCAATCGTTGGCAAGTAAGCGTTAAACAACTACATACGAATACCTGTGCTTCGATCCGTTCGCTCACCGCCATGCGTCCTGGTTATTTGCCCGCAACGTTCGCCGCGCAACGACTCGAAGCAGCGCCAATAGGATCGAACCCGGTCACATTGGCAGTTGATAGAGGAGAAGACGGTAGCAGCTCACTCGATAACCTGAGTTTTGGACAAAGTGAGCGATTTAGCGGTACGAAGCAGCACATTAATAACCGAATTCCAGTTCCACGTCCCGGCACGCGCCGGGGGAAGTTCGCGCAGACGCAGTAACACGCGCGAATTCACCAAAACACGATCCTCACTAACGGGACGTGGAACTAGAAAAGGTTCCACGTCCCGTTTTTTGTCCGTGAGCATAGAGGTAGTTAATCGTGATGATCCAGAAAAAGCTCGATATTCGTCTCCTGCAAATGCTGTACACCGATGCCCGCTTCGAGTCGCTGTTCATGGCGCTGGACAAGCTCCATGACGCGGCCAGCGAAGGTCGCATCCACGAAGTCACCGCGCTCCCCAAAGAGGAATTGATCGGTTGGCTGCGTGAGATCGCGTACACGGCTCAAGAGACGATCCGCGAGCTAGAAGCGGATCATCCCAGCGAATGCAGCATCAATGGAGACTCGCTCTAGCGAGAAAGGAAGAAGCCCATGCCAAAGTTGGCGGAGGCGTTAGTTGAACGGAAAGGTTTGCATGATCGGCTGATCCGACTGCAAACCCGGCTGGCAGCAAATGCGAAGGCACAGGAGGGTGAACCACCCGCCGAAACCCCGGCAGATTTGCTGGCCGAAGCCGAACGGACGTTAGCGGAAATCAAGCGGCTGACCATAGCGATCAACCGCACCAACAGCCAAGCCACGTTGCCCACAGCGGCAAGCGGCGACGGCGGAAACGGACTAACGATCATGGAAGCGATTGCCGAGCGCGACAGGCTGACCTCTGAGAAAAGCCTGCTCGACTCCCTGAGCAACGCGGCGCGCGTCGAACCGAACCATGGCTTTGGGATGACCCGCAACGAAATCAAATGGCGCTCCACAGTGGATGTCGCCGCCCTACAAAAGCAAATCGACACGGTGGCACAGACGTATCGCACATTGGATACGCGCATTCAGGAAGCGAACTGGCTCACCGACCTTTCCGACAGCTAGACGTTGCAGTGGCGTGCAGCGGGTGGTTCTCGGTAGGGATGTCGAAACAAAACTATCGGAATCAACCCGCGATTATCAGCCTGAAAAGATGATCGCCACTCAACTAACAGCAACGCAAATGACTTGAAGACAATAAGGAACGGACTGAGCAATTATCGGTAGGATACAGGCGCTGCGTAGGGGTACGGGATTTTATTATAATAAGTACGCCCGCCTGTCAGGTTTCGGATAAAAAGCCCCTCGCCTTCGGGAGAGGGGTTGGGGTGAGGGCTAAAATCGGTGCGGGAAAGCTGGTAGCGGTTTTTCTGTCGGGTGAGGGTCAAAGGCGATAATCCGCAAATACCTTGAACTGGTGTTCCACTTTATGGGGTACTGAGCAACGGGTACGCGCGTATCGAGTTTCGAGTAATGAGTATGACCACGACTCTAACGATGGACTGGCCGTGAGGGTGGGTATGGGGAACTTTCCCGCGCCGATGTGTTGTAACAATACGTACAGAGTTGTAGAGTAACGTCAACTGTGGGTGTTTTCGTCCTTCGGGGCGTTCGCACATACGATCCGTCGGGTGTTCGGGTGCAGCAGGGGTGTTGGCAGCCCTCGGCGGGTCGTATCCTCGTCAGCAATTAAACAGCTATGGGTGCAGGTTCGGGTCATCAGTACCCAAACCGTCCAGCGCCGCCACCGCCAACAGGTTTCGATCCGCGCTAAGGAAAGTCATCGCCTCATTGAACTGTGCCATTGCCTCTAACGCACACGCCAACTGAATCGCATCAAGAGCACGTAATGGATATTTGTCTACCAACACACGCGCGCTCACCAAGATTTTGTTGTCTATAGGAATGGTCAGATACTCATGTTCGGAATGAAAGAGAAACGTTTTTTGTAAACCCAAAGCGGTAGTTGCGTCGAGTGTACCTTCACGCCGCCTTCGACTAATCGCCGAAAACGTTTCTACCTGCGTCGTTTCTGCAACAACAGTTACGTTTCCAGAAGAGGGTGTTATCTGGCTCATCAGCCACACTGTTCCCAGTTCAGCAAGATATCGTTTGATAAGCGCACTGGTATCTACAAATAGCGTCGTCAATATTCGCCCCGATCTTCATTAATGAGGTCTAACGAAGACGGCGAACCGGGGGGGAGGCGCGTGAGTTGCATAATTTCTTCGTCAGTTAGCGGAACCGTTCCTTCGGGTGCATGGATAGTCGTTACCAGCAACCCGGCGGCCAACAGTATTTCGCGTGCCCGTTCACGGGTCAGCGGTGGCCGCTCCGCATTTCCTTGCGGCTCTATGGTCAACTTCACCGCCCCTACAGGTACATCATCAGGCAATTCAACGATCAGCTTGTGATCGGCGCTCACTGTCGCGTCAAGTTTAATCGCAACCATTTTAGTTTCAGCCTTTATTATCTTTTCTGTAAATTTTAGCCCATCAGTGAACGAGTTTACAGCGGTGTTTCCTCGAATTGGTAAAATTAGATCAATTGCTAAAGCAAATGGGTAAAGATTAATGTCGGATGCAAGTGAACCAAAGAAGGGTGGGCGATTATCCGAAGCCGCGAAAAAGGCTTTAGTAGTAGCTCAGAAAATCGCTGAAAACACTGAAACTTACAGTGTCGAACCGCATCACCTGCTTGTCGCCTTTTTACTATCCTTAGGAGTTGCTAATCGGCTATTGAGCAATTTGGGTTTGGACAGCACTGAACTTGAGAAAATGATAGACCAGAAAGCTGTTAAAACTGAAGCCTCAAACGAAAAAGTGACGCTTTCGTTTTGGACCAAACGCCTGCTTGAGCACGCTTTTCGGGAAGCACGTGCTTTGAAGCACGATAAACTGGGTACAGGACATTTATTATTGGGTCTAATCCACCTTCAAACACCCATTGCGAATAAATTGCTTGATAGCCTCGAATTGTCTGAATATCAATTTGCGAGATTAATTCGAGACCGAATATTTAACAGCAATGACCCAAAAGATGGGGCACCCCAACCCCCACCTCCAAAAAAATCATCTGAAAATACGTCTTTTGGGCAGATGCTAACGAGAATCGGAGGGTTCTTTATTAAGAAAAACTCAACCAAACCTGTGCCACCGACTTCGCCACTCGAAAATAAGGCGACGGGCAACGCTGACCAAATGATACTCATCAACAACCTGTTACGTGATTCACCACAAAATGCACACCTTTATATCTATCGTGCGTCAGTACATTCCGCAGGTAAAAATTATCAGGCTGCAATTTCCGATCTGGATTACGCATTGCGCTTAAAACCAGATTTCGCACATGCTTATACACATCGTTCTTCTGCTAAATGGCAGAATGACCAGCAGATAGATGCTCTCAGTGACATAGATAAAGCCATCCAGCTTGCGCCCCGAAACACCTCTGCACTCATACTGCGGGCTTCCTATAGGGTATGGAGCGGGCAAACAGAGCGTGCTTTGGCAGAGTTCGAGGAAGTCTTCAAGCTACGTCCGAATCTTCTATCGGCGTTGCAGGGACGAGCCACAGCCTACTTGCAAAATCGGGATTTTGAGAAGGCTATCGCGGATTGCGATACTGCGTTACGTTCACATCCCGATCAATATACAACGCACCACAATCGCGGAATAGCTTATGCGTATTTAGGGGATCATGAAAAAGCTGAGGCTGACTTTCAAGCGGTTCTCAAACTGAATCCGAGCGGATCATATTCCTACAGCAATTTGGGATGGCTGGCTTTGCTGCGTAAAGACAATGATGAAGCTATCAAACTTTGTGATCAGGCCATAACTATCGACTCCGAAAATGGTGCAGCACTCTTTACTCGTGGTACAGCCTATGCTAACAAAGGCCAACACGAACTAGCAGTTATCGACTATAAACAATCACTGCGTTATTGGAAACATATCGAAGTCAAACTAACTACGCCGCTTAAGCAACAAATGCGCGAATATCTTGAGACGTGGGATAAACAGCCCTAAATCAAAAAAAGGGCAAGATCATCACGATCTTGCCCTTCATTATACGCCAGATGTAAACGCGATTCGCGCTTAACGCTTGGTGTAGGTTGGTGCCTTACGCGCACGCTTGAGACCTGGCTTTTTACGTTCCTTGATACGCGAGTCGCGCGTCAGGAAGCCGCCATGCCGCAGCGTTGGCTTGAATTCCTCGTTGATCTTGAGCAACGCCCGCGCGATGCCCAACTGAATCGCGGAAGTCTGCCCGGTGACGCCGCCACCCTGCACCTTGACCGTGACGTTGTACTGACCTTCGACGCCTGCCGCACGGATCGGCGCAAGGATCAAGTCCATGTCGCCCGCACGTGTCAGGTAGTCCGGACCGTTCTTGTCATTGATGATGACCGAGCCATTGCCGCCAGAGTGAACGCGCACGCGGGCGCTGGCTTCCTTGCGACGGCCAATGCCTTCGTAATAATTGGTTTGCTGATCTGTCATTCGGGTTTCTTAGCCTCCGGCACTTCCAGCGCGACGGGCTTCTGCGCCGCGTGCGGGTGTGTGTTGCCTGCGTAAACGTGCAGCTTGCCGATCATCGCACGGCCCAGCTTGTTGTGTGGCAGCATCCCCTTGACCGCTAATTCGATTATGCGCTCCGGGTGCTTTGCCAGCATGTCTTTATAGATCACCTTTGTGAAGCCGCCCGGATAGTTCGAGTGCCGTGCGTAGAACTTCTCCGTCATTTTGTTGCCTGTGACGGTCACCTTGCCAGCGTTCAGCACGATCACGAAATCGCCGGTGTCGGTGTGTGGCGCGAAGGTGGTTTTGTGTTTGCCGCGCAGGATATGGGCAATGCGGGTCGATAGACGCCCCAAATTCATATCCGTCGCGTCGATCACAAACCACTGCTTTTCCCCAGGATCAACACTGGGGCTATAGGTTTGAAATCTCATCGAAAACTTTCTCCATTTTCCAGAAGCGGGGCGTCTTCCCCGCCTGTTTTATAAGTCACGGCGATCAGTGTCAGGCCATGCGGTGGTGCCATCTGATGCACCCGATTGCGGTCTGTGGCCTGAATGGCGTCGGTGAATTCTACCACCGACCACCTGCCGAGGCCAACATCAATCATCACGCCGACCAGCACCCGTACCATGTGATGCAAAAAACCGTTCGCTTCGACATGATAGGTTAGCCGCCGCGCCGCACCGAACGTTTCGGCGTACCATTCCGAGCGGTAAACCGCCCGTATCGTAACCAAGCCCTGTGTCGGTGCGCCCACGCTGGCGAAATCATGTTCACCGATCAAGCTGGCCGCTGCTTCGTTCATTCGGTCTACATCGAACGGCCCGCGTACCTGCCACATCTGCCGCGCCGTGAGCGGGTTGCGGTGTGGCGCTTCGTAGATCGCGTATTCATACATCCGGCTGCGCGCATCGAAGCGCGGGTGAAAGGTCGGTTTGGTGCGTTCGATGCTCTGCACGGCGATGTCGGTTGGCAACTTCGCGTTCAGTGCATCAATCAGCTTGTGATCGGCGTGCCGCCATTCGACATCAAAGGCGATCACATTGCCAACCGCGTGAACGCCCGTATCCGTCCGCGCTGAGCCGATGATCCGTACCGCTTTCCCGATCACAGTTGCCAGCGCCCGTTCGATTTCGCCCTGAACAGTCCGCTTATTCGTCAGGCGTTGAAAGCCCTGATAAGCCGTGCCGTCGTAGGCAACTGTCGCGCGGTAACGGATCACGTCCGATTAGCTAAGTCGTCTCGGCGTTCTGCTGACGTGGGCGGCGAACCCGGTTTAACAGGCCACGCGCCCCGGCTGCTGCACGAGTGGCAGCGCCCGTATCGGTGGTGCTGTCGGTCTTGGCAACGCCGCTGTCGACCAGTTCCAGAATGACCATTGGCGCGTTATCGCCCTTGCGTGGGCCGAGCTTGTACACGCGCGTGTAGCCGCCCGGACGTTCCGCATAGCGTGGCGCAAACACATCGAAAATCTTCTTGGTGATTTCGGTATCGTCCAGACGGCCATTCAGCAAGCGGCGCAGGAACACAATGCGCGCCGGGTCGCCACTGGCGATGCCGCGCTTGGCCTGCGTGATCATGTGTTCGGCGGAGGCACGGATCGCTTTGGCTTTCGCTTCCGTTGTCGTGATCCGCTCGTGTTCAAAAAGCTGGGTGATCATCGTGCGGCGCAATGCGTTACGCTCGCCAGTACTCCGCCCAAGTTTTTTACCAAATACGTTATGTCGCATCGTCTCTCCCGGTTAACCTTGTGCGTCAGTGCTGGCCGGACTCGGCGCATGAGCCGAACTCGCGGGCAGATGACCTTTTTCGCGCAGGCGTTCCTCAAGCTCGGTCAGCGACTTCTCGCCAAAGTTGCGGATCGCCAGCATCGCGTCGGTACCGCGATCCAGCATATCCAGCACTTCGCCAACAGTCGTGATGCCCGTGCGCTTGAGCGAATTGAATACACGCACGCTCAGGTCGAGCGTTTCAATCGGCGTGTTGTACTTCTCGTCATCGTAAGCCTTGCCGTCATCAATCTTTGAACTGCCGCTGCTGATAGGTGTCAGCACTTCATGCTCGATACCCGCCACGATGCGGAGGTGTTCGATCAGGATTTTGGCGGCTTCGGCCATCGCTTCTTCGGCGCGGATCGTGCCGTCTGTCCAGATTTCCAGCACCAGACGATCATAGTTGGTGCGCTGGCCGACGCGCGCGCGTTCCACATCGAAGTTGACGCGCCGGATCGGGCTGTAGATGGCGTCAATCGGCAGTTCGCCAATTGGCAGGCGGCCACGTTCCTCGGCGGGGCTGTAACCGCGCCCGGTCTGAACGGTCAGCTCGATTTCAAGCTGGGCATTCTCGTTGTCCGCTGTGAACAGATACAGGTCAGGGTTGATGATCTCGACTTCCGGCGGGACGAGGATATCGCCCGCTGTGACCGTGCCTTCGCCGCGCACTTCGAGGCGCAGCCGTGCCGAGTCGGCGTCTTCCATCTTGAGGCGCAGTTGCTTGACCTGTAGGATCAACTGCGTCATGTCTTCTTTCACGTTCGGGATCGCGGAAAATTCGTGCGGAACATCCGAGACACGCATCGACGTGACCGATGCACCCGACAACGAGGACAGCAGCACCCGCCGGAGCGCGTTCCCAACGGTGATACCGTAGCCGCTCTCCAGAGGGCTGATGATAAAACGCCCGTAGTTACGGGAACTAGCGTCGCCTTCGATCTTGGGCAATACCATTGCGTTGGTTGTCAACTCAGCCCTCCTCAAACAGGGTAACAAGGGCGGCCCAATTGCCGCCCCAAAAGTAACACACCATAGCCCGTACAGGTTTTAGCGTGAATAGTATTCGACGATTAGCTGCTCATTGAGCGGCAGTTGAATATCGCGGCGCTCCGGGATGCGAACGACACGCGCCGTCAGGACGTTGGCGGCATCAATATCCAGCCATTCCGGGGGACGCTGACGATCATCCATGTACGCACGAATTTCGCGGAAATATTTAATATCCTTGCTCGATCCGTGCAGCGTGATTACGTCGCCCGACTGAACCTGATACGATGGGATATTGACCTTGTGCCCGTTCACATCGAAGTGGGCGTGCTGCACCAACTGGCGCGCGTGTGGGCGTGAGTCGGCCAAGCCGAGGCGATAGACAACGTTATCGAGGCGGGTTTCAAGCATTTGCAGCAGGTTCGTGCCGGTCTGACCGGGACGGCGCTGTGATTCCTTGAAGTAGCGGCTGAACTGACGCTCCAGAATGCCGTAGATGCGGCGCGCTTTCTGCTTTTCACGCAGTTGAGCGTTGTAGTCGGAGCTGCGACCCCGGCGGAACTG
>JBBSEU010000172.1:0-12553 GCA_038239365.1 Aggregatilineales bacterium
GGATGACCGGGTGTTTCCTTCGCCTTGATGCGCCGGAAGAAGGCACGGTAGGCTTTATCAACCCGGCGCAAAATGTGCTGCAAGCTGGACGCATTCAACTGCACGCCATCCTGCTGACGCCACTCGCGGAAATAGTCCCACTGACTGATCGCTGTCTGGTGTTTTCCGTTCCGTTCGTAGGCGGTCTTGCACTGCTGCAACGCAGCGTTGTACACCTCACGCCCCTGTTCAAGCATCTGCTCAAGGGCAGCCCGTTCGCGTTCGCGCGGGTACAGGCGGTACTCGTAAGTCAGCCGGTTCACTTCAGCTTCTCGCGTCTGGCTTTTTCGCGGATCGCCAGTTCGATAATAGCCGTCTGGCTAATGCCCAATCTTTCGGACATCAGCCGGATCAATCGCTTGGCATCATCGGATAGGCGGACGCTCGTTGGCTTGTTTTTCATACGCTACACTGTAGCGCAAATCCAGCGTAGTGTCAAATATCAGAAAGGAGAAAACGCATTCACCACCGGGTTTTAACCCGGTGTCCCCTGCGCGTAATTTATGGATGTTCAAAAGCGCGCCAACTGAAGGTCGGCTACCGAGTTCTCACGTTCGAGACGGTCTGTTTCAGTTCAGCGCACTTTTTGAGAGCATTCCGCTAGCGATCAGGTGCAGTCCAGCCGAGTTCCTGTGAGAGGCGCGTGGCCGCGCTGGCCGTGAGGCGTCCCGCTTCGTCCAGGTGATCGCCCAACCGGAACTGTGGCGCGCTGACGTTAAGAGCCGCGATCACAACGCCGCGATAATCACGAACCGGGGCAGAGACGCCAACCAGTTCCGGCTCAAATTCCTCGCGGACGGGTGCATACCCTAGTTCACGCGCGATCAAGACTTGTTCGTGCAGATCGCGGGCGCTGTGGACGATCTGTCCTGGCCCCATCTGCTCAAACTGGACGCCCGCGAATCGCTGCTCAATCTCATCAAGTGACATATCAAGCAGCAGCACGCGCCCCGCCGAACTGCAATAGCCCGGCATCGTGCGTCCGATCCAGCCCGTCGCGCGCAGGTGATGTTTGGGCGCTTCGGTATGTACCGTCAACACCTGATTACCTTCCAGGACGCACAGGTGTACACTCTCGCCAAGCTGATTGACCAGCACACGCATGACCCCCGGCGCGATTTGCAGCAGCCGCGTATTGCCTACGCGCGCAGCCAGCCCAAACAGCCGCCAGCCGAGTCGATACTGGCGGGTATCGGCGTCACGCTCGACCAAATTCATTTCTTCGAGCGCCCGCAAAGCACGCGACACCTGGCTTTTATCACGCTGTACCAGTTGGGTAAGCTGTGTCACGCCCAGGCCACCGCGCGCACGGGCTTCATCGCTGGCAAGCGCATCCAACAGCGCCAGGTCACGACATAGCCCGGACGATACAGCCTTTACGCGGCCACGTTTGCTGCCAGTCATTTTTTTGAGCTTCGGCTCGGTATTCTCTTGAACAGTCATCCGCGTTCCGATATTCGCTAAAGACTCAACGAGAGGTATTTCACATCGAGGTACTCGTGGATGCCAACAGCGCCGCCCTCACGCCCCAACCCACTATGTTTGATGCCGCCGAAAGGGGCTTGCGCGGTGGAGATCATTCCGTCGTTAATGCCGATCATACCATACTCAAGATGCTCTGCCACGCGCATGACTCGGCTAATATCGCGTGTATAAAAATATGCCGATAATCCATACAAGGTATCGTTGGCACTGGCAATTACGTCCGCTTCTTCATTGAAAGCGATCAAGGGCGCAACCGGCCCGAAGGTCTCCTCGCGTGCAACCAGCATGTCACCCCTCGCACCAGCCAGCACCGTCGGATTCCAGAATGTCCCGGTGCGGTTTTCGGCTTCGTTCCAGAGATCGCCACCTAGCAGCACCTTCGCGCCGTGTGCCGTTGCGTCGCCGATGTGCCGTTCCACTTTGGCGCGCGCCTGCATATCGATCAAGGGGCCAATGGTCGTGGCGGGATACAGGCCATTGCCCACTTTCAGCTTTGCCGCTTCTGCCGTGAACACATCGCTGAATTTGTCGTAAATGTCGCGCTGTACGTAAATGCGATTGGCACAAACACACGTTTGTCCGGCGTTGCGAAACTTGGAGGCAATCGCGCCCGAAACCGCCGCCGGAATATCCGCATCGGCAAAGACGATGAACGGTGCGTTACCCCCCAACTCCATTGACATGCGCTTGACTGTCGCGGCAGATTTGGCGATCAACAGTTGTCCGACTTCGGTAGAACCGGTAAACGAAATCTTGCGGACTCGTTCATCGGCGAAGATCGCTTCCGAAAATGGGATCGGATCGTGGCAGGTCACGATGTTGACCACGCCTGCCGGGAAACCCGCTTCCTCGAACAACTTACCGAGTTCCAATGCCGAAAGCGGTGTCTGTTCGGCGGGCTTGCAAACGACGGTACAACCCGCCGCCAATGCCGGACCCAGCTTGCGCGTCAGCATCGCCGCCGGAAAGTTCCAGGGCGTGATCATCGCGGTTACACCTACAGGCTGCCGCAAGATCAGAATACGTTTGTTTGGCGCGGAAGCAGGCACAATGTCGCCATAGACCCGTTCGGCTTCCCCCGCGAACCAACTCAAGAAGCTGGCCGCGTATGCGATCTCACCGCGCGACTCACTGAGCGGTTTGCCCTGTTCCAGCGTCATCACAGTTGCCAGATGTTCGCGCCGCTCCAGCATCAAGGCCGCGACCCGGCGCATGAGATCGCTGCGCTGTAGTGCGGGCATGGCCGACCAACCGGGCAGCGCCGCCGATGCTGCATCAATCGCCGCGCGTGTCTCGTGTGCGCCACCTTCCGGCACTGTCGCTAACGTCTCGCCCGTTGCCGGGTTCACAACGGGAAATGTCGCCCCATTATCGGCGGATCGCCATAGCCCATTGATGAACATTTTATAGTCGGGATTGCTGATATGGGTTTCAACGACTTGTTCAACACTGATCACATTCTGCATAACGCCTCGTCACAAATCCAGCACCACTCGCGCGAACTTGCCTGTGCCCATCGCGGCCACCGCTTGATTAATCGCCGAAAGCGGGTGATGCTCACCGATCAATTCATCAAGTTTTACTTTACCGCGTTTGTAGAGTTCCACAATCATTGGAAAGTCACGGCGCGGCGTTGCACCGCCGTAGAAGCTGCCCATGATGTGCTTTTCAGTGCGCGTCAACTGCGTGGCGGGCAGCGATACCATATCGGTGCTGTTTGCCACGCCAATATAAATCACCGATCCGCCACGCCGCGCGATTTGGTAGGCCAACTGCATCGTCTGGGTGCGCCCCGCCGACTCGAACGCATAATCGCTGCCGCGTCCGTTGGTCAGGCCGCGAACGGCGTCTACCGCATCAACTTCTTTGGAGTTCAGGAAGTGCGTCGCGCCAAAGGCCATCGCCATTGCGGCTTTATCGGGGTTGATGTCAATCGCAAAGATTTTCTCCGCACCACACAGCGCCGCCCCTTGAATCACGTTCAGCCCGACACCTCCCACGCCGATCACCGCGACACTGCTGCCAGGGCGCACTTTGGCGGTATTCACGGCAGCGCAGATACCCGTCGTCACCGCGCAGCCAACCAGTGAAGCAGGCGCAAAAGGAATTTCCCGATCTACCGGGATGCAGCACGTTTCTGGCACGACGGTCAATTCAGCGAAGGTGGATAGAAACGAGTAATGCTTGATCTCAGCGCCGCTCATCGTTCGCAGGCGCGTCGTACCATCCAGCAAACCGCCATCCAGAACACGCGGCGCATATTGTTCGCACAAATTGGCGTGGTCAGATTGGCAGTAGAAGCATTCGCCGCAGGTTGGTGCCCACGACAGAATCACATGATCACCTACTTTGACGTGCGAAACATCCTCACCTATCGCTTCGACGATCCCCGCGCCTTCATGCCCCAAGACAACCGGCATCGGTACTGGCATCGAACCATTGAGAACCATCACATCGCTGTGGCAAATGCCCGTTGCCATTAGGCGCACTAACACTTCGTGCGCTTTCGGATCGATCAGTTTGACATCTTCGACGATCAAATCCGCATTGGAATTATATAGAACTGCCGCTTTCATCAGGTAAAATCTCCGTAATAAGCCCCTCGCCTTCGGGAGAGGGGTTGGGGTGAGGGCAAATTGTTACATCACCGCCAGAATAATGTCACGCACCTGATCCGCCGTCGGTTGGCGCGGCGCGTTGTAGATCACCACATCGTCGAGCGAATCCTGCACCAGAATCGGCACGAGTTCAGGCGTACAGCCGACTTCGTGCAGCTTCTTGTACATGCCCACCGTTTCGGCCAACTGTTGAATGGCGTCAATGGCTGCGTTGGCGTTCTCCAACAGCGATTTTGATGAGTCGCCCACGCCCATTGCAAAGGCGGCCTGAGCATATTTTTCGGTGCAGGCCGGCAAATTGAAACGCAATACATCGGGCAGCAGGATCGAAAGTGCCAGACCGTGCGGCGTGTTGAGCCGCCCGCCAACCGAATGCCCAATCGCGTGACAGACGCCGAACCCTGTGCCGCTGCGATAGGCCACGCCAACGGTGTGCGCGGCCAGCAGCATTTGCGAACGTGCTTCCATGTCCGATCCATCGGCGACAGCTTTGGGCAGCCATTTGTAGACCACGCCGATCACGTATAGATCGATTCCATCCGCGAACGGGTTGGCATTCCGTGATGACAGTGATTCAATGGCGTGTGTTAGAACGTCCATACCTGTCGCGGCGGTGGCGGCGGGCGGCAACCCTACTGTCAGTTTCGGATCGAGAATCGCCACTTTGGGCTGCACACTGCCATCGCCCACGTAGAATTTGCGATGCGTATCAAGGTTCGTGATCACGCCATAGGTATTCGTTTCCGATCCGGTCCCGGACGTGGTCGGTATGGCGATGAGCGGTAATCCCGGCTGTTTCGGGTCAACACGATAATCCAGATCGAGTACCGGGCCGTTGTTGGTCACATGCAGTGCGATTCCTTTGGCGGCGTCCATCGCAGAGCCGCCGCCAATGGCGACAACCACAGTGTTATCAAGATCGCCTAGCGCGCTCAATGCCGCGCTGCCCTGTGCGATGTTGTCCGTTGTCGGGTTTGGTTCAACGCCGTCAAAAATGTGGGCTGGGATGTTTGCAGCCGATAAGATGGTCGCCACCTGATCGATAATCCCGACCTTGACCAGGCCTTTATCAGTGACGAGAAAGACTTTGGATTTGCCCAGCGTCCGTACATGAGCAGGCAACTGCTTGATCGAATCCACCCCGAAAACGAGCGCGGGCGGCGGCTCAATAGTCAGCGATTGTTCAGAAAGAAGCGGCATGAGTATCCTCGTTGAGCTTAGCTTTGCAAGTGAATCCAGGTGGTTTTGAGGTTGGTGTACTGCTCAATCGCGTGCAGGGATCGATCTCGCCCGAAGCCGGATTGTTTATATCCGCCAAACGGTGTGGACGGATCGCTGTAATCGAAGCAGTTCACCCAGACCGTGCCCGCTCGCATCGCCCGCGCGACTCGATGTGCCACATTGATGTCACGAGTCCAGACACTGGCCGCCAACCCATAGGCGGTATCATTAGCGATTTTCAAGGCTTCGGCTTCATCTTTGAACTCGATCACCGACAGCACCGGGCCAAAGATTTCTTCCTGCGCGATTCGCATGTGATTCTCGATGCGATCCAGAATTGTGGCCGGAACGTAATAGCCGCCCGTTTCTTCGCGCACCCGCTGACCACCCAGCCGAAGGTTTGCGCCTTCTTTTTGGCCTAAGTCAATGTAGCCCAGTACGCGCTCCAATTGCCGCGCATCGACAATTGCACCCATTCTGGCTGCCGGGTCAAGCGGATCGCCGAGCGTGATCGTTTCGGTGACTTTCATCACCCGTTCGAGCAGTTCTTCCTTCACGCGGCTGTCCACCACAAGGCGCGATCCGGCGTTACAGGTTTCGCCCTGATTGTAGAAGATACCCCAGGCGATTCCCTCTGCTGCCGCTTGTAGATCGGGCGCATCGGCCATCACGACTTGCGGGCTTTTGCCGCCGCATTCGAGTGATACGGCTTTCATGTTCGACTCGCTGGAATAGCGCAGGAACAGTTTGCCGACTTCGGTAGACCCAGTGAACCCGATCTTATCGACGCCGGGGTGCAATCCCAGACTCGCGCCCGCCGTTGGGCCATAGCCGGGTACAACATTGAACACGCCGTCCGGCACGCCCGCTTCGGCGGCCAGTTCTGCCAAGCGTAGCGCACTTAGGGGGGATTGTTCGGCGGGCTTGATGACCACCGAGTTTCCGGCCACCAGCGCCGGGCCGATCTTCCAGGCGGTGATGATCATCGGGTAATTCCAGGGCACGACGATCCCAACCACGCCCATCGGCTCGCGCGTGATAAGTGCCAAATCTGCCGAACCCGTTGGCGCGATCTCATCATAAAATTTGTCGGCGGCTTCGGCATACCATTGCAGGTTGTTGGCCGCGTTGATCACATCCACCTTGAGCGAGTCGGTGATCGGCTTGCCAACGTCCAGCGTTTCGAGCAGTGCCAGTTCTTCGAGATGATCGCGCATCAACTGAGCCATTCGCAGCAGGACGCGCTTTCGTTCTGAAGGGCGCAGATTCGCCCAACGGCCATCTTCGAAGGCGGCGCGGGCAGCTTTCACGGCGCGGTCAATATCGGCACCGTCACATTCGGCCACCTGCGCGATCAGACGACCATCGCGTGGACTGATGTCGGCAAACGTTTTCCCGGACAGGGCATCGACAAACTGCCCGTTGATAAAGGCCTGTGCGCGCGGCTTGAGCTGTACGGCGCGCGTTTGCCAGGCATCGTAGGTAAGTTGCTGGGTCATCAATTACTCCAAATTAGTCGATAGCAAGCAGGCGAAGGGCGTCCGGGTCAATGGTGATCCCCAACCCAGGCCGATCCGGGACGGAAACATAGCCGTCCCGATCCACGCGCAGCGGTTCGGTGAACATGAAATCGCGGCGCTCGACACTCCAATTCGGCGGATCGTAGGGAAACTCAAGGTAAGGACCACCGCCGACGCCCGCAGTCACATGCAAATTGGCGACGAAGCCGAGGCCATTACTCCAGGTGTGCGGCGTGAACCAGCGATTGCGCGCCATCACAAGTTCGGCCAGCATCCGCGTGCGGAGCATCCCGACGGATAGCACCACATCCGGCTGATAAACGTCTACGGCGTCCGCATCCACGTAGGCCAGTAATTCGGCCAGTGAGCGTACCATCTCGCCGCCCGCAATTCGCAGGCTGCCCACGTTTCCGCGCAGTGCCGCCAGTCCGCGCACATCCGATCCCATCAGCGGTTCTTCCAGCCACAACACACCCAGTTCACGCAGCGCATCAGCCAGCCGCCGCGCATCGACCACATCGCCGCTTGGCGTAATATCGCCCGGCATTCGCCACGCCTGATTCAGATCGACCATAATATCCATCGTCGATCCCACCGCGCGGCGTACCGCTTCAACAGTGGCGATGCCCTCAGCGATGCGCCCCCGATCAATACGAATTTTCAGGGCGCGGAAGCCTTCTTCACGCAATGCCAGCGCGGACTCGGCGCGGATTTCGGGTGGTTTGAATTCGCCGCATGAAGCATAAGCCAGCAAGCGTTTGGTGAAGCCGCCAAAGAGTTGCGAGACAGGCTGCCCGCAAACCTGCCCGATAATGTCCCAAAGCGCCGCTTCCAACGGCCAATAGCGACTCGAATGAAAATTGAGCGTTTCGATCACCTGCACATGCCGCAAAATGGGGAGTGGGTCTTGCCCGATGAAAAAGTGTTTGAAGTCCTCGAAGCCGTGCATGGTATCGCCCGACCCAACGCCAGTGATCCCCTCATCCGTATCGACAAAGACCAGCGTTGCGGTGAAAGATCGGCGTGGAATTGGATCCCAGGCCGCGTTGAAAGGCGGAGCAAGCGGCTTACGAAGCCGTTGAATGCGGATATCCGTGATTTTCATGGTGAGGCAGTGTTGCCGCTTGCTCCTTCAATGGACTTTAAGCACGTTTGATGTTGGTAGTTTTTAAGGAAAATAGACCAGACTCCTCCCGGACTCCCCCTCTCTGTCACGGCCCACTATACGCGCGATAAGTGAGGGGGTGAGGGGGTGAGGCAAACCTACCTGGTTACTTTCGCTTGAAAAACGGGTTCTCGGCCTCATCACGCATTTTCAAAACGTCCTGGATGTTCGGCGTTTGATTCGCGCCGGCGGCCAGTGCCGCCCGCATCGCCTGTCGGTTGTTCTCAAAGACCTGCATTGCATCGTCAGCTTTCCAGTCCACCCAGACCGCCGCGATCAACAGCAGTGAATCGGTCATTTCTGCCGGGATGATATGCTCAGCCACCGCCGCCGCGACTCCCGCCGCAACTCCCGCCTGTGCTGCGCCCCAGGTGAGCGTTTCGTGCTGTTCACCGCGCAGATCAGCCTTGTTGACGAACAGCGTCATGGGCTTGACGGGCAGGTTTGGGCGCAAAACCGTCAGGAACGGGATGTAACCCAGGCGCGGGGTTGCCAGCGCCGTTGCCCAGGCCGTCTCGACGGGGCCGCCCTTGCTGCCCAATACCGTGTTGATGTGGGCAGCATTAACGCCGCTGCCCACGAATCCTTCACCGATTTGTGTCTGAAACATAGGTTACTTGATGAAACCAACTGATTTCAGCCAATCGTGCGCGACTTCGGCGGGTTCCTTGCCGTCAACGTCAACTTGTGCGTTCAGCTTTTGCATCGTTTCGTTGGTGAGCAGCTTCGACACCGGGGCGAACAACGCCGCCAACTGTGGGTACTTATCGAACGTCTCGGAGCGGATCGTCAGCGCCGGGTTATAGACCGGGAAGAACTGCTTGTCATCGGCCATTACCACCAGCTTGAGTGCGGCAATACGGCCATCGGTAGCGAACACTTCACCGAACGCGCAGGTCTGACCCTTCGCCGTTTCGGAGTAGATCACGCCGGTATCGAGCATCTTGATATTGTCATCGGGCACTTTGATGCCGTAGGCTTTGAGCATTCCGGGCATTCCATCATCGCGCGTCGAAAATTCGCTTTCGATGCAGAACGTCACTTTTTCGGGCGACTTGGCAGCCAGTGTAGCCACATCGGACAGGCTCTTGATGCCCAGCGTATCGGCGCTTGTTTTGAGGATCGCCATCGCGTATGTGTTGTTGAACGGTGCGGCGTCCAGCCACTTGATCTTGTTGTCTTTCAGGTCACGGTCAGCGACGGCTTTGTATTGTGCCGCCGGGTCAGCAATCGGCTTGGTTTCCTTCAGATACGTGATCCAGGCGGTGCCCGTATATTCCCAGTACATATCAATGTTGCCGGAAGTGAGCGCGGTACGGGTATTCACACTACCTTTGATATTCGACTTGTCGGTGACCGTAGCCCCGACCTGCTGCAAGACCTGCATGGTGATCTGAGCCAGGATGATCTGTTCGCTAAAATCTTTTGAACCGACTACGAACGTCGCGCCTTTGAGCGATACATCTGGTAGGGCGGCCATGGTCCCGGCCATCGTACCCGACATGGTAGCGGCTATCGTTGCCTGTGCGCCGTTGCGCGCATTGGCGCTGCCCGGCAGCAAAATCGTGGTGAAGACGAGGGCGGCGCATAGCACCGCTAGCAAAATGGAACGTGTTTTGGTCTGCATTCTGGAAAATCCTTTCAAAAAACGGTCACTTTTCACGAAACCTGGAAAGGCGCATGAGGGACGCGCCTGAACTCCCTTTAACTACACGCCTTTTGGCCGCAAGTAGTCTTCGGCCAACCCGCCCAACCAATCAATCAGGAGCGCGAGACTGGCAAGCATGACGCTACCTGTGATCAAAACGGGCATTCGTTGTAATTTGATGCCGTTCACGATGATGTCTCCCAGCCCGCCCGCGTTAACGAATGTTGCCACCGTGCTAACACTGACGGCAATGACGAGCGCAGTACGCACTCCGGCCAGAATCACGGGTATGGCGAGCGGTAGTTCGATCCGAAACAAAACCATGCGGCGGCTCATGCCGAGTCCCAGCCCGGCTTCGGTCAGCGCCGGATCGACCTGTTCAATCCCGACAATCGTGTTTCGCAAGACGGGCAGCAGCGAGTAAACAACAAGGCTGAACAACGCAATGTTGAAGCCGACCCCGAATTGCAGTGTCATCAGGATCAGCAGCCCGACGGCGGGCACAGACTGACCGATGTTGGCAAGCCCGATCACGAGCGGAGCAAACCCCTTTGCGAAGGTGCGCGTCAACAGCACGCCTAACGGCACAGCAATCGCCACAACTAGGATCGTCGCGGCTATCGTCAGGCGCAAGTGTTCAAGCACGCGCGCTTGCAGGTACGGCGCGTTGAGCGTGCGCTTTTCAATCGAATCAAGCGTGTGACTGTTGACCCACACGAACAGGACGATCCATATCAGGCATAACATGGCCGGGACGCGCAGCAATCGGAGCAATCGCTTATTCATGGGCTGCTCCCCAATGCACTGGCGCGGCGTGCTGATGCGATGTAGAACGCAATTCGCGCATGATCATCTCGACGGTGATAATGCCCTGGTAAACACCGCGCTCATCAACGACGCACACCGCGCCGCCCTCTGAATTGAGCAGTTTATCGAGCGCGATATGCAATGTTTCCTGTGCATCAACGGTGAGCGTGATCGGTGTACCAAGCGTATCCAACGCCCCGCCTGTTTCAGTCAGATCGGCACTTTGCACGGTGCGGCGCGGGCGATTTTGCTCATCAAGCAGTACGACTCCGGCTTTATCGCCGTGAAGGGCATCGCGCACGGCGGCGATTGAGTCCGTCATACTGAGCGCAGGCCACTGTTCAAGCTGTGTATTGCGAATGGCGATCACCTGCAAACGTTTGAGCGATGCGCCGACCCCTACGAAACTCGATACAAAATCGTTGGCCGGGTGGCTCAGGATTTCATCGGGCGGCGCATACTGGGCGATTTGTGACCGTTCGCGGAAGATGGCGATCCGATCCCCCAGCTTGATCGCTTCGTCGATGTCGTGTGTGACAAATACAATTGTCTTTCGCACGCTGGCCTGAATGCGAATCAATTCGTCCTGCAAATGTTCGCGGGTGATCGGGTCCGTTGCGCCGAAGGGTTCATCCATGAGCAGCACAGGCGGATCGGCGGCCAGCGCACGCGCCACCCCGACCCGCTGCTGCTGGCCGCCCGATAGCTGTTTGGGATAACGATTACGGTGGGTGGACGGATTCAGCCCCACCATTTCGAGCAACGTATCGACTCGATCATCGATCTTTTTGCGTTCCCAGCCGAGCATTTTGGGCACTACCGCGATGTTGTCCGCAATCGACATATGCGGGAACAAACCGATTTGCTGGATCACGTATCCAATGCGACGGCGCAGCAGGTTGACATCGGCGCGCGTCACGTCCTCACCTGCCAGAAAGATTCGTCCAGAGGAGGGTTCGATCAGTCGGTTGATCATCTTGAGCGTGGTCGTTTTGCCACAGCCCGACGGCCCCAAAAAGATGACCAGATTCCCTTCGGGAATATCCATCGTCACGTGATCGACGGCAGGTTCGGGTTGCCCGGCGTATTCCTTCGTCACGTCTTCCAGCCGGATCATGGTTGAGTCAGGCACGTATCCCCCTCGGCACCGTCAGGCGACCCACAACCACAAACGCCGCATCGAACAAAAGCGCCAGTATCACGATGCCGAAGGTCCCGGCCAGCGCCGTATTGAGCGCGTTCGCACCGCCCATCCGTGCCAGCCCCTCGAAAATGTCATTGCCCAGGCCAGGCCCGGCTACATACGCCGCAATCGCGGCTACCCCGACAGTGAGTTGAGTCGCTACCCGAATCCCGGCCAGGATTACCGGCCACGCCAGTGGAAACTGAACGCGCAGCAGCACCGCCCGTTCGCGCATTCCCATACCGCGCGCTGCCTCCAGCAGTGCCGGACTGACGCTTTGCAGCCCGGTCACGGTGTTACGAATGATCGGCAGCAGTGCGTATAAAACCAGTGCGACCAGCGTCGGCACAAAACCCAGGCCGAGGATCGGAATCAGCAGCCCCAGCAGCGCCAGTGAGGGCACGGTCAGAAACGCGCTCGACAGCCCAATCGCAACGCTGTAGGCGCGCGGATTGCGATAGGTGAGAATGCCAATCGTCACGCCGATCACCGACGCAACGATAACTGCAATGATCACAATTGTCACATGATCGAATGCTCGACTGAGGAGCCCCGGCCAGCGTTTAATTACAAAATCGGTAAAAGTCATAAGTAGTCGCTTTTCAAAATAAAATATGCAACCCATCCATAGAATATCACTGGTTGTGATAAACACAATATGAGTTGTGAAAATAGCAACTACTTCAATTGTGGCACGCAAAGAAAACGTCAGCTTTCAGGCTGCGAACTCAGCTGGACTTTGAACATCAGGTAGCATAACACAACAGATCATTGAAGCGGTCAAGAAGCACTCGCGGGACTTTAACCATATCGGCATCGTTGGTCGATATTTGAAAAGTCAGATGAGACCACAGGCGGGAGCGAACC
>JBBSEU010000173.1:0-12551 GCA_038239365.1 Aggregatilineales bacterium
CGCGAACGGACTAGCCGCGCTGCACACCAACATCGCGGCGAAAGGGTTTAGCGATGAGGCACAATGGCTTGACCCGAAAGCGGTACAGGCTCACGTCCCGATTATTGATCCAGCGCAAATTCAGGGCGGGCTATGGTGGCCGCACGCGATTCGCTTGGATGCGCCGCGCGCCGTCGAGTCGATTGCAGGGCGTTTCATGGCGGCGGGCGGGAAGATCGAAACAGGCGTCCGTGTGACCGGGATCGATGTGGTAGACGGTCAAATCACGGGCGTACAAACTTCTGCCGGGGCGATTGCGACAAAGTGTGTGGTCAATGCGGCGGGTGCGTGGTCAGGGCAAATCAATGCCTTAATCGGCTTGGCGTTGGCGATGATTCCGTTGCAGGTTGCGCGTTTTGTCACTGAGCCGCTAGCGGGTGTGCCGGAAGATATGCCGCTGCTGATTTTCAATGACTATTACGGCGTCTATTTGCGGGAATGTGCGGGCGGCCTGTTGTTTGGCACAGATAATCACCTGATGCATGGCCCGCAGCTAATGCGGCAGATCGGTGCGGCATTTGGCCTGACGACGGCACCCTTCGAGCCGCCGGAAAATATCGGCCTGTTACCGGATGATCTGCATCGCTATCACGAATGGTTGGCCGCCGCCATGCACCCGATTTTCCCGGTACTGCGTCAGTTCACGGTTAAAGCGCGGCACAGCGGCCTACCCGTCCGCACACCCGATAATCGACACTTGCTCGGTCAGGTGCAGAACGCGAACGGTTACTACCTGATCGGCGGCGATAACGAAGTCGGCTTGACACACGGGCCGGGTCTGGCGCGACTGCTTGCCGAACTGATCGTCAGCGGCCAGACAGCCAGCGACATTTCGGCTTATCGGCCAGAGCGATTGCTCATCAACAACAGGAGATAACCCATGACCTACGGCTCACCCGCCTTGCAATCGGCGGATATTGCGATCATCGGCGGCGGTATCATCGGCATGAGCTGCGCCTACGAACTTGCTCAGAACAGCGATGCGCGGATCGTCGTCTTCGATAAACTTAACCCGGCCAGCGGCACGACGGGCGGTTCTGCTGGTGTGATCTGCCTGCACGACATCGGCGCATTATATGCCAGCTTCACGCTGCTTGGCTATGCGCGTGTTCAGGAGCTTCGGCAGCAGCACGGCTTTACGCTGAACCCCTGGGGCAGTTTGCGCGTCGTGTACGAACCCGGCGACTTCCCGCCCGCGCCAAACGGCTATGAAACGCATTTTGGCGGCGGCACGGACAGCATTTATCAGCACATCGTCCTTGAAAAAGCCGATCTGCTCAACCGTTATCCCTGGATCAAACCGCAGCGGGTGAAAGGTGGGGTACTCCATCCTAATCAGGGCTTCATCGATCCGTATGAACTGGTGGCGCTGTATGAACAATTGGCCGTTGCCACCGGGCGCGTGACGATTCAGCGCAACACGCCCGTCCTGCAAATCCGCGCGGATGGCGAACGGATACACACACTCGTCACCCGGCGCGGCGCGTGGCAGGTCGGGACAGTCCTCAATGCGGGGGGGCCATGGGGCGCGAAGATCGCGGCGCTGGCGGGCAGCGAACTTGCCCTGACCCCGCAGCGCATTCAGGTGTGCGTGGCGACAGGCTTTGACGACGGCATCACGCAAGCGCCGCTTACAGGCGTGCCCGAGTCGGTGGACGGCGAAGGCGTCTGGTGTCGCGGCGAATTGGGTGGCACGCTCTTGTTCGGCCAACATCACGACGTAACCAAATCGGGATATACTGTAGACCCGGATCACGTCAACCGCGTGAACGATGAGGACTACCCGCGCAAAGTGGCGGACGTGTATCAGCAGTATTGGCACTTGCCGAACAGCCTGTTTTTGAACGGTTGGTGCTGTGTGTACGGCACCACCGAGGACGGCTATCCGATCATTTCACGTGATCTGCGCCTGGGTAACTTTTATCACGCGGTTGGGTTGAACGGGCACGGGATGACCTGTCATGCCGGGGTTGCCCAGGCGACAACCGCGCTAATGTTGAAAGGCGAAACGACGCTGGATTTGAGTGGCGTTTTGGGGCGCGCTGCCCGGATTGATTTTTCGTGCCTGGACGCGGGACGTTTTCAGCGTGGCGACCTGATGAATTTCAAATTTCGTGAGTCCGATCTTTTGCTGGTGTCGCCGGAGTCATCGTAAACAGTTGAAGTTGAGGAGCAATCTCGATCAATGGTGCTACAGCCCATCACCTTAGCCAGGACGCCGCGCTTTCGAGAAGCGGCCTATGATGCGATCAAAGAGGCGATCCTGGCACGGCAGTTCGAGCCGGGGACGCCGCTGGTCGAGGAGCAGATCGCCGCCTCCCTGGAGATCAGCCGGACGCCTGTCCGTGAAGCCCTGGCGATACTCGAACACGAAGGATTGATCAGCTTACGCAATGCGCGCGGCTTGTACGTTCGCCAGTTGACGCGCCAGGAATTTATCGACATGTTCACGGCCAACGAAGTCATCGAGCCGTATCTGGCGCGACAGGCGGCGCTGCTGGCAACGGCCATTCAATGCTACGAAATCGAAGCGGCGATTGAGCGGGGCATTGAGGCCGGGCAGGCGGAGGATATGGCCGGGCTGCTGCGCTCGGGGCGAAACTTTCATATGCTGGTCGGGCAGGCCGCCGATAATCAGCCATTGATGCGGTTTGTTTCCAGTAACGAGGAACGCGCCGATTTATATCTGTTGAGCTATCACGGCGATGTGGATACCACCGTGCTGGAAACCTCGAATCAGGAACACGCAGCGATTCTACAGGCGATCAAGGCACATGACCCGGAGAGTGCCGCGCGTCTGATGATTTATCATTCGCAATCGGTTCGCACGCGGCTCTCGAATGTCTTTACCGGGCTGGACTGAGTCATCGGTAGTGAGCGCGCATGTCCTCGTGATAGGGCAGCGCCAAAATCGCATCGAGCATGGCGACGGCTTGCGAATAGCTGCGTGTTTGCCCATCCATCATGATCATTTCGAGCAGCAGGCGCTTACTGCCCTGTGTGTAGGCGGCGATCTCTGTCTCGACGGGGGCGACATAATCGCGCAAAACACGCGCGG
Organism: Aggregatilineales bacterium; assembly: GCA_038239365.1. Taxonomy (GTDB): domain Bacteria; phylum Chloroflexota; class Anaerolineae; order Aggregatilineales; family UBA2796; genus JBBRMW01. Next base: position 3,098 of record JBBSEU010000173.1, read on the forward strand.
TCAGTTCGGGCGGCAAACCGTCCGTCGCCACACCTTGCAAGCCATGTTTGCTGACCAGCAGCGGAATTTCGACGCCGATATGACGTGGGATACCCGGTACAAAGTCGCGCGTATTCGGCACGTTGCCGATCAGCACGCGGGAGGTATCACAGGCCAGCGCCTCGATCATGGGCACCATCACCTCGCCCGAAAACTCCGGCTTGATGGTATCCGTTAGTTTGGCGGCGGGGTTAGCGGCCAGAGCCTGCATATCCAGCACGACCTGTCGCGTCCAATTGATGTGTTTTGTCCACCAGCGGTCAGGGTCTTCGTGCCAATGGCGTTCGGTTTCATCGTCGCGGTGATATTCTTCGCCCCATGAGCCGCCGCCCACCGTGCCCGTATCGCCTATCGGGAACGCCCCAAAGCGTCGGTACAGATCACAGGCTTTTGGTCCTAGTCCATCGCTTGGGGCCGCACTTTCCCAATAGGTCTGCGCCTGATCGCGTACCCACTTTTCTAACAGTGGAAGCGCATCCTGACCGTTATGATACAGCTTGGTCAACCAGACAAAGTGATTCACGCCTGGAATCTCAAAACTGAGATGTTCCCGATCCAGGCCAAGCACCTTAGCGATGTGATAGACCATGCTGAAGCCGTGACACAAGCCGACCAGGCGTGCTTCGGGATATTTGCGACCAAGATGTGTGACCGCCGCAAACACCGGATTCGCCACCAGCAGGTGATAGGCTTTGGGGCAGATCGTCAAAATGTCTTCGATGATCGACTCGAACAGGCGAAATTGATAGTAATTGATCCAGAAGGCTTCGTCGTGCATGATATGCAGGCTGCCGCCAAACCGATAGCCATGCTGCGCCGCAACCGCCCAGCCTTCTTCCAGGCGCTGGTGTCCGGCGGCCAGGGCGGTATTCACCACAAAATCGGCATCTTGCAGGGCTTCGCGGCGGTCAAGCGTCTTTTGAAAACGCAGCGAAACCCCCAACTCCTGAGCATAGCGGCGACACAATTCATGAGCCGTATCGAGCCGCGTCTGATCAATATCCATGAAACAGATCAGGCTGTCTTGCAAGTTGGTGGTCAGACACAGGTCGCGGATCAAGGCCAGCGAGAATACCGCGCTGCCTGCTCCAATCAAACTTATCTTTATTGACATAAGGACTTTTCCTAAATCGTCGTATACAAAAACGAAAGCGAATATTGAAATTGTATGCAGTAATGCAGTCGTTTGTCAAGGTAAATTCCCCTAAATGAGGAGTTGTTTGTCAAAAACGACTAGATACTGGCCTAAAACCGCTTGACTAGGCACGAAATGTGCATTATCTTTGTATACAAAGAAAGTGAGTGACTTTATATGATTTCAAAGAGCGCCAATAATGATTTAGTCGAACGCGCCCGCCGCGTGATCCCAGGAGGTGTCAATTCTGGTAATCGCGCCCTGCCCTGGTCGGTGGCGTTTATCCGTTCCGAAGGCGCGACCATGTGGGATGCCGATGGCAAAGCCTATTTGGATTACCATGCCGCCTTTGGACCATTGGTGCTGGGGCATAATCATCCGCGCGTGAATGCAGCAGTGCGCGCCATCACAGAGCGGCTAGATATTCTGGGGGTTGGCGTGACTGATGTTGAAGTCGAACTGGCCGAAACACTGACGCGCCTGATACCCTCTGCTGAACGGGTGCTGCTCACCAATTCCGGCTCGGAGGCGACTTACGCGGCGCTTCGATTGGCGCGTGCCGTTACCGGACGGAAGTTCATCATCAAGTTTCAGGGGACGTATCACGGCTGGCACGATGCCGTCCTGATGAATGTGATCAGTGCTGCTGATAAGATCGGCAAGTCCGATCCGCTGTCACTGGGGATGCTGCCCGAAGTGATCGCGCATACCCTGATTTTGCCATTTAACGATATTGAGTCACTAACCGCATTGATGGCACAGCGCGGGGACGAGATCGCGGCGATTCTGGTGGAGATCATTCCGCATAACATCGGTTGCGTGCTGCCCACGCCCGCCTTTTTGGAGTCGCTGCGCCGTTTGTCCACACAGATGGGCAGTTTGTTGATCTTCGATGAGGTGATCACAGGCTTTCGGCATGGGCTGGGCGGCTATCAGCAGATCGCGGGCATCACTCCCGACCTGAGTACGTTTGCCAAAGCGATGGCAAATGGCTATCCAATTGCGGCGCTCGTCGGCAAAGCGGCCTACATGGATCGTTTTGCGCCCGGCGGTGGCGTGATGTTTGCGGGCACCTACAACGGCCATCCACTCAGTGTCGCGGCGGCATTGGCAACGATTGCCGAATTAGCCGATGGTCGCGTGCATCGCCACCTGTTTGAACTGGGTGCCTACGCAGCGCAGGGGATGCGTCAGATCGCGGACGAATTCGGTATCCCGATGCACGTTGCCCAGTTTGGTTCGGTGTTCACACCGTATTTTATGGAAGCCGAAACCATCCACACTTACACCGACTTGCTGGCAAACGACACGAAACGCGATGTGTGGTTCCGTGAAACCATGTGTCAACACGGTATTTTTATGGTGCCAACGGCGCTCAAGCGCAATCATATCAGCGCCGCGCACACAAAGGCCGACATAGATCGAACGTTGGAAACGGCACGCACAGTTTTGCAACAAGTGCCCGTTCAGGCGAATTGAGTCAGGCGAAAAGAGAAAAAAAATGATGCGTGGGTTAAAAGATAAAGGCGTTTTGATCAGCGGCGGCAGTCGCGGCATTGGTTTGGCCGCCGCCCAACGATTTTTAGAAGAGGGCGCGCGGGTGTTCCTGTGCGGGATGCCTGCCGCTCAGGTTGAGGAAGCTCTGATCATGTTACCGGGCGCGCAGGGTGTCGTCTGCGATGTGAGCGATCCGGCGCAAGCGGCGGCCATGGTTGCCCAGGCGGAGCAGGCACTTGGTGGAATCGACGTATTGATCGATAACGCCGGGATCGCCTGGGAAGAACCGTTTGTAGAGATCACCCCGGAGCATTGGGATACGATCATGGCTGTGAATTTACGCGGCATGTTTCTGGTGGCGCAGGCCGCAGCAAAACGAATGATTGCGCGTCAGCAGGGCGGATCGATCATCCTCATGTCATCGAAGAACGGGCTGGCAGGCGAGGTCAAATACGCTCATTACAATGCGTCGAAGGGCGGCGTTGTGATGCTCATGAAAACGATGGCGCTGGAACTTGGGCAATACGGCATTCGCGTCAATGCGCTCTGCCCCGGTTACATCCTCACGCCGCTGGCAGAAAGTATCGACTCGCCGGAATTTATCGCGGCTTATTCACAGAATATTCCATTAGGACGGGTTGGCCGACCAGAGGAAATCGCGTCAGTCTATGCGTTTCTGGCCTCTGATGAAGCCTCATTCATACACGGCACGGAGATATTGGTGGACGGCGGCCAGCTTGCCCAGTAAACAAGGAGCGTTTGTAGTACCGTATCTGACATTGATGCGGGAAGATGCACCGCAACGGGAACACAGTGGCGAATGAAACAAAAATGAGCTGCCCGTGCTGGCTACCGGCCTCATCCACCAAGTTAGTTCAAGCGGCACGACGGTAACTGTGGTGCAAGCCGCCAAGGATGGGTTCAGCCACAATTTTCAGGAATGGCGTCGCTGCTGGCTCGGCTTTTGTGACGGGAAGCTGTTGTGCAATGCCTTGATGGGGTCGCGCATGATTGAAGTAGGTTACATACTCTTTAATGCTCCGGTGCAACTGCGTCTCATTCATAATGAGGAGATGATCCAAACATTCCCGGCGGAGCGACCCAATGAAGCGTTCACAAATGGCATTACAATTCGGGGAATGGTAGGGAAGACGCAATTCTTCAATCCCACTGCTGTGCGCGAAGCGGGAAAACCGACGACCATATTTGGCATCGTTATCCCGGATCAAGTATTTCGGTGTGTCGCCATACGGGGATGCGGGGAATGCAGAACAACGCCAATCCCTGATTCGCACGCTGTTCAAGAAGGTAATCTACGATTTGGATGCACGCCGTATTGTCAGTTTTAAACTCAAGCCTTGGGTGGAGCGATTCTTAGAAATGCGAGTGCAGACCGAAAATATACCCCTAAACCGCGAGGACGTAAGGTGGCCTCGGAAGGACTCGCGCGCACACGTGTATACGGTCAAACTTATCCCTCCCTATCGAAAGCTACCGCGCACTTCTTAATTTCTGTTCAGAAGATGAAGAGTGGAAAATCGCTCTTCATCTTGCTTCCTCATTTTTGGAATGTAGTAGCAGCAGACCAGCAGACCAACACCCACGCTGCCTCAGTCTCACTCAATATCAAACTTGGCACCTTCCCTTCAACCACGGGAGCGTCTTCCCATCCATTGTCACCAGCCCATAGTGTTGCTTTCTTTGTTTGATATTCGTAGATGAAAATAAATTGTTCCCTATGTTCATTCTCAAAATAACCATAGTAGTAGCCATTGTGATTGGTTGCGATACTCGGCGGAACACCTCCCGCTGAGGTGTGATGATTGAATGCCCGAAAGATAACCTCGTTGATCTTGGCGGTGGACAATCTCGCCTCTCCTGATTACGATCTAAATTTGCAGAGCGTTGGCGAATATTTTGGTTTTGTCTAGGTTACTGTGCCTCTTTGTGGCCTTAATGAGTACGTTTTCAGCTACGGTCATCCCAAACCGTAGTCAAAGACGCGTTCCATCGCAGTCCTGCCACAAGGTTGTGTTCAGCTTTAACCCCGACCACCTGCTTCATTTTCCTGAATCATGATAGCGGAGTTTCTGACTTCTATCGGCCGCAACGATAATCGATATGCCACTGCGACGGCTCCATCCATTCTACATGAGTTGCTACCCATGTCGGCGCGATGCTAAATTGCCATTGCCCTAGCTGAGCATCTCGCCCTTCCAAATTGAGGGTGTCAGCACCAATGAATTGGTTGTCAAAGTAGATGTAGTATGGGTGTTCGCTGAAATCACCAAGCTGTGCCGCATCAGACACCGCCAGGAAATAACTCGCACTACCTGTGCTGAGCAGGCTGTTGGGTATGGCCGAACACCAGCCGTTAAGGTGTTGTAGTTCGCGCAGCGGTGTTTTACCCGATAGTCCAGGTAGCCAATAAAAAACCACCCATGCAGCCAGGCAAAGCACAACGAGGAGTGCCGTACCGTTGAGCAGGTTCTGTCTTTCCAGAGTGGAAGGTATTGCAGGTTCTTGTAGTGCTACAGCTAATGGGTCGCCCTGCGCTTCCTCATCATCGCTCGCTTCGACTCGTCTATCCCGATATTCCGTATACATCTGTTCGTGGAGTGATCGGAGTGCTTCTGTCACATCATCAGGAAGCTCGGCTTCCTCCAAAAACTCACTGAACTTACCCCTCTGCGGGCCGAGCTTGCTTGGACCTTTGACCCAATTCCACAGTGTTTCCGGAATTACTGATGTGAAAGGCATTCGATGTTTCTCTTTGCCTTTGTATCCACTCGTCCAGTACGGATGATGAGTATCCAACGTCCGCTTGAGTGTCTGTTGAAAGAGTTTGTGTGTAGCTTGTGGCATGAGAAAACCTCCGATTTTCGAGGATTTTCCTGACATTTCCAGACATTTTACTCTGGTTTTCACTTTCCTGCGGCGACGCTTCTATGTCATGCTGCTTGCAAGTGCGCTGACCAGCGCACCTAATCGCTCAGTTTTCGATAAAGGAGTGTGTATCATGTTCGATTGGATGTTCGCCGCCGCATGGAATAGCATCGTTTCAAGCCTCAGAATTACGTTCTGGCTCATTCGACTGACTGTCTGGAGCGTCAGCGCGTTACTCAACTGGCGGCAGCGTCGCCCTGCTCCTCGACCCACCGACCTCATGGATAAGACGGATAAGGAGAAGACTCCTCGTGCGTGATCAGGGTTTCACTCTCTTCAAGTACACCATCGCACTCCCGAAAGGGAGTGCCTGGGATGCGAAGCGTGCTCACCAGTTCATGGAGCAGCTCCTCTTCGCGTTTTCGACGCTTTCCTTTCGCATTATGGCAACCCAACAGGCTATTGAATGGCAAATCATTGACTTGATGGAACGCCCATCCAGCGGTATCGAGAATGCTATCCGCGCCAGTTACCCAGACGCTCAGGTGAGCGTTGAGCCGTTCGGAACAAATGAGTGGTCACAGGAACCCTTTGCCCGCTGCCTTATCAAATACCAATACTCCACACCCCTCTTCGTCGCACCTATTCAGTATGTTACTGACTTGACTGGTCCTGACCCGCTAGCGTCACTTACCGAGGCAATGAGTGACTTGCGGGACGGTGAGCGCATTATCTACACGCTCATCATTGTCGGGTTTGCCAAAGATGCGTATGCCGAAGGGATGAAACTCATCGAACGCCTAGTCTATACGGGTGGCCTGCTGGGACTTGCCTTCCCAGTCAAGGTCGAGCGCTACGTCCCAGCTTTGCAGAAAGTGTTGCTCGCCAAACTTCAACAGCGGCTGTACCAGGCACTGGTCTTTATTCAGATCAATGTGCCTGACCCGGCACGCTTCGAGTCACTGCTCACGGTTGATAACCAGATGGTGAATTTCGACCGTGCCGACTTCAATGGTCTCCATTGGATTGATGATGGCTCAGGCATCTTCGCAGTACAGGGAGCTGAGATTGACCTTCAGACCAGCGCCATCGGTCAGTTCGCGCTCCTCAGTAATGCTACCCGCCATGACAGGCAAATGCAGACCTTGCGCCAGGCGATGCGCCTTGTAATGGAACCGAAAGAACTGGCAAGCCTATGGCATTTGCCTCACAACAAATTCAGCGCGCCGACCATCGCGTGGTCGCAACCCCAAATACGGATCCCTGCTCGACTTATCGGCCAGAAAAAAGGCATTTGTCTTGGTGTCAACCGCTATGCCAGCCGAGAAGAAGCCGTGTTCGTTCACGACCGCAGCGGCCATGTCAGCCTCATTGGCAAGTCAGGTGTTGGCAAATCCACCCTGCTGCATGGGATGATTCATCAGGATATCGCCAACGGTGAAGGTGTCGCCCTCATCGACCCACACGGCGACCTGGCACGGGATGTCCTTCGATGGAGTATCCCTCAAGGCCGGGAACACGATGTGGTCATCCTTGATCTTGCCAACGAAGTCAACCCTCCGCCAATGAACTTGCTCTCAGCTTCCGACCGTGTGGAGCGCAGTAGTGCTGCTGGGCAGATCATGGCACTGCTCAACACGCTTTATGACGATTTCCGAGAAGCACCGACCGTTGCTGACACGCTCTGGGCAACCTTAGTGACGGTGCTGGCTGACCCATCACCAACGGTGCGTGATGTGGTGCGAGTGCTGACTGATCCACGGTATCGAAACACCCTGCTGGCAGGGGTCGAGAATGCCGCCGTCCAAGAGTTCTGGGAACGTTTTGAGGAAGGACGCGGCCAACAAGAGCAACTCATCCGTCCCATTACCTGGCGGTTGCGCGCTTTCTATGGCAATACGTTGCTCTACCCTGTGTTATGTCACCCTGACCGCCTGGATATGGCCGCACTCATCGCTCGGAAAAAAATCCTGCTCATCTCGCTCAAAACAGACGAAGCACGCATCCCCAGCCGAGAACAGCATTTGCTCGGTGCGGCTCTCATGTCTCAACTGCAATTGGCTGTACTGGGCCGTCCAGCAGGCAGTACGCCGTATTATCTCTATATCGACGAGGTGCAGCACTTTGTAACGACACCTCTCGAAACCGTCCTTTCGGAAGCCCGCAAGTTCGGCTTATCGCTCACGATAGCCAACCAGTACCTACGTCAACTGACAGGCAGCACCCTTGATGCCTTACTCGGCAACATCGGCGCACTCATTACCTTCCAGTGCGGTCTTGACGATGCGAAAGCCTTGGCACCGTATATGGCTCCGGGATTCGATGCCGATGCGCTCATCAACCTGAACAAATATCAAGCAGCCGTCAAAGTACGCTATAAGGATGAAACGCAGCCTGCCTTCAGCTTGCACGCCAGTGCGCCACTGGTGAATGAGCGAGCGCTCCCCGCTAGCATTCAGCGGGAAGCCTATCTTAGAAAGTTATCTATCTCTCGTTACACGCCCAAAAATCGGGCCGAAATCATGGATTGGCTGAATGAGCGGTATACCCGCACCAACAAACCTTCCGGCACTGATACGAGCATCCGTTTCTATGACGAGTCGTAAGAAGAATGCCGTTGCCGTTATACCGGATCGAGTGACCCGACTCAGCCGCTCCAAACGCGCGAGTAGTCCGCCACCCATGCGTCTCATGCCACGTGACCTTGAGGTACTCAAGGCGATGGCGGAGTATCGTATCCTGCGCCAAGACCAGCTCCAACGTTTGTTTTTCAGCTCAAGAAGCACGGCGCAATATCGCCTATCGCATCTTTACCAACACGGGTTTCTGGCACGTCATTTTCTGCCCGTACAAGGTGGGTGGAGTCCAACTCTCTACACCATCGATACACGCGGTAGAGAAGTCTTACGCGTGGAGTACGATATCGACACCCCAGCCAAAAAAGCTGGGGTGCATGATCTGAAACATGAGTTTTTGGAACATACCCTCGCGCTTAACGATGTGCGTATCGCGTTCACGCTCGCCTGTCGAAGCCTTGGCTTCGGGCTGATCCACTGGCTTGATGAGTCCGCGCTCAAGGTAAATTATGACCGTGTGGCAATTCGCTTCCCAAATGGTAAGCGGGCAACGGTCTCACTTATCCCCGATAGCTATTGTGTGATCCAGACACCACAGGGTACGGCGCGGTTTTTTATCGAACTTGACCGGGGCACCATGACCACACAGCGGTTTGCGACCAAAATACTCGCCTATCTCGCCTATGTCGAGAGTGGACAATACCAACAACGGTATAAATCACGCAGTTTGCGTGTGTTGACGATAACGCTCAGTCAAAAACGATTGATGAACCTCAAACAAGCTACTGATGCTGTGCGTGGTACGCATTTGTTTTGGTTTGGAGTTCTGTCAGACATCATGGCACAGATGCCGTTTCATACCCCGTTGTGGCGCGTCGCTGGGCTGGAAGGGATTCATCCGCTCATCACACCGATCCCCTAATATTGCTCTCAAATATGTGATGAGTAGACATTCGCCACCGTCTTGAGGTCAAAGTGTCGATAGAAGTGGTCAAAACTGAAGATAAGCGGAATATTGAGGGTTTGCATCACGACGACATTCGAGCAATCGAACACACTGGTCCGCTTCCTGCCTTGTGCCGAGAACAGCTTAAGTGCTTGGCACTCCAAGTTGCTATCCAATCTCACAATGGGCAAACTCCCTGAACTCACGAAAGAGAGGAAACCCCACTAATCGGCTGATGACCGTTGCGGATTCTGCCACAATATAGTTAGTTCTACAACCGGATTTGCAAAGGGGACGGCGAAGGGAAATAATTCTGATGTAAACGAGATGAGTGGGCAGCATGAATTTAACGGACGGCGCGGCGTGGCAAATGGC
>JBBSEU010000174.1:0-12302 GCA_038239365.1 Aggregatilineales bacterium
GGCGCTCATGCTTTCTGCGCCATTCGTGGCTACTTGTCTACCGCGCGCAAAAATGGCCTCACTGCCTTACACGCCCTTGAATCCGCTTTTGCTGGAACTCCTTTTTATCCACCTTGTCTTTCCCCTGCCTGAGCAGTTACCGTGAATGATCCCACCCAAAATGGGGTGGCTACGCATTTCGCCCTTCGAAACTGAAATCGGATATGGAATGGGCATTTGTTGCTCGATGCCTTCATGTGGGCGTGCCGTGTTGTAATACGCCAGGTATTCTTTGAGCACATGCCGCAGATGGGCCTCGTTGAGAACGATAATTTTATCCAGGCATTCATGGCGAACCGTTCTAACCCAACGTTCCGCGAAGGCGTTCGCATTCGGCGCACGAATCGGCGTGCGGATGATATGGGCGCCGGTTGACTGAAAAACCGTGTCGAAGGCTGCTGGAAACTTGGTATCTCGGTCATGGATCATAAAGTGGATCGCAGGCGTGCGTTCCTCAAGGGACCACACCATTTGACGCGCCTGTTGGGTAACCCATTCTGCGTTCGGATGCGTGGTACAGCCGGCCAAATAAACGCGCCGGGTGCTGAGTTCGATGAAAAACAAGACGTATATCGTCTGCGGTCGCAACGTTTCTACGGTAAAGAAATCGCAGGCCAGGATCTGGTCTTTGTAATGCTGCACCAGGTGACGCCAACTGACGGAGGCAACCCGCTGCGGCGCAGGCGGGATCCCATGGCGTTCCAGTATATTGGCTATTGTCTGTTCGCTTATGTGGTAGCCCAACTTTCGCAACTCACCGTCGAGTTTGCCATAGCCCCAATCGGCGTTCTCCCGTACAAATCGCACAACGAGCGCCGCTATCTCGCTGCTGGTTCGTGGTCGCCCACTCGGTTTGGATGGTTCATTTGTCCACTTGCGCCGCACTAAATCACGATGCCATTTGAGCACTGTTTAGGGTTGAAATAGTCGGATGACCGCTCGCAACTGAGCCGATGACTGGCCGGTAACTGCTTTAAACTTAGTCGTAATCACCGCCAAGGTTAGCTTTTCAATTCGGGATGGCCGAATTGTTTTGTTCAAATGGCGTTCCATTATGACCAGCTGTTGACGCAGCAACAGGATTTCCAGGTCTTTTTCCGGTTCAGATAAACGACCGATCCTGAACCATTCCAGAACCGTGCTAACCATCTCTGAAAGGATGAACCAGGCCATAATCCTCCTTTTTCATGTATAGTCAGGTTCACCATTCTAGCAGAGCATTCAGCCTAGATCACGCCCCAATTACCGTTTGGATGAGGTTTTTTTGACCATACGAGCCTGTTAATTGAATCAATTTGCTATACTAAATAACTGAGCTTTCAGATGTTACGCAGTAGAAGGGAAACAGCAAAACATAAAGCATGAATGAGGCCAAATGTGACCTCACATCGGTCTGACAATACACGCCTCGTCCGGCTTAAACATCATGTACTTATCAACTTATCTCCTTCCGCTACACCAAACACTCCGTTACTCGTCAAGCCATTTGCCTGTAAATTACTCATTCCAACTATCGCGCTACCCTCAGCGGCGCAACGTCGAAGGTTATCCAAGCTATCAATTTTCGATGCTAATCCAAGCAGAAAGTATCACAGGCTAATCGCGGCTTCGGCGTCCTCGATCTCTCGGTTATAGGCCATCGTGTACAGACCATAATATAGGCCGCGCCCGGCAAGTAGTTCGGTATGCGTGCCACGCTCCACGATGCGACCATGATCCATCACCACGATCAGATCGGACAGCGTGATCGTACTCAGGCGGTGCGCGATGATGAAACTGGTTCGATCTGCCAGCAAGCGTTTGAGCGCCTCCTGAATCGCTTTTTCGGTATGGGTGTCGATGCTGCTGGTCGCCTCATCCAGGATCAAAATGCGTGGATCGGCTACTAATGCGCGCGCAAAGGCCAGTAGTTGACGCTGCCCAACCGAGAGGATCGAAGCGCCTTTGGTGATGCGTGTGCCATAGCCATTGTTCAAGGCCATGATGAAGTCGTGCGCGCCCACCGCCTTCGCCGCGTCGATCACTTCCTGATCGGTTGCGCCGTCACGTCCGGCGCGGATGTTGTTCATGATCGTGTCGGTGAACAGGTGTGTCTCTTGCAGGACGATCCCCATGTTCGCGCGCAGGCTGTTCTGGGTCACATCGCGCACATCGTAGCCATCGACACACACGCTGCCGCTGGTCACATCGTAGAAGCGCATCAACAGCTTGATCATACTCGATTTGCCCGCGCCGGTGTGCCCGACAAAAGCGATCTTCTGACCGGATTTCACATCCAGGTTGATGTCTTGCAAAACGGTTGTGCGGCCATCATAACTGAACGTGACATTTTTGAACTGAACCGCGCCCGCACCACGTGGCATAGCAATTGCGCCGGGTTTGTCGGTGATCTCGATCCGTTCATCCAAAATGCGGAAAACCTGATCGCCGCTGGCAAGTGCCGCCTGCACCACGCTCCAACGCTGTGCCATATCGCGGATCGGGGAAAACAACTGCTCGATGTACAGGACGAACGCAACCAGTACGCCTGCCGTCAGGTTGTTGTTCAAGACCAGCAAGCCACCGACCAGCACCAACCCGAATAATGCCAACCCGGAGAGCAGTTCCAACACCGGAAAAAATGAGGCCAGCGTTGTCGAGGCTTGCAAGTTGGCGTCCAGCACCTGCTGGTTGCGGCCATCGTGGAAGCGTTTATAGTTGAAGTCCTCACGCGCGTAAGCCTGCACAACGCGCACACCATTGAAATCTTCGGCCAAACGCGCATTGACCGATGAAGCCAGTTCGCGCACTTCGTTGTAAATCTTGCGTGAGGCGATGCTCCAACGATACGAAAAGACGAACAAGACTGGCATGATCAACAGGATCACCATCGTGAGCGGCAAACTCGTGGTCAGCATGACCAGCAGGATTCCGAGGACGATCACCGAGTCGCGCGCGATGGCGATGATCGCAAACACGATAAACTCGCGGATCATCTGCACATCACCCATGATCCGCGAGATGAGACGCCCGACTTCGTAGCGCGCGAAGAAACTGGCCGAAAGCTCCTGGACGTGTTCGTACAGAATCTGGCGCATATCGCGGATCACGGTTTGGCCGAGCCGAACCATCGTTTGAATCTGTAGCTTGGTGCTGGCCTGACTGATAGCCGTGATCGCCAGATACAGCAGCACCAGCGAGGTCATCAAGCCAAGATTGCCGCGCGCCAAACCATCATCTACCGCGCGCCCGATCAAGGCGGGGCCAAAAATCGCATCGAACACGGACGTGAACATCAACACGAAGCCGAGTACCAGTCGCCAGCGATGGGGCGTCAGGAAGCGCCCAATACGCCGTGCCGAACTGCGATCATACTCGAAAACTTTGGGGTTAATCGTTGTATTGGCGGCTGTCTTGACGGTCATCGTGTAGAGTTCCCGACTACATTCTGCTTCTGTGTCTGGGGTGCGTGATCCGCCGCTTCGATCTGCTCGATCTGGGCGCGGACTCGCTCCTGATCTTCCATTTGCACCCGGTAAATTTCGCGGTACGGCCCGCTCCCGGCAACTAGTTGATCATGCGTGCCGCGTTCGACGATCTCACCGTGTTCAACGACCAGGATCAAATCCGCATGGCGAATCGAGGTGAGGCGCTGTGCAATGATGAATGTCAGGCGATCTTTCATCAACGCTTCGAGTGCCTCCTGAATGCTGCTTTCGGTGCGCGTATCGACGCTGCTGGTCGAGTCGTCCAGAATCAGGATGCGCGGCTGAACAAGCAGCGCGCGGGCAATCGCAATGCGCTGCCGCTGACCGCCGCTGAGCGTAACCCCGCGTTCGCCAATGAGCGTATCGTAACCATCTGGCATTTCACCAATGAAGCGATGGGCGTCGGCAGCTTTGGCGGCGGCAACGATCTCGTCTTCGCTGGCGTCGGGGTGGCCGAAGGCGATGTTCTCACGAATGGTAGCCGTGAACAGCAGCGTTTCCTGCAACACTAACCCGATCTGACTGCGAAGGCTGCTCAGCGTCACATCTCGCACATCATGGCCGTCAATCGTCACGCAGCCGCTGGTCACATCGTAAAAGCGCGTGAGCAGGTTAATAATGCTCGATTTGCCCGCACCCGTCGGCCCGACAATGCCGATCACCTGATCGGGGCGTGTCTCAAAATTAATGTGCTTCAAGGCATCCAGCGCACCCTCACGATAGCGCAGACACACATCGTTGAAGCGTACCACGCCCTGAATGCGCGGCAGTGGAAGCGCGCCGGGTTTAGCTTTCAAAATGATCGGTTCATCAAGGATTTCCCAGACGCGGCGTGCGCTGCTGCTGGCACTGCTGAACTGCTGCACCACATAGCCAAGCCGCTGAACCGGCAGCGCCAATAGCAAGATATAACCGTTGAGCGCCACAATTGTCCCGATGGAAAGCTGATGGCTAATGACCAGCGGGCCGCCCTGCCAGAGCATGAGCGCCGTACAGGTTGCGACCAGAAACGTCATCAATGGAAAGAAGGTACTCCATGTCTCCGTAAATTTGACCTGATCAACCCATAGCTTCTCGTTCAAATCTGCCCAGCGTCCGGCCTCGGCTTTTTCGCGGTTGAAGGCACGCAAGACCTGGATTCCGATCACATTTTCTTCCAATAAGTTGCTGAGGCCGGACATATGCTCCATTAACGAGTTCCAGCGTTTTAGCTGGATCGTGCCCATGCGAATGGCAATCGTCATAATGAGGGGAATCGGGATCAGCGCAATCAGTGTCAGCGGTATATTGAGCGTGAACATGGCAATGATCACACCGATGATCACCAGAAATATGTTGATGCTATCGATCAAGCCCTGTGCCAGAAAGGTACGGATCGCGTCCACATCGGTGATGGCGCGCGTGATGATCTGCCCCATTTGCGACTGATCGTGATAAGCGAAGGGGAGGCGTTGTACCTTATCAAAAAAGTCATTGCGAATATCGTAGCCGACATAGTGACTCAACCGTTCGCCAAAATATCGCTGGCTGAAGGCAACCATCGCTCGCAGCAGGCTCAGCCCGAACAGCAAGGCCGCTGCCGAAAAAATGAGCTGTGGGTGTGGTACCGCGATATTCAGCCCTTCGGACAGAAAGCGCGGTGTGAATATCGAGCGCAGCACGGGTTGTGGCAAGCCATGATCGACAACATCTCGCAGCACTTGCGGAACCACCAGCGAGAGCAGCGTTGCCGCCGTTAAACTTGCGAACGCCAGCAGCGCCAATCGCCAGTGGCGTCGCATGTACGCGAGCGATCTCAGCACTGAAATCAATTCGCATTACTCCACTTGTAATCAAGAGCGTGCGAGTCTACCACAAGCGCGTGTCAAGGGGGGCGCTCAATTTGGGGGTATTTGCGAAATGTCAGCCAAGCGAAGGGTTTAGCCCGGAACTGAGCCGTGCTGGACTCGGAATTGCTTTATGCTCCACGAAAACCAAGTGATGTGTTGAAGTAAGGAGTCGATTTCATGACAATGCCAGCATCTGGGCGTCCCGTTGTAGGGACTTATGCACAACCAGAAGATGTAACTGTTGCATCGGTAGATCGTATTCGTTGGGGTGCGGTCATTGCCGGGCTTTTCGCGGCAATTTCCGTATTGATCGTTCTGGCCGTTGCCGGTTTGGCGGTAGGTTTATCGACCTTTACGCCGGGAACACCCGCAGGTAACCTGTTGTTGGGTACGGGCATTTGGGGAGGCGTTAGCGTCCTGATCGCCTTTTTCGTGGGCGGTGGCACAGCGGCACGTACCGCCGCCGTACATGGTGGTGGAAACGGCGCGCTGAATGGCGCAATGGTCTGGATGGTCGCTATTCCGTTATTGGTATACACATTGATCGGTGGAATCGGTAGTCTTGTCGGGACGGTGGCGAATGTCGCTGGTACCAGTGCACAAGTGATTGCACCTCTGGCGGGCCAGGCCGCACAAGCCGGCGCAACGACAGTTGCTCAGACACCGGGTGCTGCCGGAACGGTTGCCTCTGGCGCGCAATCGGCGGCCACACAGGTTGCACCCACTTTGCAAGCAGCAGCAACCAATGTTGCCAATGTTCCAGCCGCCGATGTGAAGGCCGCCGCGAATTCGGTCAGTCAGACGGCGTTGAGTACGCTCTTGGCGCTGGGACTTGGTTTACTGGCGGCAACCTTGGGAGGCTTGGTTGGGGCGCGATCCAGTGACATGCTGGTAGCGCGAACAACACCTCGAGCGAGTACCTAAACTAGTCCTTCACGATCATCTATGCCCGACTTCAAAGTCGGGCTAATTGTGCCTGATCCTCATTCCAGCAGGCCATATCCACATTCGCTGTGACCTCACCCAACAACCGTTGAATCAACCACGTTAAATGATCCGCTTCTCCACTCGTATAATAAATCACACTGGCAATCCCTGCCGGATCAGCAAACAAACGCAGTTCCATCAGTACACGCGCTGTTTGCCGCGCAACCGCAGGCGCGGGATCAACAATCGTCACACCAGCGCCTAAAATACGCTGAATTTGCTCGATCAAAAACGGGAAGTGTGTGCAGCCCAACACCAGTTGATCGATCCCGGCGGCTTGCAAGGGACGCAAATAGTTTTCGAGGATGGTTCGTGCTTCGGGCGTGTCCGGTGCGCCCTGTTCCGCCAGCATGACCAATTCCGGGCAAACCTGAGTCTCGACACGAATGTTAGCCGCGAATCGATCTATCACGCTGGCGAACAATTCACCCTGATAAGTGGCGCGCGTGGTAATCACCCCGATCACGCCGCTTCGGGTCGCTTCGGCGGCGGGCTTGATCGCCGGTTCCATGCCGATAATTGGCAGCTCAGGATGCAAGGTGCGTAATGAGTGTAGCGCCGCCGCGTTCGCCGCATTACAGGCGATGATGATCAATTTGCAATTTTGCGCGATCAGAAAATCGGCGATTTCCGCCACGAAGCCGCGTATCTCATCACGCGGGCGCGGGCCATAGGGCAAATGCGCCTCATCGGCAAAATAGATCAGCGACTCGGCGGGTAGTTGGTGGCACACTTCTCGCAAGACACTCAGGCCGCCAATGCCCGAATCGAGCAAGCCAATTGGCCGGGGATCAAAGCGTGTCACGACTCTTTATTATCCGTTTCGGTTTCACTAGATTTGGGATCATCAGGTTTTGAAGGGTTGGGTTGTTCTTCCTGTGTTTGCCATAGTGTTAGCAAACGCCATGTCTCGTAATAAACCACATCAGAAGTTACATTCAAATGTAGCAGTATTTTCAATCCAATATTTTGCTCCTCATTTTCAGAGGGGAGATGCAGTAGGCGATTAAACCATCGGGTAACTGGATCGTCTTGCCAAACCAAACCTAACAACAAATGTTCAGTACCAATAAAATGATTGCTCAGGCGTCGAGCCGCGTCAACTGAGTGTTCCAGCGTCTTCTTCATAACAGGCGCTAACAAAAGCGGCGCAGAATCGGTCAGTTGACCAGCTAAGGTCATCTGTTTGGCTAATGCCTCGATGCGCGGCAAACGAAGACCAATTTCAGTGAGAACGCGATTCGCAATTCCTCCCGTTTCTTGCATCAAAGCAATTAGTAAATGTTCAGTGCCAATGTGATTATGTTGCAGCCTTTCGGCGGCAATTTGCGCTAAACTGATTACCCGACGTGACCGACCCGTGAAATTTTCTCTCATTTGGACCATACAACTTCAGAACTTCGTCCCGTCCGCGCGCCATTTGCCGCCTGCCATAATATAGGTTTGGTTCGTGCTGGCAACGAACAGCATTTCGCCGCGCTCGAAGCGTTGAATTTGCCCGCTAGTCCCGGCTTCGTCGCCAAGTGCCCAGCCTAACCCGTTGTGTGCGATTGGGTTGTTGTGCCACACCTTGCCGAATCCCCGGATCGGCGTTTTGCGGCCAGACGGCGCAATTTCGCCAGTAGTGGCCGGGTCAACGCCATCGATCCACGTATCATCGAAGCGTTGATACGTGCCATTGTTGAATAGGACGTATATCACCTTGCGCGGTTGATCGGCCAGCGCGGACGCCCAAAACATCGTGCCGTTCTCAAAACTGAGCGTTGCGCTACTGATCGAGACGGGCGCGCTTTGCTGGCAACCCAGCGCCGTTTGCAGGGCTTTATCGCGCTGGAAGATCGTCGTGAAGCCGTTCGGTTGCATCGCGCCGCACTTGACCGGAGCAAGCGTTGGCTCAGGTGTATCCGTAAACACCGGTGTAAAGGACGGTGTAAGTGTCGGCGGGATCGTTGGCAGAGGCGTTTTCGTACCAGTCGGCAGCGGCGTCCACGTGATCGTAATTCCCGATGTGGGGCCAAGTACCGATGTGGCACTCAGGGCGGCGGTTGCGGTGGGAGCCAGCGCAATCGGCGTCGCGGTGATGAAGATCGGCGCGGGCGTGGCACGATCCCCGATCAGGCCGCAGGCGCTGAGCAGCACGCACAAAATAAATAGTAAAGAGAAACGCTTAATCATTAATCTATCCTACAAAATCCGCTGACCGAGCAAGCTGGCCGCCAATTCTACGGCAAGTTCGGCGGTCTGGTTTCGATTATCAATGATTGGGTTGATCTCGACAATATCCATCGAACGTACCTTGCCCGACTGCGCGAAAATCTCCATGAGCAGGTGCGCTTCCCGATAAGTCAGGCCGCCGCGAACGGGCGTACCAACCCCCGGCGCTTCATCGGGATCGAGCGAGTCCATATCCAGACTGATATGCAGCGCGTCAAGATGGCTCAGACGGTTGAGCGTTTGTCGCGCGATGCTACCGATGCCGTGTTCATCAATATCGGTCATGGTGAACACGGAAATACCACTCTTGATCAATCGTTGACGCTCAATCGCATCCAGATTGCGGATGCCGACCATCGCTACCTGTGACGGTTGCAGTTTTGGCGCGGGGCCGCCAATCGTTGTCAGCACAGCGGGACCATCCCCCAACAGCGCAGCAACGGGCATCCCGTGAACATTGCCAGATGGCGATGTGCGCGGCGTATTGTAATCAGCGTGGGCATCTACCCAGATCACGCCATGCAGTCCGCGTTTAACGACGCCGGATACCGTGCCCATGCTGATGCTGTGATCGCCGCCCAAAAAGATCGCAAATTCGCCGGGCTGCACGCACTGTGTCATCTGCTCATAGATCGCTGTGCAAACTTGTGCGACGGCGTGCAAATGGCGGGCGTTGCCTTCCTCAAGCGGGACAGTCGTTTCGCGCTCTCGCTGTAACACTTCTTCCACCACCGGGACGCTGACATTACCGTGATCGTGAACCTCGTAGCCCAAGCCGCGCAAACGATCCTGCAAGCCCGCGTAACGAACCGCACTCGGCCCCATATCCACACCGCGCCGTTGCTGGCCCAAATCCATCGGTGCGCCGAAAATGCGGATCGTTGTAATTTTGTCCATGAAGTCTCCTGATTATTTGGGCAGTGGTTTAATGCGCTGCAAGGCGACGCGCCCCAACAATGGCAGCGCCGAGTCGTCGGTTGGCGGGTGATACAACCCGGCGCGCACATCTCGATAATAGCGTTCCAGCGGCAGTTGATGAGTCATGCTTGCGCCGCCGACCACCCGCATCGCATCATCCACGATCTTGATGGCCGCGTTCGTCACGGCAATTTTGGCGATCATGATCGTATCGCCCATTTCGGCGCGCGAGTCGGGCTGACGATCCCACTGATCCGCCGCGTGATACAGAATGGCACGTGCCGAACCGAGCGCGAATTCCGTTTCGCCAAGCCGCCGCTGAATGCTTTCGAGCGTGGCAATCGGTTTGCCAAGCGCCGTAGGGACACGTTCATGGGCGAATTGCAGCGCCACTTTTTGCGCGGCTACCCCGACTCCCAGGTACACGGCGCTCACGGTGAGGGCGAACCAGGCATTTTGCGTGGCCTTGTTCGGATCGGGATAACCAACCGGTGACTGCGTGATCTTGAAATTGTCGTTGACACGCACATCGTTCAGGACAACGTCGTTGCTGCCCGTACTCCGCATCCCCATCGAATCCCAGGTATCTTCCACCACAATACCCGGTTGACGCGGCACCAGAAAACGCCCGATTATGTCCTCATCGCCCAACGCCGCCGGAATGATGAAATAATCCAGCACAGGGGACATAGAAGCGAACGTTTTGCGACCATTGATCACCCAGTCGTCACCATCGCGGCGGGCTTTGGTGGCAGGTTTGCCGCCGCGACTCGGGCTGCCGAGTTCCGGCTCTGTCGCGCACGAATTGACCAGTGCGCCGCGTGCGATAACTTCGTGACACAGATCGGCAAATAGATCGGCGCTCCACTTTTCACCCGCCGCTGCCGCACCAACTGTTTGGACGTGCATGGTCATGGCAAGCGCCGTGCTGCCATCGCCCGCCGCTAATATTTCCTGTGCTCTCACCGCATCCAGCAGACTCGCGCCCCAACCGCCGAATCGAGTCGGGACGGTCAGCGCCGGGTAGCCGGACGCGCGCAAATCATCGTAATTTTCGTAGGGGAAGCTGCCGTCCGTATCATGCTGCGCGGCACGTTCATCAAAACGCGCGGCCAGATCGCGGGCGATCCCCAAAATATCCTCACGAGTTGGAGTCGTTTTCGCTGCCGTCACTGCTTACAGTCCTGTCCGCTTAACGTTACAATCACCACTGCACAACTCTATTATAGCCCGTTCGAGGTGTTCATGAAGGATAACGCACGGCTGCGCCGGATTGGCATATTTGTCGCACAGGTTGCCGTTGTTCTACTGGGTGAACTGTTTAACGCGGCCACCTTCAATGCGTTGATCGTCCCGGCGCGGCTGCTGAGCGGCGGAGTCGTGGGCGCATCGCTGCTGCTGCATCAACTGCTCAACCTGCCGATTGGTCTGCAAACCCTGATCTACAACATCCCGATCTTTTTACTCGGTTATCGCTATCTGGGGCGGCGCTTTGTAGTGTTGAGCATTATCGGTGTCGCGTCGTTTTCGCTCCTGCTCGATAACCTGGTGCTGCCCCGATTGACTCAGGATTTGCTATTGATCGCGGTTTTCGGCGGCGTCGTGACTGGAATCGCAGATGGGATCATTTTGCGAGCGGGCGGCTCGACGGGCGGCTTCGACATTATTGGCTTGATTGTTGCGCGGCGTTTCGGTGTATCGGTGGGGCAGGTCTTCTTGATATTCAACGGTTTTATCATCGCCCTGGCCGCGCTGTTCAATAACCTGGAACTGGCGATGTACACGATGATCATGCTCTATGTATCATCGCGCGTGATCAACGGCATTCAGGAATCGACGCCGCGCCGCCTTGTGCTGATCATTTCTGTTGAAAATCAGCGCATCGCTGAACGCATTTTGAAAGATATGCAGCGCGGTGTCACCTATCTACAGGGCACCGGGGCGTATACCGATCAGGATTATCGCGTGCTGATGTGCGTGGTCACGCGCTACGAACTGGTGGAACTGCGCGCGCTCGTTACCGAAATTGATTCCGATGCGTTCTCGGTGGTGGTGGATGCAGCGGATGTAGTGGGGCGCTTCGATTTGATTTCACCCTTGCAGCGGTTGTTTGGGTAAAACAAATGAGAGCGGATGTATAATAAAGATTATTGAGTATCAATGAGCGAGGCCGAAAAATGGCTGACATTACCTATGATGATGTAGTGAAACTAGCCGAACAATTACAAGAAACCGACCAAGATAAGTTGATTTCTCACTTGCGCGCTCGGCAAAACGTTGAGAAAGATCAAGTTGCAGCACCTGAGCCGACGCGCGAGGCACTGATTCAGGAACTCTATGATCTGCGTGCTACCGGTGTCTTCGATAATATGGAGAGCCTTTACGGAAAATATGCGAATCCGAATGTACCCGATGTGAGCGAAGCAGAATTCCACGCGGATTTACATCTAATCGCTAGCGAATGGGAGCAGGAACTTGACGAGTTCGACCCCGCTCAATTCTCCAGCTCGCCCAACACCTGATTCAGGTGCAGTTTTGCGCCCGACTTTTGAAAAATTCCACGCTGCTACAAATGGCTCTGAATCGAGGTTGGTTACTATCGAACACGCATGATATAGAGCGAAGGTAGTCATCCAATTACCATTTAACATAATTGAATATATACTCAATGTTTTGACATCCACTGTGGGATAGCCAGTTTATGAAGGCAGGTAGCCCATCTTTCACACTCGAAAATGACAAATCTCTTAGCTGGACTTTGAACATGGGAAGCTAAAAAGATGAGGCAGAATAAGCCTTCGACCTAACTACGACGAAAGGTTGAAGATGCTTAGTCTGCCGATATGGA
>JBBSEU010000175.1:0-12286 GCA_038239365.1 Aggregatilineales bacterium
ACTGACTGGTAAACTGGAAATCTTCTCGTGGTGGGCTGGCGACGAAGCGCCCGCGCTCGAAGCCCTGCTCAAGCTGTACAGCAAGACCTACCCGGATGTACAAGTCACGAATGCCACCGTCGCGGGCGGTTCGGGCACGAATGCGAAGGCCGTCCTGAAGACCCGTATGCTCGGTGGTCAGCCACCGGATAGCTTCCAGGTTCACGCCGGGCAGGAACTGATCGGTACATGGGTCGTCGCAGACCGCATGGAACCGCTCGATGACCTGTTCAAGAGCGAAGGCTGGCTGGAGAAGTTCCCGAAGGGTTTGATCGATCTGTTGAGCGCCAACGGCCACATTTGGTCAGTGCCGGTCAACATTCACCGCTCGAACGTGCTGTGGTTCGTCCCCGACAATCTGAAGAAGTGGGGCGTCACTGCGCCAAAGACGTGGGACGAATTCCTGAAGACCTGCGAAGTCCTCAAGAAGGCGAACGTCACACCGCTAGCGGTTGGTCCCACCTGGACACAAATCCACCTGTTCGAGAACGTCCTGCTGGCGCAGTTGGGCGCAGCGGACTACATCGGCCTGATGCAGGGCAAGATGAAGTGGACTGATGCAAAGGTCAAGGCCGCCTTCACCACCTACGGTAAGGTGCTGGACTGCGCCAATAAGGATATGAACTCGTTGGGCGACTGGGTGCCCGCCGCTCAGTTAGTGGTTGACGGCAAGGCTGCCTTCCAGGTCATGGGCGACTGGGAAGCGGGCTGGCTGACGACCACCAAGAAGCTCGAACCGAACAAGGGCTTCGGCTGGCTGGCCGCGCCGGGTACAGACGGCATTTTCAACGCGCTCAGCGACTCGTTCGGCCTGCCGAAGGGTGCGCCGGATCGTGACAATGCAATTGCCTGGTTGAAGGTTCTCGGCTCGAAGGATGGTCAGGATGCGTTCAACCCGCTCAAGGGTTCGATTGCCGCCCGTCTGGACAGCGATCCGAAGATGTACAACGTCTACTCGCAGAGCGCCCTGGCCGACTGGACAAAGAACACTATCGTGCCGAGCATCGTTCACGGTGCGGCACTGCCCGAAGCGTTCACCAGCAAGTTCGCCGACCTGATTCAGGCATTCGGCGATAACCGCGATGTGGATGCCGTCACGGCTGCCTCGGCTGAACTGGCCTCAACGACCATGGCCCCGGCCATGTCTGCAACGATGGCCGCCACCGCCGCCAAGTAGTCACCCTCTAATCACCCGTGCGGATCGGCCTCTGCGCCGATCCGCCTTTCCCCTGGGAGCAGTTCGACATGCCGCGAATGAATCGAGATCGGCGCACGGCCTTGCTGATGATCACGCCGTCCATTTTTCTGTTGGCGGTGTTCATCTATGGCTTTATCGCGCAGACGGTTTACACCTCGCTGACCGATTGGGGCGATCCCAAAAAAGCATCGCTGGCCGCCAACGTAAAAGTTGATTTTGTAGGACTAAAAAATTACACAGACTTATTTACCAGCTTGCTGAATGGCCGCTTTCGCACCGATCTGGTCAACACGGTCTTTTTCACCGTTCTATTCCTGGCGGCGTGTTTGGGGTTGGGCTTGCTGATGGCGATCCTGCTCGATCAGAAGGTTCGCGGCGAAAGCATCTTCCGAACGATCTTCCTGTTCCCGATGGCGCTCTCGTTCGTGGTGACGGGCACGGTTTGGCGCTGGTTGTTTCAACCGAACGGCGGCTTGAATGTCCTGCCCACAACGATTGGACTGCCTGCGCTCGATTTTCAATGGTTCACTTCCAAAAATCGCCTCGCTACTGGCACCTGGCGCGACGTGATTATGATTGTGGCGCTGGTAATCGGGCTGGTGATGCTCTATCTGGGCACGGATAACTGGCTGCGAAAGAAGCATCGAACGGCGGTCTACTGGGTGATCGGCCTGGGCTTGATCGGCGGCTTATTCTTTGCCAGTGCCCTCACCGTACCCGCGTCCGTTGCCAAAGAGTCGCAGGGTTTGAACGTCGCGGTGATTGCGATTGTGATCGCGGCCACCTGGCAGATGTCCGGCTATACGATGGCGATCTATCTGGCAGGCTTGCGCGGCATCCCGGAAGAACTGCGCGAAGCGGCGCGCGTCGATGGCTGCACCGAATTTCAGGTTTATCGCTTCGTCGTGTTTCCCATGCTGCAACCGATCACCCTGAGCGCGGCAATCATTTTGGGGCATATATCGCTGAAAATTTTCGATCTGGTGTACGTCATGGCAGGCGCAAACAATACGCGCGTCGATGTGCCGGGTATCACAATGTATATCACCGCTTTTCAGGCCAATAATTTCGCGCTTGGTTCAGCAATTGCCGTGATCATGCTGATCCTTGTGGCAGTGATCATCGTCCCCTATCTTATTACGAGTTTGCGCGGTGAGGTGAGTTCATGACGACAACTTTACAGGCCGTACCTGCCAGCGCAGCAACGATGCGTGTCTCGAACCCATTCCGCCGCACGCTGATTTACGTCGTACTGTTCCTGTTGCTAGTTGCCTTTTTGCTGCCCGTCTACCTGGTGCTAACGACGGCCTTCAAGACACCCGGTGAAATCAATTTGCTGGATGTATGGAAGCTGCCACAGGGAATCAATCTGGCCTCGTTCGGTGAGGCATTTACGACGCTGCTTCCCTACTTGATCAACAGCCTGATGCTGACGATCCCCTCAACCTTGATTTCCGCAATTCTTGGATCGCTCAACGGCTATGTTCTGAGCAAGTGGCGTTTCCCCGGCGCGAATATCATTTTCCCGTTGATGCTGTTCGGGATGTTCATCCCTTACCAGAGCATTTTGATCCCGTTGTTTCAACTGCTCCGTTCGCTGAATTTGTACGGCGGATTGGCGGGGTTGACACTGGCACACATTGTCTATGGGTTGCCGATCACGACGCTTATTTTCCGCAATTACTATTCCGAAGTGCCCGACGAAATGATCGAAGCCGGGCAGATCGATGGCGCGGACTTTTTCGGCATTTACAAGGACATTTTGTTTCCGCTGTCTGTGCCGGGTTTCGTGGTAGTGATCATCTGGCAGTTCACGCAAATCTGGAATGAATACCTGTTCGCCGTCACGCTCACCGCCCGCGACTCATGGCCGATCACGGTGGAACTGAGCCAGCTTGGGCAGGGTCAGGCGATCAATTACAGTGTACAAATGGCCGGATCATTCCTTACGGCGTTGCCGACACTGCTGGTTTATATTTTCCTGGGTAGATATTTCATTCGTGGTTTGCTGGCGGGTTCGGTGAAGGGCTAACCTTTGCAATTGGGTTCGCCCGGTTTATCCAGCCGGGCGAATAACGCATACTCACTGAAACAATTTCGTTGCGGTCACCATAGGCGCTATCCCACCCTCTGGTGTTGGGAACTGGATGGCGGTTTGCTGCGGTTGTGGCTGCGCGATGCCAGACCCGGCCAGTGTGATCGGGATGCTGCTCTGTTGTCCGGCAGCGGTGAAGGCCGCAATGAATCCGGTTGTTTGAGCGGCAGGTTGATTGAAGCCAACGGTCACCTGCCACACACCCACATAGCCCGGACTGGCTTGTATCGTGGCATTGGCACTGCCCAGTATCGTGTTGTTCGCATCCTGCACCTGAACGCCCACAATGTTATTGGCCGCCGCGCCGCTCCCGGTAACGGTGATCGCGTTGCCGCTCAGGAATGATCCAATTGGGGGGCCTGTGATAACCAGAATACCACCAGTGCCGCCGCCAGTTCCTGTCCCCGTACCGCCACCAGTAATGGGTGTCGCAGTGGCCGCTGTTGATCCCAACACCATGAACAGCGCATCGGCACTTTCCCCGGTCTCGGCGGTGAGCCTGAACACCAGTGGCGTATTGTTCGCAATGGTTGTTGTACCCAGTGTGGTAGGAAGCTGTACCGGAAAGGTTTGTAGGCCGCCAGTGCCGATAACCTGCATCAAGACGGGCGTATTGCTGGGGGTGCTAATCAGTGAGATGGTCAAAGCTACTCGTGCGCCGACTGGAAAGCCAGCCGCTGTGATTGTCACAGTGGTGCCCGGTATGCCAATCACCGGATTCAAGCCGAGTGTGGGCGGGATCCGCACGGGTGGTGGCGCAGCAGTCGGGGTCGGCACAGCGGCAGTACCCAACGTGCAGGCCAGCATTGGTATCACCAGAACAAACATTACGATAAACTTTCGCATCATAGTCTTCATGCAGCCTCCATGCGCTGATTTGCCAATCATAACGCGAATGCCGCGAAAACAATGGCTCTGCGCTATACTTACAATTCCAAGTCAGGAATAAATTATCTTTTCGATGAAAAAACCAAACGAAACCGATGCCAATTTCCCAGAGTTCACGCTAGCCGATTTCGAGCAGTCTGGCTCTCGGCGGCGCGGCATCGACAAATTATCGCTCGATCTGCGCTACGAATCGCTGGTTCGCTGGGCACGCGGCGAATGGAATACCCGGCAGCTTGGCGATGCACCGATTACGCTCTGGGCATCGGAAAACTGTGGTAACAAACTGGCGCATGAACGTATCAAGGCAGGCCGCAAACTGAAAGGCAAGGCACAGTACAAGGGTTATGAAGAACTCGATTGTCCATTTGTCGTGCCGATCAGCGATTACCGTTCGCCGGGGCGTCACGCGATATTGGCCGAGACGGTAGGCGCGTTTCTGTTCTCGTTTGTCGATGCAGAAGGCCCTTTCAACGTTCTGTACGTCAATTCTCATTACCGAGACGAAGATACCAGCGTGATCGCTATTGCCCTTGTGCAAAAAGTACACCTCGATACCTGGGCTGCTTTTGAGGCGCAGTGCAACACGGCGGTGCGCTACCTGGAACGGCGTCAGGATGTGTTCATCATTGGCGGCACGAACGCTTATTTCAAGCCGTCGGTGGATTGGAACGACGTGATCCTGCCTGAAGAACTGAAAAATGACGTGCGTGACGATATGGAAGCCTTTTTCAAAGACGGCGTTGGCATCTACCAGCAGTTGAATCTAGCGCCGTTTCGCAAACTACTGTTGGTGGGCCCCCCCGGCACTGGTAAAACGATGTTATGTGCGGCGCTTGCCAAGATCGCGCTGCAACAAAAGCGTGTCGTGGTTTATGTTTCTGGTGCCGATGAGGACGGTGCATCGTTTCACAAAATTCATCACGCGCTCAATGTCGTGGCGAACGCGCATTACCCAGTGCTGATGATCGTCGAGGAGATTGACGTTTATTTGCGAAAAGATGATAAAGCGCAAATCCTGAACGTGCTGGATGGCCTGGAGTCGCCCAACAACCCGCGCGGCGCGCTGCTGCTGGCAACCACCAACTATCCCGAAGTGATCGATGAACGGATTGCCAAGCGCCCTGGCCGCATGGATCGGATCATGGTCATCCCGACGATCCAGAATGAGGAACAGGCCGCGCAAATGCTTTCCCGCTACATGGGTACACAGTGGCACGAGTCGCATCGGCGGGTCGTCCCGGCACTGGTTGGGCAAACGGGTGCGTTCGTGCGTGAAGTGGCCTTGTACGCGCGCATGTTGGCCGCACATAATCGGGAAACATTGGTATCGCTGGCGATACTGGAACAATCCGTCGAGAGCCTGACAAATCAGCTTTCAACTGGCGATGATATGATGCCACGTCGCAAAATCGGCTTTGGTGTGGCAAAATCAAGTCGTAACGGAAAAAGTGATGAGTCACATTTTTGACGCCAATCCCGGTTACACTGACCATTATCCTTTGCACGGCGGCACTAAAGCAGGTGGCGCGTGGATGATTTACACCTGATTCAACGAGTTCAAGCCAGAGACCAGGAAGCCATGCTGGTCTTGCATCGGCGCTATGTCGATTTGATCTACAGCATCGTGTATCGTGTTTTGAATGAACCGACAGCGGCAGAAGAAGCGGCACAGGACGCCTTTATGAAGGTCTGGCAAAATGCTGCCTCGTTTGACGCCGTTCGTGGCCCGCTGGTTGCCTGGTTAGCGCGCATCGCACGCAACACCGCAATTGATCATCTCCGCTTGCGAACCCGCCAGAGCGGGATGGATGAGTCGCTTGACGATGCCGAAGAAGCACGTTCGCTGCCCATGCCCGATGACTGGCATGACCGCGAACGGGTTCAAGGTCTGCAAATGGCGCTCGACGCCCTGCCACCCGAACAGGCACAAGTGATTAAACTCAGCTATTATGGTGGCCTTTCCCAATCCGATATTTCAGAAACGCTTGGCTTGCCGCTCGGAACGGTCAAGACGCGGATGCGTATTGGTATGCAGAAACTAAAAGACGCCTGGGTAAATTCATAAATGTTAACATCTGATAGGTGGATTCTTAACGTACTGGTTAGCAGCAATAGATAACAGGCACATGGACGACTCCACCACATTCGATTCAATTCCGGCCTACGCACTCGGTGCCCTTTCCAACGAGGAACGCGCGGCAGTTGAAGCACTGCTGGCACGCTCACAAGCGGCACGAGATTTGCTAGCAGATTATACGGCTATGCTGGATGGCATGGCTTTGCTTGCCTCACAAACGTCGGCACGCACCGCACCGTCCCACCTGAGCGATGATTTCGCCAAACGACTCCAGCGATCCGAACCGATTGATCTAACCAAGCGTCCTGCTCAACTGCCTGTACGTTCCTATATTTTGCGGACGCTTGCGTTGGTGGCGGCGATACTCGTGTTGCTGATCGGCGGTGTATTCGCGTATCAGGCGCGTCAGTACCAGATCGAAGTTGATCAGATCGCCGCCATCAAAAACGATCCGACAGCGCAAAAAACCGTGCTGCAGTTCACCGATCCGAACAGCACCGCGCGCGTCGTTTATTATCGACTGAGCGATCAATCCAATGGCGTATTGGAGATCGCGCAGATGCCCCCGCTGCCATCCGGCAAACAGTACCAATTCTGGCTGATCGATTCGCAATCGCCCAAGCCCTACAACACATTCAGCACCGAATCAGGCGCGGTCATGGATTTATTGATCCACAAGGATGATAAGACAGCGGCCTACCAGACAGTCGCACTGACTATCGAACCCAGTGGGGGCAGTCCCGCGCCAACTACGAAACCAATTGCCGTCGGCCAGTTCTAGCCGCCTGACCAGATCGTGACATGCCTCTCACCGTTTTGTGCAAGACCACCTATTGACGTGCGGCGAACTTTCGTGTATGCTGCATATCGTGAATTTTAGCACCCACTTGGGAATTTCGATGATCATTCACTTTCCGTCCCGCAGCCGCCGTGAGCGCCGTACCAACCACCATAGGTCTGGTAGGCTGCGTTGTGCTGGCTGATTGGCGGAAACGTCACGACGAAGCATACAGCCCCCAGGCCATGACGGTCTGGGGGTTTTTTATTGCCCATAGCAGGAGGAATCAGGTTGGAAAAACTCGGTGAGAAGCAGTCCGCAATCAGCGGTCAACAATCCGTCGTTCGGGTTGGCGTGTTTGGCGCGACGGGGTATACCGGGCAGGTTTTGATGGATTTGCTGGCCGCACATCCGCACGCAGGCGTTGTGTTCGCTACGTCGGAGAGCAGCAAGGAAAGCATCGACGGTTTATCGCTGATCCCGGTGGCCGAAGCCCCACTTGATATGATCGACGTTGCATTTTTGTGTTTGCCCAACGGCGTATCGGGCGGCATCGTGGCCAAAGCACTCGATGCACACGTCAAGGTGATCGATCTGAGCGCCGATCTGCGACTCGACTCAGTGGATGTGTACAAAACGTGGTACAAGCTCGATCATCCCGCGCCGCAGCTTTTGCCCGCGCCGTTTGGCCTGCCAGAGATCGCCGGGAAACGTGAGCAAATTGTGGGCGCAAATTACGTCGCAAACCCTGGCTGTCATGTGACGGCCACGCTCTTGGCACTCTATCCGCTGGCACAAGCAGACGCGCTCACCGCCGACCCGATCATCGCGGATACCAAAACGGGTGTATCAGGTGCGGGCAAATCACTCAAGCTCGATTCGATGTTCGTGGAAGTGTACGGCGATGTGAAGCCGTATAACATGGGGCGCACACACCGCCATGTGCCGGAGATTGAGCAGGAACTTCACAAGCTGCAAGCCGATGTTGGCCCGTTGATCTTCTCACCGCACCTGATCCCGATTGACGTGGGCTTGCTCTCGACGGTCTACGCACGGCTCAAGCTGGGTTGGACGCTCGATAAGGCGCGCGAAGCCTTTGCCGCTGCCTACGCTGATGAGCCGCTCGTAACGCTGCTGCCTGCCGGACAGGTTGCCCGCATCAAGAACGTGGCACGTACCAATCGCGCGGAAATTGGCCTGAGCGCGGGCGCAGGCGACACGATCATCATCACCAGTGCGATTGATAACCTTCGCAAGGGCGCGGCGAGTCAGGCCGTCCAAAACTTCAATTTGATGATGGGACTGCCCGAAACTGAGGGACTTCTGTGATCAACGTCCTGAAAATCGGCGGCAATCAGCTTGACGATAAAGACTTCATCGCGGGCATGGCGAAGGCCGTCAAGCAGTTACCGCAACGACCAGTAATCGTACATGGTGGCGGCAAGCTGATCAGCACCTTGCAGCAGAAACTAAACATTCAACCCAAGACGATTGCCGGATTGCGCGTGACCGATGCCGACTCGCTGGCAATCGTGATGATGGTCTTGATCGGTCAGGTCAACCCGATGATCGTTTCGGCGCTGCTTGCGGAAGGGATTGACGCGATGGGTTTGAATGGCGCGGATCGTGGCTTGCTGCACGCTGTCCCATTAATTCATCCAGAGGGCGATCTGGGGCGAGTCGGCACGATTGATCGGGTGCGTGCTGAGGTGCTCAAGGAATTGCTTGATCAAGGGATAGTGCCTGTGATTGCGCCGGTCAGTCGTGGGGAAGACGGTGGTTTCTTCAACGTCAATGCTGATCAGGCGGCGGGGGCAATCGCGGCAGCATTAGGCGCGGATCGGGTCACATTCCTGACAAATGTGCCGGGGGTGCTGGCCGATGGACAGACGATTCATCAGCTTTCAAAAGCCGACGCCGAAGAACTGATTCGAGTAGGGGTTGCCGCTGGTGGTATGGCCGTCAAACTGGAAGCGGCGTTCACTGCATTGGAAGCGGGCGTGCCCAACGCGACGATCACCGATTTACAGGGGTTGCTGGATGGCACTGGCACAACAATCACAACCTGATTTAGTCCAGAAATTGCAGCCGGGTATACTTGATGGAAACTCAGTTGTTGTCTCACTCGAGAGTGGAGTAGTTCCATGAAGCGCCAGCATCAGCAAACTATCATCCCGGTCAAAAATCTGAAACTGATGGAAACATCGCAGGGGATCGCCATCATTCTCTGGACAATTCGAGAAAGAGGGCCAATCAATTTTTCGGCACTACATCGCCTGATCAGCCATGGGGATCATTTGGAGGGTCTTGATGCTGACGAAACGACGAATATCAACCTGTTCAACGCCGCACGGCATATGCTGGAGGGCGTTCGCACACTGGCCGACGCCGGGTTGATCGATGTTCACAACGATGATTGGACGCCAGAACAGCGCAAGACGATTCCAGGGAATGTACTGCAACTACTAGATGCCAATAACAAAACGACTTTTGAGATCGCGTCGAGCTTTGCCACTCTGCAAAACCTGTTCAATATCAGCCTGACCGATTTCGCAATGGGTAAGGGCGATGATATTCACATCGAGCCGAGTTTTGGCGATCCCAAACCGGGCGATTGGCCGGAATGTTTCGTCGTGATGCCCTTTTTGGCGAACCTGAAGCCGATTTACGAGAAGTGCATCCTGCCCGCCACGCGCCGTCTCAATCTGACGTGTAAGCGGGGTGATGACTTCTTTTCGGATAGCTCGATCATGGATGAGGTTTGGGGCGCAATCTTTTTCGCCAAGATCATCATCTGCGATTGCACAGGCCGCAATCCGAACGTGTTTTATGAGATGGGCATGGCGCATACCGTTGGTCGCCCAACGATTCTGTGCGCGCAATCGCTCGATGACATTCCGTTCGATGTTCAGCACCGGCGCATCATCATCTATGAAGATTCGCCCGCTGGTTTGAGCAAGTTTCAAAATACGCTGGCACGCCACATTCAGGACGAACTGGGGCTATCGCGCAGCAAGATTCTCGACATTCTCGACAAATTAGAATAATTCAGGAGACGGGGAGTGACACAACTTCATCACATGGAACAGGTATCCGATAGCACCGCGATCATCGCGCTCGAAAATCAGCACATCGTCCAGACCTACAAGCGCGCACCGATGGTCTTAGATCACGGCGAGGGGATGGTTGTTTACGATACTGAGGGCAAGGCTTATCTGGATTTTGTGGCCGGGATCGCGGTTCAGGCGCTCGGCCACAGCGATCCGGGCGTCGTGGCCGCGATTACGGAGCAAGCGGGCAAGCTGATCCATACCAGCAACCTGTTCTACACCGAGCCGGGCGCGCGCCTTGCGAATCGGCTGTGTGAACTGAGCTTTGCGGATCGCGTCTTTTTTAGCAACAGCGGCAGCGAAGCCAACGAAACGGCGATCAAGTTCGCGCGCAAGTTCGCCAAAGTCACCAGCGACGATCCGGCCAAGACTCAGATCGTGTGCTTCGATCACGCCTTTCATGG
Source organism: Aggregatilineales bacterium (assembly GCA_038239365.1). GTDB lineage: Bacteria > Chloroflexota > Anaerolineae > Aggregatilineales > UBA2796 > JBBRMW01. The sequence goes on from JBBSEU010000175.1 coordinate 10,590, forward strand.
TCGCACAATGGGCGCGTTGGCGATGACTCCCAAAGAAGCCTACCAGATGCCGTTCCGCCCACTGATGCCCGATGTGGTGGTCGCCCCCTTTAATGATCCTGACGCGGCGATTGCGATGATCGGAGCGCAGACGTGCGCGGTATTTGTCGAGCCAGTACAGGGCGAAGGCGGTGTTTACCCGGCGCACAACGAATTTTTGAAGGCGCTGCGGGCGCGCTGTGATGAAGTTGGGGCGCTGCTGATCTTCGATGAGGTGCAGTGCGGCGTTGGGCGTACAGGCGATCTGTGGGCGCATACTGCGACAGGTGTCACGCCCGATATGATGACGTTGGCGAAACCATTGGCGGGCGGTCTGCCAATCGGCGCGGTGCTGTGTACGGAGCGCGTCGCCTCGGTACTCAAGCCGGGCGATCATGGCAGCACGTTCGCGGGTGGGCCGCTGGTCTGCCACGTCGCGGAATATGTGCTGGATCGGATTGCAGAGCCGCAATTTCTGGCACACGTCACGGAGATGAGCGAATACCTGCGGGATCGGTTGGCGGAGATCAATTCGCCGCACATTAAAGAAGTACGCGGGCGCGGCCTGATGATCGGCGTGGAACTGGATATTGACGCCAGCAAAGTGATCGATCAAGGCGCGGCAAATGGCTTGCTGCTGGTCGGTGCTGGCCCGAACGTGATCCGACTCGTGCCGCCGCTGATTGTCGAGAAGGAACACATCGACGTGCTGGCCGAACGCTTGACGAAGATTCTGGCCGGATTGTAAATGACGGTTGAAGTCGTTTCTAAAAATGGCGTAAGTATTCGCTTACCTGATGAGCGATGGGATCACATCATTGATGAACACGGGGAACTTGCTGATTTACGTCAACAAGTATTGGATACGCTCTCCGAGCCAGAGCGTATCCTTCGCGGCGCTATGGGCGAACTTTTAGCCGTAAAAGAAATAGAAACAGGTAAATGGCTGATTGTGATATATCGTGAAACTGATGCAGTTGGCTTTGTGATCACCGCATTTTTGACGCGACAGATAAGCTACTTGAGGAAAAGGAAGCAGATATGGCCTTAATGGATTTGCAAGATTATCTAAAGCTGATCCCGAAAGTTCAGCAAACACGAGAAGGCAATATTTGGCTGCACTATGATACTGAAGCTGATACGTTATATGTAAATTTCAAAAAGCCAAGCTATGCGACCGATAGCGAATTAACGGATGATGATGTGATTATCCGCTATGAGGGAAATGAGATTGTTGGCTTCACCGTGCTACATGCTACTCAGCGACAATGAACTGTGAAACCTGTAAAAATGGGGGGACTCACCCCGGAAAAACAACAATCACCGTTGATCAGAACGATCTCATTTTGGTAATTCGCAATATCCCGGCAGAAGTTTGCGATAACTGCGGAGAGGCCTATATGGATGAAGACGTTGCACAGCGCGTGTATGAACTTGCACAGGAAACCGCAAAGTCAGGTTTCGCTGTCGGTGTGCGGAATTACGTAGCGGCGTAGCAGTAGAGAACGGAAAGTTTGAGCGGTTAACTTGACTTTGATTAGAGGCTGTTATGCACTTTAGAGGGGAGGGCGTTAAACTGGGCAAATGAACAGAAAAGCATATCCAAGCGACGTGAGTGAAGAGGAATGGCAGTTCGTAGTGCCCTACTTAACGTTGATGCGCGAAGACGCGCCACAACG
>JBBSEU010000176.1:0-12168 GCA_038239365.1 Aggregatilineales bacterium
AACTGGATTCAATCGGCAGGTGGCAACCCTGGTGCAGCGCAGGCGCGCGGTGTGCGCGTGGCACGCACCAAAATCGCGCTGTTCATGCTCACCTCATTTCTGGCAGCTTTCGCGGGCGTTGCCAGTTCGATTCGAGTCTCTGCCGCCAACCCAAACAGCGGCACCGGCTACGAACTGGAAGTCATCGCTATGGTCGTCATTGGCGGCACGGCGCTGACCGGAGGACGCGGCACGATCATTGGTACGATCATCGGTGTGTTAATCTTGCGAATGATGCGAAACGGTATTGTCCTGGTCGGCGTGCCCGGTCTGGCCTACGATATTTTCATCGGCGCGATTATCCTGGGCATGATGGCGCTTCACTCCTGGCTCGAACGCAGACACCACGCGGGGACATGAACATGACTGATGCGATAAACGATAATGAACTTGTGCGGATGGAGCATATCAACAAGTTTTTTGGGCGTGTGCAGGCGCTCAACGATGTGACCCTTACCGTCCGCAAGAACGAAATCGTTGGCTTGCTTGGCGATAACGGTGCGGGCAAATCGACGCTGATCAAAATTCTCTCCGGGGCGCTCCGGGCGGATAGCGGCAATATCATTATGAATGGCCGCAAGATCGACATCCGCGACACGACGGACGCCATCGCACAGGGCATCGAGACGATCTATCAGGATTCGGCATTAGTGACGCAGCTTTCGATTGCCCGCAACCTGTTCCTGGGACGTGAGCCGATCAAAGCCCCGCGTTTTCTCAATCGTATGGATCAGGACAAGATGAACACGGTAGCGGGTGAACTGCTCAGACAGGTGGGCATCACCAAAGATATTCCGCCCACCACACCGATCAGCGGGTTATCTGGCGGTGAACGTCAGGCTGTGGCTATCGCCCGCGCCATGCACTTTGAAAGTAACCTGATCATTCTGGACGAACCTACCAACAATCTGGGTGTGGCGGAAACACAGGGCGTCTTGCGCTTCGTCCGCAACGCCCGCGACTCCGGGCATTCGTGCATCTTCATCGCTCACAACATTTACCACGTCTTTCAGGTGGTGGATCGCATTGTCGTGTTGCGGCGCGGCAAGAAAGTGGCCGACGACATTGATCCGAAGCAAACCACTATTGAGGAAGTCGAAAAGGTGATCACTGGCATGGTCGATCTCTAGTTAGTGAGGCGGTTAGGTCTGCCTAACTCCCACTTCCTCAAGCACCGCCCGCGCCGTGACCTCATCCGTTGCCAGCGCCTTGATATAGCCGCCGCGCAGTGCCCCCAAGATCGACTTGCGTTTGGGCAGTCCACACGCCACCGTCAGCACATGCGGAATGTTCCACAGTTCTTTGAGGTCAAGCGCGATCACCCGATGGTTAATGTCGATCCCTTCGGAACTGCCCTGAATATCGAAGTGCTGCCCCGCCGTTTCGCCAACGACGCCCTGCGCCCGCAAATCGGCCAATTGAGCTTCGGTCAGGTGTCCGGCGCGCACAAAACTGGACGCCTGGGGTTCGGTTGTCCCCACGCCCAGCAATGCCACATTCGCCCGCCGCGCCCGGTTGAGGCCATCCCGGATCGCGGGTTCATCCAGCAGCATGTCACGCACCGTCTGATTTTCTACGAATAACGGGGCATGCAAATAGTAGTAGCGCCCGCCGAGGTTATCGGCCAAACGCCGTGCCAATTCCGGGCCGTCAATGAGCGGGTTCGCCGATCCGACGCTGCCGATCATCTGCACAATATCGACATGCCGCGCTGGTTGGCGGCTGATCGCATCGACTACCGACCCGACACCCGTTCCCCACGAGATCGCCAGCACATCGCCGGGGTTGAGAATTTCTTCAAGATAACGTGCGGCAAGCTGCCCGGCTGATTGCAAACTTTCGGTCAGGTCGCGCCCGCGATTCTCGATGATCATGGCATGATGCAGGCCAAAGCGTCGCACGAATTCGCGTTCCAGTTCGGGCACGGTGCTGATCGGCTTGCGAATCCGTACCTCAACCAGCCCTTTTTGTTTGGCTTCCTTAAGCAGGCGCGAAATATTTGACCGCGAAATATTCAAACGGTCTGCGATCTGCTGCTGGTTGTAATCGTGTTCGTAGTATAACGACGCGACCAGTACCAATAAATCTTCGCGGTTCTCAATCGTCAAGCAAGCGCCCTTTCACTGAGCGCCTGAGTATAACCTTTAGAATCGTCCCGGCAATTTATGCACCGACACGTTGCACCTGGGACTTGAGTCCTGGTCGTGAGACGACTTGAAAAGCGCCTCGAACGTGACCGAAACCCCGCCGTGATCCATCCTATTTCGCAAAGATTTCGTCTATCGCCAATTTGAAACCGGGCAACACGTCTTCACCGTCAAGGATACTGTCGCTCTCCAAAAGCTGAACATTCATGCTTTCGCCTGATGCAAGGCGGTAAACTTCTACTGTTTGATCGTCGGGATCGACTACCCATACTAACCGTGTTCCTGCCAGCAAAAACTCCCGCACCTTTTTAAGTACATTCTTTGTGCGGTCATTGGGCGAAAGCACTTCGATTGCCAGATCAGGTGCAGCCGGAATAAAGCCAACGGGTTCATCGCTCAATTTTGATTTGGAAATAAAGCCAATATCCGGCGCACGCACGGTATACGGATCATGCGCCAGAATGTAGCCGCCTTCAGCAGTCGTGACGTGCCCAAGTTGATTGACTTCTACGAAAGTGTAAATGCGGACGTAAATTCTGCCGCCCGTAAACGTTGCCCGTCCGCCTGAGAGTGGCACTTCCTCGATAGCTCCCTTCACCAATTCGTAGAGCTTTCCACTGTCTCCAAAATCCATCTGGAAAAATTCGTCGGCGGTGTACAAGCGTTCCTGAACAGCCATCGCATTTCCTCAAAAAGCCGAGAGCATTGCACTCCCGGCTTAACCTGTACCTTATTCTTCTAATGTACTCACATCGCCTTCGGGTTGGCCGAGCGCGCGCGCCTTCAACACGCGGCGCATGATCTTTCCGCTGCGCGTCTTGGGTAGCTGCTTGACGAACTCGATCTTGGACGGCACTGCAATCGGCCCGATCTCGTGTCGAATATGATCCTTGAGTTTTTCTTCAAGCTGCGGGCTGCCCTCGAAACCCTGCCGTAAGATACAGTAAGCATAGATGATGTTACCGCGCAGTTCATCGGGCAAGCCAATCGCGGCGGCTTCTGCGACTGATGGGTGACTGACCAACCCGCTTTCAACTTCCGCCGTGCCGAGTCGATAGCCGCTTACCTTGATCACATCGTCCACGCGCCCGATGACCCAGATATAACCATCGGCATCACGGCGGGCAGCGTCACCTGCCAGATACATACCGGGAAAACGCTCCCAGTATTGACGCTTGTAACGATCCGGGTCTTTGTAGACGGTACGCAGCATCCCCGGCCAGGGCTTCTTGATCACGAGCAGGCCGTCTGTCCCGGCGGGTACTGATTTGCCCTCCTCATCGACTACATCAACCTCGATGCCGGGGAATGGCCGCGTGGCACTGCCCGGCTTGAGCGGCGTCGAGGGCATAGGCGTAATCATGAAGCCGCCCGTTTCGGTTTGCCACCACGTATCCATGATCGGCGCTTTGCTCTTGCCGATCACTTCATAGTACCACTTCCACGCTTCCGGGTTGATTGGTTCGCCTACCGAGCCGAGCAGCCGCAGCGATGACAGATCGTGACGTGACGGCCACGCATTGCCGAAGCGCATCAGGCCGCGAATACCCGTCGGTGCCATGTACAGGATCGAAATGCCATAATATTCGATCATCTTCCAGTAGCGATTCGGGTAGGGGTGTCCCGGTGCGCCTTCGTACAGGAATTCCGTCGCGCCCAAAATGAGCGGCGCATAAACGATGTAACTGTGCCCGGTGATCCAGCCCGGATCGGCGGCACACCAGTAGCGATCCTCATCCTTGATGTCGAATACCCATTTGAGCGTGGTGCTGGTGTACACCTGATAGCCGCCGTGTGTGTGCAAAATGCCTTTCGGTTTACCCGTTGTGCCGGACGTATACAGGATGAACAGCGGGTCTTCGGCGTCCATGACTTCGGTTTCGCACTTCGTAGCAGCAATCGGCAGTGCCATCAAATCATGCCACCAGAAATCGCGGTCAGCTTCCATGTGAACATCGTGACCAGTCCGCTTGTAGACGATCAGGTGTTCAACAACGGGGCTGCGCTTGACCGCTTCATCGGCGATTTTTTTGAGTTCAACGATATTGCCGCGCAGCCATGCACCATCCTGGGTGATCAGGACACGGCTTTGGGCGTCTTCGATGCGATCCGCTAATGCCTGCTCTGAGAAGCCGCCATAGACAACACTGTGAATCGCGCCGACTTTGGCACAGGCCAGCATGGCGATCATTAATTCGGGTACGCGCCCCATGTAGATCGTGACCCGATCTCCTTTTTTGACGCCCATGCTCCGCAAAATGTTGCCGAACTTGTTCACTTCCTGCCAGAGCCGATAGTAGCTGTAGGTTCGGCTGTCGCCCGGTTCGCCTTCCCAAATGAGCGCCAGTTTATTGCGCCGCCATGTTTTGATATGCCGATCCAGCGCGTTCAAGGCAATATTTGTTTTGCCGCCCACAAACCACTTGTAAAATGGGGCGTCCGAGTCGTCCAGCACTTTATCCCACTTCTGATACCATTCGAGTTCTTCAGCGCGTTCTGCCCAAAACGCCTGTGGGTCTTTTTGCGCCTTCGCATAAACTTCTTCATAGTTGGGGATATGGGCATTTTTTGCCAACTCCTCCGGCGGATAATACCAATCCTGGGTATCCGTCGGTTGAGCGTTATTAACGGCGTCTGTCATTTTATTGCTCCCAAAGATGTGTTGTATTTATTCGTGCTGAACAATTATAACGTATCGCGGATTGATGGCATGAGGAATCAGACTCCACACTCAAAGAAAAGAGTGTGGAGTTATAAGGGTCAGATTACGGTACGACGGTGTAGCTAATCGGGAACTCGTTGCTCTTTTTGTTCGGCCCCTGATTCACTTCCTTGTTCAGGTCAACGACAATTGCAACGGTATAGGTGCCGGGACCAGTGACGGTTGCGGTCAGGTTCACTGTCGTAGCGGCACCTGCGGCCAAGCCGGGGACAGTCTGCGCCGCATAGACATTTCCAGGCAGGAACGAAGCGGCTACGGCAAATTGTCCGGCATTCGCCACGCCCTGATTGCGGATCACAACTGAAACAGTAAAGGGTTGGCCGGATTTGGGCTGCGGCGGGTTAAAGACGGTACTCAACACCACCAGATCGGGGAAGGGTTGCGCGGTGGGCGTAGCAGTAGCAGGGGGTGGCGTTGGGGATGGTGGTGGTTCGATGATCGGTACAGTGGTCAGGCTGCCATTGATCGTCACTAGATTCGTTACAATCCAACCCTGCTGCTGCGCGAAACTGATTTCCACCCAGTCACCCGCCGGGCTAATGCCGATCACCTGCACAACATCATTCTGGCGCAAGCGGCCAATCACATCATAATTTGTGCCGGGGCCGCGCCGAACGTTAAGCGATGAATTTTTGACGGTTGCGGTTACACCTTCAGGAGTCGGTGAAGCGGCTGGTAGTTGGGTTGCCAATGGTGCAGTGGTGCTGCCTGCTACGACTGGGCCCGTCAGTCGCCCAGTTTCATCAAAGCGTGCATTGAGGACTGGAGCGCCATAACTGCCTGTCGTAAACACAGTAACATCGGCACTCAATTCGTTGTTGCCAAGTGCGCCGTTGAAATTCCCTTGAATCGACTCGACTTTGGGCAATGCCAGCAAACCGCGCGTAATTGCATCCGGCGCGATGCCGTTGCGTGCTGCCGCAATGATGACCGCGCCCGCTGCATCGTAGGCGGCTGCACTTTGAGCCGTTGGCACTTCGCCAAACAAGGCCACGTAATCGCGTACAAATTGACTACTCACAGCAGAGGGATTACTGTACACCCAGTTGCTTACCCCAACGATCCCAGAGCGTAATTCAGTGGGCAGCGCGCGAATAAAAGTCCGATCCTGGGCATCAGGATAGCCATACGTTCCGGTGTAGCCCTGACCGCGCAGTTCACGCAGCAGTGTCGCCGCCTGATCAGGCACACCAAAAGCCACGATCATATCCGGCTGCGAACCAAGTAGTACACGCGCCGTATCCTTGATCTGACCGCCTGCTACCTGCAAGACGGTGTTGGCCGGGGTTTTACCAAGTTGGCCTAACGCGGTGCTGAATACCGTCACGCGTTGAGCAACGATGGGATCGCCCTGGAAGATGGCGATTTTGTTCTTGCCCAAATCAGTAGTTATGTATTGGGCATAAGCATTCATCATACGGGCGTCGCTGGCGCGCACCCGGAACAAGGACCCGGTGGTGCTGACTGCCGGACTCGTCGCAGAAGTGAATACGGGCGCACCTGCACTGAGCAAAACGTTCACGCTGGCCTGTGCCAACTCATCGTTATCAGGCCCAAAGATAGCAATCGCGTTTGCCTGACGCAGATTAGTGATGGCCGTGCCAATTTCGCTGGCGTTGTTGGCATCGCGCACTTGCACTTCCAAACGATACTGAGTGCCATCGGGTGTAACAGTATTGCCACGCGCGTTGAAGCGTTCGACAGTCAATTGGACGCCGCGTGCGGTTGGGCTATCCACACCGATCACACCCAGGACGAGCGTTTTAGGCGTTTGCGCGGCACGACTCCACGAGCCTGAGAGCAGCAAAATGCACAGCGCGATAGCCACTGTGCCCAGCCGCCGTAAAAATGAATCACGCATTGTTAATCCTCCTAAACATAACCATGAAAAACAAATTCAGGTCTTGTCAGAACAAGATATATGCCAATAACCTCACTGCTAACGATTATAGACCGAGAATGGCAACTGATATGGCAAGTCAGTTAATCGCTGAACAGTAGTCGATTCAGGCAAGCCTCGTTCGTGCTTTGCCACATTCGATGATAAACTGTGCCCATCTTTGAATACTTGTGAAAAATCAATCACTAAACTGAGATTACCGTGATGAGTCGTAATGTTTTCGCTATTCTGCTTTGTGTCCTGATTAATATCGCTATTTTTGGCAGCGCAACGTTCACCAGTGCCGCCTTGCAACCCACCGCCAAACCGTTGCCGCCCACCTGGACGCCCGAACCATCCATCACCCCAGTTCCAGCACAGACACAATCAACAGTTGATACCAGCTTTCCGACATCATCGCCAATCCCAACATTCAAACCTATCGCGCTTGAGACGATCCAACTCACCGCGCCGATGTATTACCTGAGCAATCGTCGCTCTGCAACGGTTTATATCGCACGCGCCGATCCGCATAGCCCGGATGCGACGCGCGTGACGCAGACTACCGAAAATATCCTGTCGTTCGATATTGCCGCCGATGGGAGACTTGCTTACACCACCGAAAGTGGGCAGGTGCTGGCTGCCGGACGCGCCAAAGCCTGGAAATCTGCCGCTAAAACGATTGATCCGTTACGCGCCTACGATGCGGTTTGGTCACCCGATGGCAAAATACTGGCCTTCGGCCTGCGCGCCTCGGACAAGGACTATGCAAAGTTCGCCCGCACACCGCCAACCGGAGTTTATCTCTGGGCAGAAAAAGGCGATCCGAAACAGATCATCATTGATACGCCGATCACCCAGGAACGGATCACTTACACGCCAGTTTCATGGTCACCCGATGGCAAATGGCTGCTGATCCGCTTCACCGAGCCGAGCGGTTACGGTTGGGAAGTATTTAATCTGGCAACCAGCAAGCAAACCCGTCTGGCACGTTTCACTGCGAACGATCCGGTTCAATATGGCTCCGCAATGTGGCTGCCAGATAGCAGCCAGATTTTATTGTTCAATCAAAAGGGGAATAACCCGGATGATGCAGGCGGCGCGGCACTCGTTGATTTGAACAGCGCACAAAAACCGATCAGTTTTGTGGGCAAGAACGCTCCGAAAGTGACGAGCGAATATCACTTTTTGCCGGATGGCCGCCTGGTTGTAATCGGCAGCACGTCCCGCACCGAGCCGCTCCAGGTGTATGTCGGGACGTTTGACGGATCGCAGGCCAGCGTCAAACCGATTGGGGATGCTTTCCGCCTCAAGTGGCCGGGTATATTACTCACCAGCCCAACGGGGTTTCCGGTCTACGTGTTGGATATTCAGTATGGCGTGATTGTTTATAACAGCAGTAAAACACTGGCCTACGATCCGGCACAAATCGGCTTGAGTGCGACTGACTCAGGGGTATACGATTCAGCCGTAACACCCCCGGCTTGGCGCTTCGGCCCGGATAATGTCATACTGCCCGACGCTGCAAAATGAGGGTGGTTAATTCCCCTTCGAGCCAGGCTGAGCGATCATTGCCATCAGAGTCGTTTCCGCATCAGGCAGCCAGAACCCGAATGTACTGCCGCTCCCGACGACACTCTTAACCCATACTTCGCCGCCGTGCCGATTGATCACTGTCTTGACCAGACTCAAACCCAGCCCTGTACCGGGAATATGATCGGTGCCGGGCTGCTTGGCGCGGTAGAATCGCTGGAACAAACGGGCTTGTCGTTCCGGCGCGATGCCGTAGCCGTTATCTTCGACTTCAAAGCGTAGTTGTTCGTTTATCTGGCGCAAGCGCACGATGATTTGCCCTTCTTCGGGCGTGTATTTGATCGCATTGTTGATCAAGTTCGAGACAGCCTGTCGCAGTTGTGTAGAACTGCCAAAGACCATCAGCGTATCCGGGTCACGCTCAAGCAGCAGTGTTTGCTGCTTGAGTGCAGCAGACGCTAACTGCACTTCATAGGTATCCTGAACCAGTTGGCTGAAATCAAGCTGTACCCAGGATGACTGCCGTTCGCTCTCGACTTTTTCCAGTGTGAGCAAGTCATCGATCAGTGATTTCATGCTGGCCGCCGAACGGCGAATATTCGTGACGAACTCCATCTGTTCCGTGCCCAGCGTGCCGCCAAGCTGCATGACCAGCACTTCCAAATAGCCCATCACGTTACCGAGCGGATTTCGCAAGTCGTGCGAGGCCATACGGATCATTTCGGATTTCAGATTTTCGAGTTCGCGCACTTCATCGTACAACTTGGCCTGACGGAAGGCAACTGCCGCCTGACTCGCCAGCGACTCGAACAACAGTGTTTCATCGAACGTGAAGGCGCGATCCCGGCGGCTCTCGAAGGCCATAGCGATCCCCAGGACTTCGTTCTGCACGACGAGCGGCGTCAGCAGCATTGCCTTGATGCCCTGCACATCCATATAACTGGCTTCCCAGGTGACAGCATTCAGATCGGCGCGGCGCAGTGCCAGCGTTCGATGGGTGCGGATCGCCTCACCAAAGGCGGGCATCGAATTCAGGTTCCAGGTTTCGCCGATGGCCGGAAGGTCTTCAGAAGCGTTTTGTGCCGTGCCCAGTCGATAAGTAGTCAATACGACAGCCTGCATCCGATCCACGCGGCAATCCGCGATCACGGAACTGGACATATTGAGCATCGCCGCAATTGACTGTGCAATCACTGGCAGGATTTCTTCGCGCTCCAAGCTGGATGAGATGGCACGGCCTGCCGAATACAACGTACTCATCTCATCAGCGCGCCGTTCGGCTTCACGGTACAGACGGGCGTTATCAAGTGCTACCGCTGCCCGCGCTGCCAAACGTTGAATAAACTCCACATCGGAGTCGCTAAAGGTGGTATTACGATCACTTTCCAAACTGATGACGCCCAATACGCGCCCCTGCATCTCCATTGGCACCACGATCTGAACGTGCATTCCCGGCGCGAAAGCCATATAGTCGGGGTCTTGCGTCACATCGCGTACCAACGAAATTTGCCGCGTGCGAACCGTTCGCCCGATAATGCCTTTCGAGATGGGCAGGGGATGGTCCTCACTGTAGGACATCGCCTTTGCCGGATAGCCCAGGTGAACCAGCGGCACGAGTCCTGTACCGTCCGTCGTCGTGATGGCAAACATGGCCGCACGTGCCCCAGTCCGGCGCAGTGCCCAATCGGTTGCCAGCATCATTACACTATCCAGATTCAGCGTTGCGTTCAATTCCTGATCAACGGACTGAAGCATCATCAATTCTTCAACCTGATCGGTTAGCGCGTCTTTGGCAGCCTGCAAATCGTCCAGCAGGCGGCTGTTTTCAAGTGTCGCGGCGGCCTGTGCAGACATGATGCCAAGCGGACGTAGCTCTTCTTCACTTGGTGCAAGACCATCCACTGGTTCGGAGAGTTCGATCACGCCGGCCACGCGCTGATCGCTGAGCCGCAGCGGGATAAATAACGAGTCCTGCTTTGACCACTGCGCGCGGTGATCCGGGTTGTTCCGATCACGCATGTAATAAGCCACGCCAAGCCGCTGCGACTCGGTGGCTTGAGTCAGCCGATCTTCCCAGGAGAGTTTATGGGCGTTGTCATTCCACGAGCGACCTGCGATGACCTGTTTGAGGACATTCAAAGACGGATCGAACAGCGAAATACGCACACAATTCCAGCCCAGCCCGCGAATTGCATCAGCCGCCACTTGCAGTCGATCTAATGGTTCGGGCGTGGCAAGCATTTGTCCAACCGCTTCGTGAACGCGCAGCAGCCGATCCCGTTCTTCGGCCAAATGTTGTTCGCGTTGGGCAACCTGGGCATAAGCGCGCGCGTTGACAATCGCAATAGCGGCTTGCGGTGCCAGGAGTTCCAACACGGCCATGTCTTCATCGGTGTAAATGCGCTCTGTGCCGAACTCCACGACATTCAGTACGCCCACCACTTCATCGGCGAAGATGAGCGGGATCGCGGCTGCGCTGTGTACTGGGGCGATAGCTTGTGCCATCGGCAAACGTCCCGGCCACTGCGCGTAATCCGGTACATTGACAACACGCCGTGTGCTGGCGGCTTGCCCGGCCAAGCCAGCGCCAAACGGGAACGATGGCGTCTGTTTCACTTCGGGCGGGAAGCCATATGAAGCCGCATAAATCAACGTCTCGGCCTCGGCCAAATAGATTTCACAACCGGGCGAGCCGACTAACCCCGCCGCTTGTCGTGCGATCAGATCGAGCAAATCTGCCATTTCAAGGCGTGTCGTCAGCGAGACGCCTGCCGCGCGTGCAATTGCCAATTGTGAACGCTCACTTTCAAAGGCATTCAAGCCCCCTAAACGGACAATGCCTATTGCTAACAAAATCGAAGCTGCCGCACCAAACCAGGCCGAAAGCCAGAATTGCTGCGAACTGGGAAGCACCACCGGGATCACGGAGACCAGCAGTAAGCCGATCCCCACATTGAAAAACGGACTGATACGTTGGCGGCGGGCTTGCCACATGAGCGTCGCCGTTGCTGCCAGCACACATAACACATAAACAATCAATCCATAAGTCAGCAGCTTGGCCGCGTTGCCCGGTAGAATGATGATGATCAAGACACCTAAGACAACCCCAATGCCCGCAAACAGTCGTGAAATGGTGCTTGTCCAGTCGCGCACGCCCACCAACGTTTGCACAAACCGAAAGATGATCCAGGCTCCGCACAATGCCAGCACATCAACCCCTTTGGCGATCAGGCTCCGCACTTCGCCTGAATAGCCAGCACCGCTCTGCAGCCGAATCGTCACCTCAAGACCGTTAATCATCATAAAGGCCAGCAGGACTAAGGCCAGTTGACGGTTGAGGGCACGTCCATTACTGAGGGCAAGCGTCAGGACGGTCATGCCTGCAACCAGCGCAATGCTTAGCAGTGCAAGCGCCAGAATAAAGATAGAATTATCGGGCATCCGTACTGCCTTAATCCCTGTATTATACTATGCTAACCGAATTGAGCCATTCGCACAACTGAGGCTTGCTCTATAAATTGAATTTGGGCAACCGTGAAGCGCGATTAGTCAAAAAGTTGATGACGACAGTGAATTTCTCAGTGCTTTTGACGGATGGTTTAGTGAAGACGGGGCGATATTCGTAAAGATGAGCTGTATCCAGTTGGCTGGTCACAACTATTCTTTACGTAATATATTGGACGTCTGGATTTATTCGGTTTTCAAACCTTACAGCGAAAATCAAGTAGGCTGAACCGCTAGGGAATATTGGTGAAGCCAGCACTACAAAAGAAACCCAGAGCATCGTTGACCGAAATCGCTTCAAGAGCGTGTCGAAGAGCGGTGAAGAGGTCTGGTAGAGATTGTGG
>JBBSEU010000177.1:0-12150 GCA_038239365.1 Aggregatilineales bacterium
TAACAGCCCTCACCCCGACCAGCCAGCCCTCACCCCCTAGCCCCCTCTCCCTCGGGAGAGGGGAGTCGGATCGGCAAATTTGCCCCCTTGATTGTCTTTTTCGCCGTATCAAACAACCTTAGCCCAATATCCGCTCCTTCCGATTCCCCCTCTCCCGGGGGAGAGGGGGCTAGGGGGTGAGGGCTAAATACCACAGGAGACTTTCCCCAATGCCCGGACTTTTACAGGAACAAATCGGGATCATGTATCCCCTGCTCACGGCGCGCTTTGCCCGCCAACAGGTGGCCGCTTCCCTGGCCGCCATCGCACTCAACGCGATTGAGACACGCGCTGCATCGGGTACTCTCAACGTGACAGGCGAACCAATGCCCTTTGCCGGATCGATTGTTGGGCTGGCCGCCGCGCTCAGTGCTGCCGCCAGTGCCGGACAGTTAACGCTCGATGTGACGATCAACGGCACGGTCACTGGCTTTCAGGTGATCCTCACGACGGCGGCCAGCGGTACGACGATCAAGGAATATGGCGGCGTGCGCTTCAACGCGGGCGACCTGATCGGCATCAAGATCACGACCAACGCCGCCTGGAACGGCACCACCAGCGACTTGCTGGCAAGTGTGTATTTTGTGCTGGAAAACGTGTTGTTTTAGCAGTCAGCGGTCAGCAATCAGCCGTCAGCATAGTCGAGGAGAAACTATCTATGTCCGTCATTCCACAACAATCGGCCTATACAGGCGTCACGGCGGGGGTTCAACTCGTCAATCGTCCCGGCGCGCTGCATCTGGTCACGCTCACGGCGGCAGCCGCAACCGCCACCTGCTCGCTCTACGATAACACAAGCGCCACTGGTAACCCGATCCTGACATTGAGTGCCGCTGCCAACACCAGCACCTTCCCCGACGCGCAAGGTTTCTCGTTCAATGTCGGGTTGTATGCGGTGGTCACAGGGACGGGCGCGGCACTGAATGTAATGTTCGAGTAATTTGATCACTCGTTTTTGCCCGATATAGCCATATCGGGCAGGAAAGGATTCCCCGCTATGTCCACCCTCAACACCTACGCCACGCTCGATCAACTCCGAGCGCGGCAAAACCTGGCCGTCGCCGATACCGCCGATGATGCCCGTTTTCTCACCAAGCTGCGCGCCGCGTCTGCCCAGATAGATCGGCACATCGGGCGCACGTTTTCGCCTTCAGTGGGGACGCGCCTGGTCGATTATCGGAGTGTGCGGACGCTCTTGTTCCGCACGGGCGATCTGCTGGAACTGACCACGCTCACCAATGGCGACGGCTCGATTATCGATCCATCCGCGATTATCCTGCTCGGTGGGATTTTCGGCCCCTTCTACGGGATCGAACTGGATGTGACCAAGGCCTTCTTCCTGTACATGACCACCAAAACGCGCTGCCTGAGCGTGACGGGCGTGTGGGGCTGGCATGATGATTACGCGAATGCGTGGCGCGCGTCCGGCGATGCGATCACGACCTTCGGGATCAGCGCAGGTAGCACGACGCTCACGGTCAGTAACGCGGCAGGCGCGGATAGCTGGAACAATTCACCGCGTTTTCAAATCGGCCAACTGCTGCGGATCGAATCGGAGTATCTGCACCTGATCGGCGTGAACACGGCCACCAACGCGCTTACCGTCGTGCGCGGTGCAAATGGTTCTGCTCCGGCGGCACACGTTGTCAGTACGCCAATCTCAGTCTACGTGCCGCCCGTCGATGTGACCGAGATCGCGTTACGTTGGGCGGGTTGGCTCTTGCGGCTGGAAGACTCCGGCGATTACGGCGGCCAGACCAGCGATCCGATGTTAGGTGGCGGGCGTGTGCCGTCGGCCTTCCCACCCGATCTGGTCGATGAACTGGTGGCGCTGCGAAAAGTGGGCGGGGCAGTCTAACGTTTAATTGCTTGTCAGTTGTAACAGCAATTACAAGGCGTTAAACTGAGAACGGACTGAATGAGGCTGCTAACAATGGCAGATATAACCTTTGAAGAATTGGTTGAAGCCGCTCAGAAATTGACGCCCGATCTGCAAAAAGCATTGATCGAAGCGATTCAACCCCATTCGGTACGGGAAGAAACGTTCCGCGAAGCGTTTGGTCTACAGGTCTTTGATGTTGGTCCCTGGCCGGATGAGTTGACGTTGCGCCGTGAAGACGATGACAACGAACGTTAATCCAATATTCGTTGATACCAACATCATTACGCGCGCGACAATCCTTTCGGCACCGTTACATGCAGAGGCACAGGCCACTCTTAATCAATTTCGAGCAGATGGACATGTGCTTTGGATTAGCCATCAAATCCTTCGGGAGTATGCCGCGAATGCCAGTCGCTCACAAACATATAGCCAACCGATTCCAAAGACCGCACTGTTGATACAAATCGAGCAATTGCGAAATACCTTTCAGGTTGCGGAGGACACAACAAAGGTACTTGAGCAATTCCTCAAACTAGTCAAACAGGTTGAAATGGGCGGCAACAGATCCATGACGGCAATATTGTTGCCGCAATGTTGGCAAATCAGGTGACGACGCTGTTTACCCACAACGTCTCTGATTTTGCTCGTTTTTCGGCTTATATCAATGTGATCCCGCTGGAAAGTACAAACGAATAACTACTCATCTCCAGGCACTGGCGGCACGTCCGGGACTTTCGCCAGCACCGCGTCAAAGGCTTCACGGTTGGCTCGTTTGGCGCGTGTTTGCAGATATTCTTCGGTGAGCAGCGCCGACAGTTTTTCGGCGGTTGCCAGTGTAATGAATTGATTGATCGAGATGTTCTCTTTCTGCGCTAGTTCGCGCACGGCCTTGTGCAGCGACTCCGTCAATCGCAAACTGATCGTACTCATGACAATACCCCTATTCGCTTCAGGAAATCAGCGGGCGTGATCGGTTCAAGACCGAATTGCTCTACACCGCGAAAATCATTCAAGACACGCCGCAAATTGACTGGTAGCCCTAAGTAGTCTCAATCTTACACACCGCCCCGCGAAACCGAAATCAATCCCCGAAAGGAGTCCCCCATGCCCGGCAAATTCCGTTCTGCCCTGACCGCTCTCTCACAAATTAGCGTGCCCGGCGTCAACCATTCCTACGATCTGGACGCCGTGCCCGAAAAGCTGAGCCGTGCCAGCCTGCCCGCCCTGATCATCGCCCCAACGCTCGATTCGACGCGGCGGCGCAAATACGGCGAATTTGGGATCGCCACGCCGTCCGGTTCAAGCGCACTGGTCAATTATCTGGTGACACATATGCTGCTGGTATCGCCTATCGGTGCCGGAAAGGGCGTTCGTAGTAATCTGCCCAATCTCGTTGATCTGGTTGATAAATACGCCGATGCGATCCGCGCCAACCCAAAACTGAACGGCACATTATTCACGCCGACAACCTACACCGTTTACCTTGCGCCACTGTCGTATGGCGGCTGCCTGTACTTCGCCGCGCAGTTCTGGCATGTGTTCACGATTGAGGTATAGCCGATGCCCACCACTTTCTTATTCGAGTTCAACTGGTCTGGCGACGGCATAACCTGGATTGACGAAGCGGCCAATGTGTTCGGCGCAAAAATCGAATCGGGCATGAGCGGCGGCTTGCTCGATTCAGTGGCCGCGCTTGGGACGTGTGTCCTGACGCTCGATAATGCCACCCAACGCTACAGTCCCGATTACGCCGCTGGATCGCTCTACGGGACTCTCTTGCCACGTCGTCAGATGCGGGTTCGGGCAACGGATGGCGTCACTTTCTGGCCGATCTTTCGCGGCCTTGTGGATCGAATCGTCCCGGAAGCCGGGGCATTTGGCCGCCGCCGAGTCGTGATTGAGTGCGTGGATGGAATCGCGCTGCTGGCCTATCAACGGGTCAGTCTGCCTCTGCAAACCAACCAGCGCGCCGATCAGTTGATCGCGGCACTGGTCAGCGCGGCCTACACGCCGCCCGTCACGAACTATCACGCCAGCGCAGAGACGTTCGACATTGCCGCCGACGGTTGGTTAGCCGATCAGACTCCCGCGCTTGAGGCGATCAGACAGTGCGCCGAAAGCGACTTCGGACGGTTCTTCATCGCTCGTGACGGCACGCCCACCTTTTATGATCGGCGCAGCTTCTTTGCACCCTTGACCCCCGCGCTGACGCTGAATGCCCATCCGTTTGCGCTGATCGTGCGCCGCGATGCGGAGACGATCTTCAACGTCGTGAAAGTGATCGCCCATCCACGCGCAACCGTTGGATTAGTCAGCGTGTTAGCACAAGCCAACGGCGCGCTGCATATCCCACCCATTGGGCCGGGCGGACCGGGTACGCGCAAAGTGACGCTGCATTTCCGTGATGCGACGGGCAATATCATCGGCGGAACGGGTGTGATCATTCCATTGGTGGCCTACACCGATTATGCCATCAACGAAAAAGCTGATGGTTCATTGGGCGATTACACCACGTCGCCTTACTTCGCTATTGCCGCGCCCGATGTGCGTGCCTCGGAAATCACGCTCACACTGCAAAACAGCGCACTTGGCCCCTTGTTTGCCACCAAATTGCAGGTACGCGGCCAGCCCGTGACCACCTACGATCCGGTCACGCAAACCCGCGAAGATACGGCCAGCCAGTCCGCCTATCAAAAACGGACACTTACCCATGATCTACCGCTCAGTGCCGATGTGATCGTCGCCGAGTCATTGGCGGCCTACCTGCTGGATCGCTATCGTGCGCCGTTCACCCGCGTCGAATCGGTCACGATCCGCAATGAACCCGTCCTCAATGGCACGAACATCTTTTCGCTCAACTTGTTCGATGCGATCCGCCTGACCGATTCGCAAACCGGGATCAACAATCTGCTGTGCCGCATCGTTGGGCAGCGCCTCGAAATCACGCCGCAGCAGTTCACGCTCACCTGGCGCACCGAACGCGCCGATGATCGCACCTACTGGAATCTGGGTGTCGTCGGCTACTCCGAACTTGATCTGACAACTCGGTTAGCGGTTTAGAAGGAGAAACAACCCCATGCCCTGGAACATCCCCGTTACCTGGACGCCCGGCCAAATCGTGGCTGCGTCCGATCTGAATAGTCAGCTTCGAGACGATCTGAATTACCTCTTGGCAGGCCGCCCCACTGGATTCGTTGTGCGGAGCGGCACCTCCGACTACACCACCAGCAGCACCACCTTCGTTGATGTGGACGCCACTAACCTGATCCTGACACTCACACTTAACAGCAGCCGCGTCCTACTTGTCGCCAGTGCCTTGATTAACGCCTCTGCCAGCGGCGGCGCGTGCTACCTGGATTGGATCGTCGATAGCACAACTCGCGCGGGCGGCACAAGTGGACTTGTCAACAACGCTGTTGCAGGCGGCGGCACTCAGGTTCACGCCGTCACCGCGATTGGCTTGTTCACCGGACTTTCAGCAGGCGCGCACACCTTCAAGCTGCAAGCGCGCGGTAACGGCACCGGCAGCGCGAATATCCTCAACAACGGCCCCGTGATCACCCTGTT
This sequence comes from Aggregatilineales bacterium, assembly GCA_038239365.1. GTDB lineage: Bacteria > Chloroflexota > Anaerolineae > Aggregatilineales > UBA2796 > JBBRMW01. The sequence goes on from JBBSEU010000177.1 coordinate 5,489, forward strand.
CGGCCTCGAAATCTAAAAAGCTCTCAGCAATCAGCGATCAGCAAAGAGCCATCTTCTACTGGCTAAAAAGAATGGCTTGGCTGAAAGCTGACCGCTGATTGCTGAGAGCTATAAGGAGCGAAAAATGCCCGACTTCACCACGCTTGTCAGTCAGTTCATTGCCCAGAATGGGCTATCCACTACGTTGTTTATTGGCCTCGGCTGGTTTCTGCTGACGCGCATCTGGCCCTGGTTCACCGATCAGTTCTGGCCGGCGATGGTCAAGCGTCAGGATGACCGCGACAAAGTGACCGCCGCTATGCACGATACCGTCCTGGAACTTCGCACGTTGATGCAGCAGTTGATCGCCTCGATGGAACATCAGGAAGCAACGACGCACGATCTGATATCCGCCATGAGCAGCAATCAGCAGGCGATTCTGGAACTGCTTGCGGCGCGCAGTGGACAGCACTCCGCGAACTAACCTGAGTCGCGTTATTGAGCCGGGGAATCGACTCCCCGGCTCAAGTTTTACAAATGGACGGGCATCACCTATAATCAAGATACGCATCTTGTTATTAGCCTAAGGATCCAAATTCTTGATTCTCAGTCTAGGCTACATACCGCCGCCAAACCCTATTTATGCCCGTTCAGGATGGTCAATACCGTTGGAAGCTATGCCCATAATCAATACAGCGCAACGAAACCTTGAACAGCAAATTCGGATCATGCAACACCCTAACGCAACAATTCGTTCTTTAACTACGTATCCCTATAATTGTGTTGGAATGATTTTTGCAGCCAGACGTGCGTGGATTGACATTGACCACATATATAGCGTTCTACGACATGATGGTTATCATGAAACTACTTCACAAGATGCTGTTGTAGGGGATGTGGTTGTATATGCTGATGATAACGAACCAACTCACGTGGGAGTTCTCGTCTCAGTTGAAGCCCTTCATCCTACAAGCGGCATAAGAAACTTCCTGGTGCTAAGCAAATGGGGTCACTTGCCAGAATTCGTTCATACGGCGCTGGATGTACCAGATGAGTTTGGCCGCATCATAGGATATTATACAGAAAGAGTGGCCTCATGAGTTTGCCAACGTTATATGAAGAAATCGAAAGCATTCAGTTCTCTGCATCAGTAGCGGTGATGAGCGGTTTTCGCAGTTTGTTAAACATGCTTGCCAAGAAAGAGGCAATTAAACAGCTTGTTGCGCTAATTCGCGCCGATCAGGAAACAGCAAACAAAATTGCAGATCGAGCTATGGGAGTACTGTTTTCAGAGCCTGAAGCTGAATTTCAGCATTCCTTTGATGCCGCACTGCTTGGGTATCTGTTTGCATTGAATGAGGCACACAAATCCGTAGCTCTGCAAGTCGCACTCCGATTGATGGCTGTTCCAAATCTGTTTTGGGCACGCCGTTTAGCAGAAACCATCATTAGTACCAAGCAAACCATCTCGATGAATGTGACTTATTATCCGATGGAAAGGACATATAAAACCGTTTCTCAACGGTTCAACATCGAATTGCGCTCAAGCTCAACCAGCTCCCCTGTTCCAATAGCATTTCCCGCGCCAATGCGTCGGTTAGGAGTCATTTCATATTCGGGTACCCCTAGTGTAAGTAACGTTGATGTTGATACTAGACAGGCGAGGATATCTTAGTGCAGCATTTGTGGTCGATTCTATGCCAACAGGCAATTGTTAATCAAGAAACACAAACGGTCAGTCTGATTGAAATTGTTGAGCGTATTCAGTTTGGACGCTTGCCCGCTGTTGAAATAGAACTCAGTTCCATCGATGCGCTTCCTGTCGCAGTTACATTGGTTACTTTATGGCAGCGTTCAGACCCTGAACAAACAGAAACTGGTCGTGGTCGTGTCCAAATAAAAAGCCCAAGTGGAAAGATTATAGGTAATCCACAGCCTTTAGAATACGATATTAACTTAGCCGACGCCGCCCGTTTTAGGGCAATAGCTCGGTTTATGAATTTACCATTTGCTGGCAGCGGCACATACCAGATTGCCACTCAACTTATGGAAAATGACGATTGGCATGATATTGCATCCGTTTCTGTGGAAATTGTGGCAGATTTGGGTTGACGTATTGCGGTACGATCTGATCTCCGCCATGAGCAGCAATCAGCAGGCCATATCGTAAGGCTGGTCTCTATTTGATGAGTCGTTCTGCGCCATACCGAACCACGCCCGGCCACCCTTCGCGGCGGTAGATTTCGAGAATACCGCGTTCTTCATCCGTTAGTGATTTTCCCTCTGGCAACGCATAGGGAGCTGCGCTGTCGATCAAACCAAGCAGGTAATCTGACGTAACACTAAATAACTCAGCAAGTAATTTGAGTTTATCGGAAGGCGGTATGCTGCTCCCTGTTTCATAGCGGTGAACCTGGACTTTTGTAACGCCGCATTTTACTGCCAGGTCTTGCTGTGTCCAGCCGTGATTTTCGCGTAGTTGTTTGAGGCGATCCGTTCTGATGCTCATCTATTTTATGAGTCGTTCTGCGCCATACCGAATTACGCCCGGCCACCCTTCGCGGCGGTAGATTTCTAGTATAGCCCGCTCGTTATCGTCTAAAGAAGGTTCACGTACTTGTATATGTGGATAGTCGGTTAAGCCAAGTAGATAATCAACACTTGCCTGGAGTTGTTCACTAATGAGCTTTAACGTATGTCCAGTGGGATCGTTAATACCTGTCTCATACTTCTGAATCATTGAATCGCTGAGATTGCAACGCCGCGCCAACTCTCGTTGAGTCAGTCCGCGCTGCTCTCGCATAGCGCGAAGCCGTTCTAATCGAAGGCCGATTTTATCATTCACAGGCACTTGCCAAACGCTTGACAACTATAAGATAGGCTGTATACTATTCGCCGTACAGTATACAGCGGCAAACACTTCGTTTGAGACCGGGCGTTTGCCGCCAAAAGAATAGGAAAACCTACTCATGCAACGAATTGTACCTCAGTCCGTGCCTGCTTCATATTCCCATTTTCCGTCAGAGCAGTTGATGCTGCCCGCCCCACGCATTGCCGGGGTGCTACCTGCACGTGTCGGGCAACTACCACCTGACGCGCCGCCTTTCGTCTACAGCGATCTGCGCCTGACGGAAATTTCGCCCGAACAGCGAGATCGCCTGTACACCGCTGCCCGTACCCTGCTCGATGTGGCCGTCGCGCATTCGCTGGATGCGATGAATGATCATGCCCTGAATACGGCGTTGGCGTTATTCCGCCGAGCCGTAACGGGTCAGCCGATGCGTCCCCGCAACCCCGCCCAATTCAACGCAGAGATGGATGTGACACTGCTCGAATGGGCGGTGCGTCATGGCTGATCAGAGTGAGCGGGTTCGTCTTGAGCAAACCCGCACGGCACTCGACGCAGTGCGGCAAACGCTGGATACGGCGATAGATCAATTAAAAGTCTGGCAGGAACGCCCGCCCGTCTGATCGATATTGAGGCGCGCGCGACTGGCAATGAGTATGCCGTGCTGCGCCATCGGCCTGAACACCTTGCCACTGAGGATGATTTGCCCTACTGAGGAATTGCCGCGTCGAATTTTCATTCATCATGAGCATTATTTACTGGCGCGCGTACAGTCCCGCACGCCAGTTGCGGCGCACTTCCATGATCTCGTTGATCGCGCGCAGGGAATCTTCGATCAGGCGCATTTTGCTTTCCGACGTGTAGTACCAGTCAATCGGAATTTCCCTGATCACATAGCCGCGCTTCTGAGCAATGAACAGCAGTTCAACATCGAAGCCCACGCCGTTAATGCGCTGCACGCCAAACAGGTCTTCCGCCGCCGCGCCTGTGAACATCTTGAAGCCGCACTGTGTATCCTCGAAGCCGCGCACACCCAACACTTTGATAATGAAGTTGGAAACGCGCCCCCAGATATGTCGCCGGGCAGGTTCACCGATGCGCCGCGCGCCGGGTGCTTCGCGTGAGCCAATCGCCACATCGAAATGATCCAACTGCGGCGGTAAAAATTTCACCAGTTCGTCAATCGGCATGGATAGATCGGCATCGCAAATGAACCGATAATCGCCACAAGCGGCCAGCATTCCGCGTCGGACGGCTCGGCCTTTGCCGCGCGGCTCTCCGGCGTGTAGCTTCACGTAAGGGTGTGTCTGCGCGAATCGCTGCACCACCCCGACAGTATCATCGGTGCTGCCATTTTCCACGACAATCAGTTCAGCACTGTACGGCTGCATCTTCAAAAAAGCGTCGATTTTGGGCAAGCTGTCAGTGAGTCGTCGTTCTTCGTTGAGCGCCGGAATGACAATTGAGAGGAATGGACGCTCATTATTATTCATCACCAAAACTAGACCTTTCCTGGCACTGGCGTCAACTTCGCTTCCAATGCCTCTATAGAGATACGCCGACTCGCCTGAACGCGCCGTCGTTTGCTGAGCAGCCAGGGAATCCGCACGACTCCGGTCAGCATTCCGCGCAAACGGGCGCGCGCCGCTTCACCGCGCCATGCCCGGATCGCCTCCCTTGCCAGCCGCCCCTGTGCCCGAAGGATTGCGCCACCGTGTTTTCGCCAGAGTGCCGCCGGGTAATCTTTGATCAATACGTAGATAAAGTTGCGTCCGTCGTAAAAGCTGGCCGTCACGCCGCCCCCTGTCGCGGCCAGCCGATGATAGACCACTGCACGCGGCGCGTAGATGCAGCCCCACCCGGCCAACTGCAAGCGCCAACCCAGATCGACATCTTCACACGAAAAGAAGAAATCATCGTCCAACAAACCCAACGTATCCAGCACCGTTGCACGATAGGCCGCCGAACCGCCGCACGCGCTAAACACTTCGATCTCATCCTCATATTGGCCGTGATCGATCTGCCAGACGCCGCGATTGACCGGAATGCCATCGACGCGATATAGATCGCCCGTTGTGTGAAAATGATCGCGCTGATCGAAAAGCAGCATCTTCGAGGCCACCGCACCGGCTTCGGGATGGCGTTCAAAAGCGGCCACCACTTCCGCGATCCAATCGGCGATAACTTCGGTATCGTTGTTGAGCAGCGCCTTATATACGCCGCGCGCCGCCTTCAACCCCGCATTGCACGCGCCCGTAAATCCCCGATTTTCGCTCAGGGCGATCACCTGCACTTCCGGGTAATGAGTCGCCAGCAAATCGCGGCTGCCATCCGTAGAGGCGTTATCAGCCACGATGATCTCCGCACACGGATAGCTTTGTGCCCGCAGCGCATCCAGACAAGTCGGCAAATGATGCGCGCCATTCCAGTTGGGGATGATCACCGAAAATAAGGCCGAGTCAGTCATTGGCGAACGGGGCTTATCTCGTGTACGGTGATGGCGCGTTCCTGCTCGAAAAATGCGCTCACCGCCTCGCGCCAGGGACGGAGCGTGATACCCATCTGCGCGGCGGCGAAGTTGCGAAGGGTGCTGTACATTGGCGGCTTTGAGGGACGCGGGCGCTGTGCCCCAATAATCGGTTTGATCGGCACATCGGCATAGCCTGCACAATCCAAGACATGCCGCGCAAACGCATAACGGCTTGCGTTGCCCTCGTTCACAACATGATAAATACCAAATCGCTCGGTTTCGATCAGGCGGCAGATCGCGGCGGCGCAGTCTTCGGCATAAGTCGGCGCAGCCACTTCATTGGTAACAACTTGCAATGCTGATCCGCTGGCCGCCATTTTGACGAGTCTTTGCACAAAGTTATCGCCACCATGCGCGAACAACCAGGATGTACGAAAAATATAGTGTCGCGGCAGCAGATCGCGGATCGCCTGTTCGCCCACCCACTTGCTGTAGCCATACGGGTTGATCGGTCTGGTCACGTCATATTCGAGATACGGCGCAGCGCGTTCACCATCAAAGACTTCGTTCGTGCTGATGTAGGCCAGCGCCGCGCCGATCCGATGACAGGCCAGCGCCAGATTTTGTGTGCCAAAGCCATTCACGCGGATCGCTTCGTCGGGTTGTTCAGCACAGCGATCTACCTGGGTCATGGCGGCAGCGTGCAGAACGAGATCGGGCGCGAATGCCCCAATCTGACGCTGAATGGCCTGAAAATCGGTGATGTCCAGCGCGGCGTGGCTGAGTCCGGTCACGGCGTGACCGCGTTCGGTCAGAAGCGTGACTAATCGCCGTCCGAGCAGGCCACCGGCCCCTGTGATGATGATCCGCATAAAGTCGCTTTCGCTTGCCGCCAATAACAAGGCGGATAGTATAACGGATAAAGCAATTTTGGAAAAAGCCTTGACAAGCGGATTAGCACACAGTAAAATGCCCGACACGTTAGCGAAACGAACCGCGACGAACTCAGAAAAAAGTGAGAAGCCTAGTTGACGACGACAAGCAAGGTAGCGCGAACTGAATAGGTAATGAAGTGACAACCAGCGTTGCACTGCACCTGAAAGGGTGAACAGTTCGCGGCCTGACAAGATTGTCGGGTCGTTTTTGTCTCTGGGGAAATGCTGTCAGTGTTCAGCTCTCAGCAGTCAGCTAAAGACAGAAAGCCAAAACGTACAGAAATTGGCACAGTTTAGTAGAGAAGCACCTTAAAACCGAGCCGTCGTCAAGCGGTCAGAGCAGATTAAACCAGTATGGGTTAGTCGGTTCTGACCGAGGGAAGACGGGACACTGCGAAAGCAGGTTGTCCGACTCGGAAGCACGTTAACA